>NZ_JBXWMC010000003.1:0-413951 GCF_059609665.1 Ruegeria sp. YTSC230 | reverse complement strand
TTCGGCTTCGGCTTCGGCTTCGGCTTCGGCTTCGGCTTCGGCTTCGGCTTCGGCTTCGGCTTCGGCTTCGGCTTCGGCTTCGGAAAGGGCCTCTTCTAGCGGCTCATCCGCGTCAACGACTGTCTCATCACGCAGCGAGGTGAATTCAACTGTTTCGTCCGACTTGGGGTCTTCCACCGGCTTTTGATCGGTTTTTTTCTTACGAGCCACCGCGACGTTCCCCTTATCGAATCCAATTTCATATGAATAACAGACCGCTCTAAGTTAATCAGTGGTCTCTCCACGCTCAACCCGCATCGCGTGTTTGACAAGCTTTTTCACGGCTTTCCGCATTTTCTTGGGTGTCGGCTCTTTGGCGATCTTCAGGCGCTCATAGTCCAAGGAATAAAGGGGCTCGGCCGTGGCTTCGCTAATGGCAACCAGCCACAAGGGCGCGGTTCCGGTCCAAATTTCGGCAAATTGTCGCGCCGTTCGGGGCGAAAACAGCGGTGCGAGAACAGGTCTGTCACTGGATGTGGCCGCAGCCGCTTCGGATGTCAGCGGTAACAAACGCTGTTGATAAACAATCTGTTCGTGAACCGTCAGCCCCGATTCGGTCAGACGCCCGGCAACATTTCCCCGCGTATGTTCACCCCTGAGATGCAGCAATGGGCTTTCAGGCCGGTGCTTCAACAGGTAGGCCACCAGTTCTTCGGCGGTATTACCCACCATCAATGCATCCCATCCAGCCCCTTTGGCGGTTCCAGTGGTCGCCGGACCAACACAATAGGCGGGCAGATCGGGTTTAACGCCCAACGACGCGGCGGCATTGACCGAGTTGGCCGAAGTAAAGATCAATCCGCGAATTCCGTCCGTTTCGACCGCAACCCTCAGGGGTCGGATTTCCAGGATCGGAGAATAGATGACATCCACCCGCGACCTGACGCGGTCCGACAGCTGTGCCACAAACCTTTCAGAGGCGGCGCGAGGGCGGGTCATCAACAAATACAATGGCGGGGCCTTCGGCCTTGGGATTGTTTGCGTCCGCGCAGGGTGATACCCCGCTTGAGTGTCATGATGCAACGGATCAGGCCTATGGTGCAAACACTTACCGTTCTTGGATTGGAAAGCAGCTGTGATGACACGGCCGCTGCTGTTGTGCGCCAATCCGATGGTGCGGGTGCCGAGGTTCTGTCGTCTATTGTTCACGGTCAAACCGAGCTGCACAGCGCATTCGGCGGGGTCGTGCCCGAAATCGCAGCGCGGGCCCATGCCGAAAAACTGGATATTTGCGTGGTGCAGGCGTTAGAGGCTGCAGGACTGACACTGGCCGATATGGATGCGATCGCCGTCACTGCGGGTCCCGGCCTGATCGGCGGGGTCATGTCCGGCGTCATGTGCGCCAAGGGGCTGAGTGCCGCGACCGGGCTTCCCCTGATCGGCGTAAACCATCTGGCGGGTCATGCGCTGACGCCCCGATTAACGGATGGCATCGCCTTTCCCTACCTGATGCTGCTGGTTTCAGGCGGGCATTGCCAGTACCTTATCGCGCACGGGCCCGAGCAATTTACCCGCCTTGGCGGCACAATCGACGATGCCCCCGGCGAGGCGTTCGACAAAACCGCCCGCCTGCTGGGCCTGTCACAACCCGGCGGTCCCTCTGTGGAGGCCGAAGCACGTTCTGGCGATCCCAAGCGTTTCCGGTTTCCCCGACCTCTGCTGGATCGGCCGGGATGTGATCTCTCCTTTTCGGGGCTGAAAACCGCGTTGATGCGGATGCGGGATCAAATTGTTGCCGAAAAGGGCGGCCTGACCCGTCAGGACCGCGCTGATCTGTGTGCCGGATTTCAGCAAGCCATCGTCGATACTCTGGCCGAGAAAACCCGCCGTGCGATTGACAGGTATCTTGAGGAAAACCCTACAGAGCCGGTTATTGCCGTCGCAGGTGGTGTGGCCGCCAATACCGCCATTCGGTCCGCATTAGAGACTGTTTGCGCAGAAAAAGGCGCGCGCTTTACCGCACCACCACTCAACCTTTGCACCGACAATGCCGCCATGATCGCCTATGCCGGGATGGAACGGTTTCGCATGGGCGCACGCGACGGGCTGGACCTGACGGCCCGTCCACGCTGGCCGCTGGATAAAACCAGCCCCGCGATGCTGGGCGGCGGCAAGAAAGGCGCCAAGGCATGAGCGTTTCGGTTCTGGGATCTGGCGCATTCGGCACGAGCCTGGCCATTTCACTGGCCGGGAACGGGCCGGTTACGCTGTGGTCACGGGATCCGGATCAGGCCCGGCACATACAGACAGAACGTGAAAACACTCAGCGTTTGCCTGGCGTGGCTTTACCTGCTGATATCACGGTGACATCGAACATCGATCAGGCGACCAAGGCTGATGTTCTGCTGATAGCTGTCCCCATGCAAAAATTGCGCGATGCCTTGCAAGCGCAGGCCTCTGATCTGGCCGGAAAAACCTTGGTGGCGTGCTGCAAGGGTATCGAGCTATCGTCCGGGCTTGGGCCGATTTCAGTGATCCAGCAAACGATCCCGGATGCGCGACCCGCCCTGCTGACCGGGCCCAGCTTTGCCGACGACATTGCACGCGGGCTGCCAACGGCGCTAACCTTGGCCTGCGCAGATGACTCGCTGAGTCTGACGCTGCAACACGACCTGACCACTGCCAACCTGCGCCTTTATCGAACCACCGACATGATTGGGGCGGAACTTGGCGGCGCCTTGAAGAACGTAATGGCCATCGGATGCGGCGCTGCAATCGGGGCCGGGTTGGGCGACAGCGCACGCGCCGCTTTAATGACACGCGGGTTTGCAGAAATGCAGCGCTTTGCGCTGATGCGCGGGGCGCGACCCGATACACTAATGGGATTGTCTGGGTTGGGGGATCTGGTGCTGACCTGTTCGTCCGAACTGTCCCGAAACTATCGCTTTGGCCTGTCATTGGGTCGGAATATCCAGTTCGATACCCACACCACCGTTGAAGGGGTCGCCACCGCGCGGGCCATGACGGAAATTGCCACCGCTGAGGGGCTGGACATGCCCATCAGTACAACGGTGGCGGACCTAAGCAGTGGCGCATACAGTGTTACCGAAGCTATCCGAGCCCTGCTCAACCGACCCCTGAAGGAGGAATAATATGCTGATCGCTCTCATCGCCCGTGACAAGGACGGCGCGCTGCAAACCCGGCTGGACAATCGCGCTGCCCACCTGGCCTATATTGAGGAAACGGGTGTCGTTGCGCAGGCGGGTCCGCTGCTGGACGGCGACGCAATGATCGGCTCTTTGATCATTCTGGAGGTCGAAGACATGGCCGCCGCGCAAAATTGGGCGGACAACGATCCTTATGCAAAAGCCGGGTTGTTCCAATCGGTTGACCTGATTGCGTGGAAAAAGGTCATAGGCTGATGGCGTACTGGCTGTTCAAATCCGAACCATCGACCTGGGGCTGGGACCAGCAGGTTGCAAAAGGGGATGCGGGCGAAGAATGGGACGGCGTGCGCAACTATCAGGCGCGCAATTTCATGCGTCAGATGGCAGTTGGCGATCGCGGGTTCTTCTACCACTCGCAAAGGGACAAGGCGATTGTTGGTATTGTTGAGGTCTGCGCTGAGGCGCATCCCGACAGCACCACGGATGATGAGCGTTGGGAATGCGTGGACATCAAGGCCGTTCGCCCGTTTGCAACCCCCGTCACGCTGGACCAGATCAAGGCTGACGAGCGTTTGGGGGAAATGGTGTTGGTCAAAAACTCTCGCCTGTCCGTTCAGCCGGTCAGCGAGGCGGAATGGCAGGTGATCTGCGATCTGGGCGGCACGCAGGCTACTTAATAACAGATTAAAGGGAAGGCCCTGACAGATGCAGAACCTTCCCTACCCCGCGTGCTCCCGACTCACCACACGCGTATGGAAATTTTGGCTCTGACCGTCCTGGTCACATTCTGACACTAATCGATCCTTACGGCGCAGTTCAAACGGCAAGTACTTAAAATTGGAAACGCCCGCCAGGGATCTGACGGGCGCCGCAAAAAAGGTGTGGCGGGATCAGCCGTAAACAGCCTCTTTGCCGAAGTGCTTGGTCAGCATGTAATACACGACGGCGCGGTATTTGTTACGCTCGGACATGCCATAGGTTTCCAGTGCCTTGTTGATCGCTTCCATCAGTTCCGGTCCGTCCGACAGGCCCAGCTTTTTGATGAGGAAGTTGTTCTTGACCGTTTCCAACTCACCTTCCTGAGTTGCCGCGACAGTCGATGCGTCGGCGTCATAAATTGCAGGGCCACAGCCGATTGTGACTTTGGTCAGCAGATCCATATCTGCGTTCATACCGCATTTGGACTTCAGGTCCTCGGCATATTTAGCGATCAGGTCGTCGCGTTTTCCCATGGTTATCTCCCGGTTGAAACTCGTTTTTTGGCCATACCAGCGCCGCAGACACGGTAACGGGAGCGGGAATTTGCACAAAGGGAAAAATTAGCGGCATTCCCCCTAAACCCTGCCGGTCTGATCTGAGGCTTGATTTTGATGGCCCTTTATTTAACAATAAGGTTAAATATATTACTTGTTCCAGAACCAGGAGGCTACAATGCCTGTGTCGCTACCCAACGAAACTTCGCAATACAGAACCGCACGAAACACCTTGCTGTCGGCTGAAGCCGAACTGCGGGCTCAGATTGAAAATGTTGCAAAACTGCGCCGCGGTTTGCCCAAAGGTGGGGCAGTTCCGCAGGACTATGCATTCCGGTCAGACAAGGGTGCGCCGACACCGCTGTCGTCTTTGTTCGGATCACATGACACCTTGGCTATATACTCGCTTATGTACGGTCCGGATGCAGAGGCACCTTGCCCGATGTGTTCTGCCTTTCTGGACGGGTTGAATGGGCAGATCGCCCATATATCGCAGAAAATCGCCTTTGCGGTCGTGGCGCAAAACACCTGTGAAAGGCTGGCAGCGCTGAAAGCGGAAATGTCTTGGGATGATCTGCCGCTTTATTCTGCATTGGGCACAGACTATCAGCGCGACTATCTGGCCGAGGCCGAGGATGGAAGCCAACTGCCGATCCTGAACATCTTTCAGCGCGATGCGGACGGCATAAGCCATTTCTGGAGTTCCGAGCTGTTCTTCGAACCCAGTGACTGGCATCCGCGGCACGTGGATGCGGCGTGGCCCCTGTGGAATATTCTGGATTTCACACCACAAGGACGCGGAGATTTCTTTCCGTCCCTGCGTTAAATACCCGTCAAGGTGACCTATCGGCAATAACCCCAACCGGGACCCTGCAGATGAAAGTGGTCCGCGTGCAAGTGATTGAAATCAGGGCCCAATACCACACGAAACCAATCACATGCGCCGCGCCAGATCTGACGCAAAAATTGACCCTCAGGTCCGTCGGCGCTCCAATCGGATAGCAAGGTCAGACTGCGCCCATCAGCAAATTGCAAACCAACAATATCAATGGAATCCGCCTTGGCATGGCTGCTCCAACCACTGCTCTGACCCTGAGCGGTACGCATCTGGCGGCAATTGTAACTGCCTATATGCCGCAATCGGCTGACCTGCGTGCCCAAAAGATCTCTCGCAGTGGGTTGAACGACATGATGTTCCCACATGGCCAGCCGCAGAGTGGTCGCGCAACTGGTTACAACTGCATTTACACCCGATGTCACCAGCGCAGACAACAGACCGCGCCCGGTGATGCCGCAATTCTCATCCACGATCAGATCATCCATCGCTTCAAAGTTTGCGCCGGCGTCGGCCAAGGCGGCTCGGCACTGTACTTCATTCGCCAGCGCTCGATTAAGCTGAAACCGGGTAATTGGCGTGACCGGCGCGGTGATTTTCAGCTCTCGCAAAGGGTTCCAATGCGATGGCACGGGTGTTTCCGGGTGCGCCAACAACCACCATCCGCCCCCTCCGAACAGGATGGCTACAACGGCAATACTAAAAACAAAAGACGCCGCCGATAACAGGAATCGGCGGCGTCCGGTGTGTTTGCTCATGCGTTCTTTCGCACTCAATAACGGTAGTGTTCCGGCTTGTAGGGGCCTTCGGGCTTCACACCAATGTAAGATGCCTGCTCGTTATCCATCTTGGTCAGCTTCACGCCGATGCGATCCAGATGCAAACGCGCGACCTTCTCATCCAGATGCTTGGGCAGGATGTAGACGTCGTTGTTGTACTGATCGCCCTTGGTGAACAGCTCGATCTGCGCCAGAACCTGGTTGGTGAACGAGGCTGACATCACGAAAGATGGGTGACCGGTCGCATTACCAAGGTTCAGCAGGCGGCCTTCGGACAGCAGGATGATGCGATTGCCCGAGGGCAGTTCGATCATGTCCACCTGTTCCTTGATGTTGGTCCACTTGTGGTTCTTCAGGCTGGCCACCTGAATCTCGTTATCGAAGTGACCAATGTTGCCGACGATCGCCATGTCCTTCATCTCGCGCATATGCTCGATGCGGATCACGTCCTTGTTGCCGGTGGTGGTGATGAAGATGTCGGCAGAAGCGACTTCGTCTTCCAGCAACGTGACTTCGAAACCGTCCATCGCGGCCTGCAGGGCGCAAATCGGGTCAACTTCGGTCACTTTCACACGGGCACCAGCACCGCGCAGAGACGCGGCCGAACCTTTGCCAACGTCACCGTAACCGCAAACCACGGCAACCTTGCCGGCCATCATGGTGTCAGTGGCGCGGCGGATGCCGTCAACCAGCGATTCCTTGCAGCCGTATTTGTTGTCAAACTTCGACTTGGTGACCGAGTCGTTCACATTGATCGCCGGGAACGGCAGTTGGCCGTCTTTCACCAGTTGATACAGGCGGTTCACGCCGGTGGTGGTTTCCTCTGACACGCCCTGAATCTGGTCGCGCATCTTGGTGAACCAGCCCGGGGATGCCGCCAAACGCTTGGCAATCTGCGCTTTGATGACTTCTTCTTCTTCGGAGGTCGGGACAGCGATGATGTCCTCACCTGCTTCAGCACGTGAACCCAGAAGAATGTACAATGTCGCGTCGCCGCCATCGTCCAGGATCATGTTTGGGCCATCGTCGAACAGGAAGGATTTGTCCAGATAATCCCAGTGCTCTTCCAGCGTCTGACCCTTGATGGCGAATACAGGAATGCCAGCCTCTGCAATTGCAGCCGCCGCATGGTCCTGCGTCGAGAAGATGTTGCACGATGCCCAGCGCACGTCCGCGCCCAGCGCGACCAGTGTTTCGATCAGAACAGCCGTTTGGATGGTCATGTGCAACGAACCAACGATACGCGCGCCGCTCAACGGTTTGGTTTCACCGTATTCCGCGCGCAAAGCCATCAGGCCCGGCATCTCGGTTTCGGCGATGTCCAGTTCCTTACGGCCAAACCCGGCCAATGTAATGTCTTTGACGATATAGTCCCCGGCCATCAGGTGCTCCATTCCGGTAAATCACAGTCCGGGCAGCCCCTAGCACTCCTAGGGGCAGGTGGCAACGTGGATGGCCGGAAAGGGGATAAACCGTCCGTCTAAATCAACTTGGTTCACCCTTTAGCTCTATCTTTGGTATCGCTTCAAAAAAATCTGTGCCAACGGCGACAATACAACTAATGCCGTTCGCCTGGGTGACCAGAACCGTATAGCTTCCGGTTGTCTTCGAGGTCCAAACCTCCATAACAGCCCGTGCGCCCCGTGTTTTCTGCAATCCGCCAAAGACCAGTTCTTCTGAATAACTGTCCTGCAGTTTGGCGATCACATGTTCGCGCTGTGCACAGCTTTTGGCGAAGGCAGGCGGCGCAGTAGCGGCCATGCCGAAGGTTAGAGTTATAGCAAATAGACGTTTGAACATAACATGCTCCTTTCGATACGCGTTTCAGTACGAGAGGGGCACAACTGAAAGGAGTACGCCCCCCTCAGTCCATATGTCGGGATCAAAACGTGCAGGTTCAAAGCACGAAAGCTCAATAAATTGTTGGCAGCCTGTGATCCAGACAGGTACATCATAGCACAAAAGCGCGAAGTTAACGTGTCCTACTTCACAAGGCATGGCAGAATGGCAACACAACCCAGAGCATGGCAGCGAATGCTTTCCGGTCGCAGACTGGATTTGCTGGACCCGACGCCTGTGGATATCGAGATCGAGGATATCGCGCACGGTCTGGCCTTTGTGGCCCGCTGGAACGGTCAGACAGCAGGTAATTTTGCCTATTCCGTGGCCGAGCACTCCCTTCTGGTTGAAGAGCTTTTCGGCCGAATTGCACCCAAAGCCCCGGTGAAATGGCGACTGGCGGCGTTGTTACACGACGCGCCGGAATACGTGATCGGAGATATGATCTCGCCCGTAAAATCCGCCGTTGGCCCGGATTACGGCGCGCTGGATGACCGTTTGGCAGCAGCCATCCACATTCGGTTCGGCCTACCTGCAGCGGTGCCGAAAACGGTGAAACGACAGATTAAAAAGGCCGACAAGATCAGCGCTTGGATGGAGGCCACACAGATCGCTGGGTTTTCTGAGGCTGAGGCGACCAAATTCTTTGGTCGGCCAGATAAAGCAGTGATGGAGGGGTTGGCGATCACGTTACGCCCGCCGATTGAAGTGCGGCGGGCGTATATGGAACGTCATATGGCTCTGCTGACGCAGCTTTAGCCAAAGACGTAAAAACACAGCTTATTGCCGTCCAGATCGCGAGCATAAGCGCCGTAGAACCGATCAGGGACGCGCTGGCCAGGTTCTCCTTCATCTGTGGCACCAAGGCTGATTGCCTTCTCGTAAAGCGCCTTAGCCTCATCCTTGGAGTCAGCTGCAAAAGCAACCATTCCGCCATTACCGGTCTCGCAGGCTTCGCCATCGTAGGGTGTGCAAACGGCGAGCATTGGCGCTGAAGGGTCATTACCGATGAAAGCGATGCGCCCAGCGTCGATTACAACCTTTGCGCCCTTGTCGGCAAACAGTGTCGTATAAAAACTTTTGGCGCGCTCCAAATCCGAAACGCCGATGGTCACATAGCCGATCATTGATTTACTCCATTGTGACGAAAGATGAATTCCCTGCCCGAACCTCGGGCAAAGTGGTACTGGTATCAAGTCACTAAACTGTCAGGACCGGCGCACTGTTGCAGACTTTTCCTGGGCCAGGGCATTCAAGGATTTTGGGCGGCCGGACAAAGCGATGATGGAGGGGTTGGGGATCACGTTGCGCCCGCCGACGGAGGTGCGGCAGACATACACTGAACGGCGCGAAGAACTGCTGTTGAAACTGTAGCCTGAAACGACGACTTTCATCCCTCAAATCAGGGGAAGACGTCGGGTTCTCCAAACTGGTTTGAACCACTCTCACTTGGCTGAATGTAGAAGTACAACAGGACCAGAGTTCCGATTATCGGAATCAAGCCAATCAACAGCCACCAACCAGTTCGTCCGATGTCGTGCAAACGTCTGGCTCCAATCGCCAGATTGGGAAGCAAAAGCCCAAGCGAAACCAAAACGGAAAGCGGTTGTCCGGCGTTCGGCTCAAACACCCCAAATCCGAGCATCGGAGCGATCAAAGCGCCATCAATTATTCGCGTCACCAGAAGAACGAGAAGAACGGCCAGAACCCACCACCAAAACGTCGGGCGCGAAGAACGCCCATTGAAATTGGCGTAGTTTGACAGAGCCCTTCGAAATGCCGTCGTGAGATTGTTCATGCCATCCTCCGCAATTGGACGACATTCACATATCACTATTTCAAATTATTTAACACGGAAACTACCAGATTGGTGGTCTGCCAACAAACAAGTCACGCGTATGCCCCGGCCGAATAGGTTAGTTCATAAGAATGACTGTATAGCTCAAATACGTTTCCAAACGGATCTTCCATGTAGACCATGCGATAGGGTTTGTCGCCTGGGTAGTATTTGCGAACCTGCTTCATTCGCTGTTTTCCACCGAGCTCTTCGATGATCTTGACCCGTTCTTCAAGGTTGTCATCCTGAACACAGAAATGGAACAACCCGCGACGCCAATATTCGAACGGCCTCTCTTCTTCGATCGTGTTTGGAAACTCGAAGAGTTCAATACCTATACCATCCCCCATCGAAAGATGAGCAATCCGAAATGAACCCCAGCCTTCTCCAAAAACATCGTCACACATCTGACCTATGGCACTATCGTCATGCAGCACTTCGGTGGGCTCCATAAGCACATAAAGTCCAAATGCCTTAGAATAGAATTCCACCGCTTTTTCCAGGTCTGGAACGGTTACTCCGATGTGTGAAAAGGTTAGTGCAGACATTTTTAGATACTCCTCGTTCCGCAGCAAACAAGAGAAAGGGCATCAGCACCCTTGCCGATACCCCAGAAATAGTGCGCTTGTTTCTATCTCCACGTCCAGAACGAAGCAAAGGTCCGCTTTGGTCCGACCAGAAGAGATTTAACGTGGGCTGCGTTTCGCCAAAATCCGCTGCAATGTCCGGCGGTGCATGTTCAGGCGCCGTGCGGTCTCGGAAACGTTCCGGTCGCACAGCTCATAGACCCGCTGGATATGCTCCCAACGGACGCGGTCCGCACTCATGGGGTTTTCTGGTGGTGGGGGCAGTTCGTCGCCCTTGGCCAGTAGCGCATTGGTGATGTCCGTGGCGTCGGCGGGTTTCGACAGGTAATCCGTGGCGCCGATCTTGACCGCAGCAACGGCGGTGGCAATCGCACCGTATCCGGTCAGGACCACAACCCGGCTGTCAGGGCGCTTTTCGCGCAAAACTTCGACCACATCCAGACCGTTGCCATCTTCGAGACGCAGGTCAACGACCGCGTAGGCGGGCGGGCGGGCGGTGGAAATGGCGCGGCCTGCGGCGACGGAACCTGCGGTTTCAACCTCGAACCCGCGTTTTTCCATCGCTTTTGCCAGACGTCTCAGAAACGGTTCGTCATCGTCCACCAAAAGCAGCGTTTTATCGGGGCCGATGTCGAGGTCAGAGCTGTCCGCCATATTCTGTTCTTTCCGCTATTTCACGCCTTTGGCTTAACCATGAGTAATAGCAGCGCCATCCCAAAGGTCAAACAACCCGTCGTTTTCTAGATTTTGTCGAGGAAACACCCAACCTTGTCGGCCATTTGCTCGGCGGTGTCGTCCCGGTTGAAGAATTCGATGAACCCATCCTCGGGCGTGACAAGATAGGTAAAGGTCGAGTGGTCTACCAGATAGTACTCATCGCTTTTGTCATGGGCCTTGTAGTAAGTTTTGTAGGCCTTGCTGGCGGCCTTGACCTGCTCAGGCGTGCCGGTCAGCGCGATGGTCTTGCCGCCCAGGTTAAAGGCATAATCGGCCATCACTTCGGTCGTATCGCGATCCGGGTCAATTGAAATGAACAAGGGCGTCACGGACTGGCCACGCTCGGCCAGAATGTCCACAGCCTCGGCATTACGTGACATATCGAACGGGCAGACGTCGGGGCAGAAGGTATAGCCGAAGTATACCAGCGTCGGCTCGGTGATCACATCGGTATCGGTGACTGTTTCGCCCTTGCCGTTGAGCAGTTCAAAAGGCCCGCCGATGGCCGCCGTCCCGCCAGCAATCTGACTGGTCCGGCATTGTGCGAACTTGTCATCTGATCCGGCACCGCGCGTCAGCAGCCACATGGCCCCCAAGCCCACGGCCAGAACAACGGTTGCGAGGATGGCATAAAGACGGACCATGACATCAATCCTGACGTAAGAGGGGTTGTTGATCGTTTCGGCCGGGACACCTATCAAGAAGTTCAGCCGATGCAACAGGACATAATCGACCGATGGCAAATTCCAACATCACATTATGGCGCGGTCAGGAACGCAGCAGCTGGATTCGGCTGCGCACCCTGATCCTGTTGCGCTGGGTGGCTATCTTCGGCCAGATCACGGCGATCACGGTCGCGCAGCAAACTTATGACATCCAGCTGGACGCAACGCTTTGCTACCTGGCGATTGGCGTCTCGGTCATGGGGAATCTGACTGCAATTCTGCTGTTTCCCCGCAACAAGCGCCTGTCCGAGTTCGAGAACTTCCTGATGGTGCTGTTCGACCTGCTGCAACTGACCATTTTGCTGTACCTTACAGGCGGGCTGAACAACCCGTTTGCGCTGTTGCTGGTGGGGCCTGTCACGATTTCCGCGAGCGTCATGAGCACCCGGTCAACCCTGATAATCGGCGGCGTTGCCATTGCCTTGACAACACTTCTGGCCGAATTCCACCTGCCTTTACGCACCGCATTGGGGGCAGAACTGGACATCCCAGATATTCTACTGTTCGGAAACTGGGCCGCAATCGTCATCGCAATTGTCTTTCTGGGCGCGTATTCGCATCGCGTCAGCTCAGAGGTACAATCTATGTCCGAAGCGCTGGCCGCCACCCATATGGCGCTTGCACGCGAACAGAAGCTGACCGATCTAGGCGGCGTGGTCGCCGCCGCCGCGCATGAGCTGGGTACGCCGCTGGCAACGATCAAACTGGCGAGCTCCGAGTTGATTGAGGAATTGGATGACCGGCCCGACCTTATCGAGGACGCCGCCCTGATCCGCGAACAGGCGAACCGTTGCCGCGATATCCTGCGAGACATGGGCCGGGCGGGCAAAGACGACCTGCATCTGCGTCAAGCCCCGCTTTCTACCGTGGTGCATGAAGCTGCCGAGCCGCATATCAACCGAGGCAAGACCGTTCATTTCTTCGAAGGCCCGGCCGAGGATGGCGATGTGCAGCAGCCCTCGATCCTGCGCAAGCCCGAGATCATTCACGGCCTGCGCAACTTGATCCAGAACGCGGTGGATTTTTCGCGCGGAAATGTCTGGGTCGAGGCGGAATGGTCCACCAAACAGATCACCGTCAGCATCATGGATGACGGTCGTGGATATCCGTCGCAGATGATTGGCCGGATCGGCGATCCCTTCATGCGCCGCCGCCGCAGCGAGACCGAAAAAAGGACCCGTCCGGAATATGAAGGCATGGGTCTGGGTCTTTTCATTGCCAAAACGCTGCTTGAACGCAGCGGAGCAGAGCTGGATTTTGCCAACGGATCGGACCCATACCAAACCCTGTCGGATAACCCCGAACGCCGGGGTGCGATCGTCAAGGTGACCTGGCCCCGTAACCTTGTGGATGCGCAAACCGGCGATACGCCTGTGCCTTCAGGTGTAAACCAACGGTTCCAAACCTGATCTGACACGGGCTAACATTGGTTAAGACCCCGTTAACTATTAAGGCGCATAGTACCGCTTCTTGGTTTCGCGCACCGGAGGGCGCATGGTCGACTGGATCATTCTGGCCATCATCGGCCTTGTTTCCGCAAGTCTTGCCGTGCAGTGGCTGTTGCCCCGCAGGCGGGAACGGGGGGACAACTTTGGGCTGTCCTCACCTGCCTCCTTGTTTGATGCGGCATTCCTGTTTGATGGTGACCGGCTTATCAGTCACTCGGACATCGCGTTGGAAGGGTTCGAGCAGGTCCGTGATTGGGCCGATCTGTGCCGGCTGCTGCACAGGGATTTTCCAACATTCCCCGAAACACCTGATCAGGTCCGGCGTGAAGGCAACCTGGTCATCCCGGCCATCGATTGCACGGTTGAACGCGATGTTCTGTGCGAATGGATAGACGGAATTGTACGCGTTCAGCTGCGCGACCGTACCGATTGCCCCACGATAACTCAAATCGCATCAAATGATCCAAACCGCCTTGCCATGGAAAAAGCGCCCTACCCTGTCTGGCTGTTGGATCATCAGGGCGATGTGCGCTGGTGCAATGCTGCTTATGTTTCGCTGGTGCGCAAAGTACGGGATCAGGACACGGACCTGACCGCACCATTGTTTCCGGTCCCCGATGCCGACCAACGGCTAAGTGCAAAGGCGCGGGTCTCAATTTCCTCCGAGTTCAGTGAAAACAAGCTGTGGTTCGATCTGACGTTAGTAGATCACCCCGAAGGGCACTTGTCTTATGCCGTGGACATCAACGCAATCGTCGAGGCGGAGGTGGCGCAGCGCAAATTCGTTCAGACCATGACCAAGACCTTCGCGCAATTGCCCATCGGGCTGGCTATTTTTGACCGCAACCGCCAGCTGGCATTGTTCAACCCGGCCCTGATCGACCTGACCACCCTGCCCCCGGATTTCCTAAGCTGCCGCCCCAGCCTGTCCAGCTTTTTCGATCGCTTGCGGGATCAGCACATGATGCCCGAGCCCAAGAATTACCGCAGCTGGCGTAGTCAGATGAACGACCTTCTAGAAGCGGCAGAAGACGGGAACTATCAAGAAACTTGGTCCCTGCCCTCCGGCTCGGTTTACTCGGTCAGTGGGCGCCCGCACCCGGACGGAGCGGTTGCTTTTCTGTTCGAGGACATCACTGCCGAGATCACTCTGACCCGCCGGTTCCGGTCAGAAATGGATCTGATGCAATCCATTCTGGACAAACTGGCCGATGCCATCGCCGTCTTCAGTGACGATGGTACGCTGGCTTTTACCAATTTCGCCTACCAACAGCTTTGGGGTGATACTGGCGACGCAGGCTTTGACGCGGACTCCGTTCTTGAGGTGACCAAAAGCTGGCAGGAACATTGCACCGCGACACCGATCCTTGGCGAAATTCGCGATTTTGTAGAGGCGCGGGAAAATCGCGCGGAATGGTCAGGCGTGATCTATCTGCGAAACGGTATCCAGGTGTTGTGCACGGTCAGCCCAATGCAAAACGGGGCCACCATAGTTCGTTTCTCGGTGGATCGGGATGCATTGATGCGGCAAGAGGCGCAGCAAATCAGCGCCTGAACCGGGTTGCAGCCAACCGGGCGCAAGGCCATTGTGGCGCCATGACCAATTCGCCCTGCACGATCACTTTGAATTCGCCCGAGGAAACAGCAGAATTCGCTGCCCGCCTCGGTGCAGAATTGAGATCTGGAGACATCTTGTTGCTTGAGGGCGAGATCGGCAGCGGAAAGACCCATTTTGCCCGCAGCCTGATCCAATCGCTGATGATCGAGCCCGAAGATGTGCCTTCGCCGACTTTCACCTTGGTTCAGGCTTATGACACGCCGGCCGGGGAAATCTGGCACTGTGACCTGTACCGCCTGAGCGCGGTTGAGGAGGTCGAAGAACTGGGCCTGACCGAGGCTTTCGAAACCGCAATCTGTCTGATTGAATGGCCGGATAAACTGGGCCCGCTGATGCCGGAGTCTGCGGCGAAGATATCCTTCGAAACAGACCCCAACATGACAGAAGCACGCCATCTGACCCTTCGCTGGTCAGACCCGAAATGGCCCGTGAAACTAAGGATTCCCGCATGACAAACCGCGCGGTATTGGCCGAAGCGTTGATCGCGCAGACCAAATGGTCAAATGCAAAGCACGCGCCGCTGGCCGGGGATGCATCGAACCGGCGGTACGAGCGGCTGACCGATCCGGAAACCGGCAAGACGGCGGTGTTAATGGATTCACCTCCGGGCAAGGCAGAAAATGTCGAAGATTTTGCCCGCATGTCCGAATACCTGCGGTCCCTTGGTCTGAGCGCGCCCGAGATTTATGCCGAGGATACGCATTACGGCTTTCTGCTGCTCGAAGATCTCGGCGACGACCTCTTCGCGCGCGTGCTTGCGCAGACCCCCAGCATGGAGCGTGCGCTTTATGAGGTCGCGACGGATGTTCTGATCGACCTGTACAACGCGCCAAGCCTTTCTTTGCGATCCTATGATCCGAGTTTGATGACCGAGCTGGCCGCGTTGTCCTTTACCAAATACGCGCAGGCCGTGCAGGGCACGCACGACGCCGATGCGCGTAACCGATTTGAAAACCGGTTCTCGGACATTCTGCACCGGGAAACTTCGGGGTCCAAAGTTGTTGTGCTGCGCGATTACCACGCTGAAAACTTGATCTGGTTGCCGGATCGCGACGGGGTTCAGCGCGCTGGTCTGTTGGACTTTCAAACCGCCATGCTGGGCCATCCGGCCTATGATCTGGTATCTTTGTTGCAGGATGTGCGTCGCGATGTGTCACTCGGAACCGAGATGCAAATGGTGAATCGCTATATCGTGGCGACTGGGGTGAATGATCATGACTTCCGCACCGCCTATGCGGTGTTGGGTGCTCAGCGAAATCTGCGTATTCTGGGCGTCTTTGCCCGGCTGGCAACCGAATACGGCAAGCCCAGCTATGTCGATCTGATTCCGGCGACTTGGGCCCACCTGATGCGGGATCTCGAACATCCCGCACTGGTAACCATCGCCAATCTGTTGCGCGAGGCCTTGCCCGCACCCACCCCTGAAAATCTGGACAGGCTCCGACAGAAATGACCCAAGACCCCGAAGCCGTCATGCTGTTTGCAGCCGGGTTTGGCACCCGTATGGGCGCATTGACCGAAAATCGGCCCAAACCACTGATCAAGGTCGCCGGTCGACCCTTGATAGACCACGCGTTGGATCTGGTGAATGACCTGCAACCCAAGCGTATCGTGGCCAACCTGCATTATCTGCCAGATCAGCTTGAGGCTCACCTGGTCCCAAAAGGTGTTCAGCTTTCCCATGAAACGCCGGAGATTCTTGAGACTGGCGGCGGAATACGCGCCGCTTTGCCCCTGCTTGGTTCGCACCCGGTTTACACCCTGAACCCAGACGCGATCTGGTCAGGACCGAACCCTTTGACGATGCTCCGCGAGGCGTGGAACCCCGATCACATGGACGCGCTGTTGATGTGCGTACCGGTGGATCAGACTGTCGGGCACACGGGCAAAGGCGATTTCACAGCAGATGAGAACGGACGGATCGTGCGCGGCGGCAGTTTGATCTATGGCGGTGCGCAGATCATGAAATCCGAAGGGTTGATGGATATCCCTGAGAAAGCGTTCTCACTTAACGTGCTATGGGACCGGTTGCAGCGGCAGGATCGTCTGTTTGCGCTCACCTATCCCGGCCGCTGGTGCGATGTCGGCCACCCCGAAGGGATTGCACTAGCCGAGGGGTTGATTGCCGATGTTTGAACCCAGCCCAGCTCCGCGCGTTTTTGCCGTTCCGCCCGGTTCGGACTTCCCAAAAATGCTGGTTCAGGGGCTGCAAGATCGCAGTGCAGCGCATCCGCCCGAGATGCTGGCGCGCGTTCAACTGGTCGTCAATACAAGGCGTATGGCCCGGCGCGTCCGCGACCTGTTTGACCAAGGCCCGGCGTGCCTTTTGCCGCGTCTTTCACTGGTTACCGATCTGGGGGAAAGCGTCGATCTTGCGCAGATACCTCCGGCGATTCCACCGCTGCGGCGCAGGTTAGAGTTGACGCAGTTGATCGCTAAGCTGTTGGAACAACAGCCTGATCTGGCTGCACGGTCTTCACTTTTTGACTTGTCCGACAGCCTAGCCGCGTTGATTGATGAGATGCAGGGCGAAGGTGTTTCGCCCGACGCGATCCGGAATTTGGATGTCAGTGACATGTCCGGGCATTGGGAAAGGGCGCAAAAGTTCATCGGAATTGCCGATCAAATCATAGACTCAGGCCCAGATGCGCTGGATGTTCAGGCCCGGCAGCGGCTTGTGGTGGAAAACCTGATAGAACGTTGGCAAGTCGCTCCGCCGCAGCATCCGGTTATCCTTGCCGGGTCAACCGGGTCTCGCGGAACCACTCTGATGCTAATGGAGGCGGTCGCGCGCCTGCCGCAAGGCGCGTTGATCCTGCCGGGTTACGATTTCGATCAGCCCGACCGCGTTTGGCAAGGACTGGACGATGCGCTGACATCGGAAGATCACCCGCAGTACCGGTTCCGCAAGCTGATGTCACGGCTTGGTTTGGAGCCAGATCAAATCATGCCTTGGACGGGTGATCAACCACCCTCGCCTGCTCGCAACCGCTTGGTTTCGCTGGCTTTACGCCCGGCGCCAATCACTGATGCATGGATGTCCGAAGGCCCGCAACTGACCGATCTGGATGGCGCCACAAAGGACGTGACACTGGTCGAGGCGCAATCGCCCAGATCCGAGGCCCTGGCCATCGCACTGCGCCTTCGCCAGGCAGCCGAAACCGGCCAAACTGCCGCGCTAATCACACCTGACAGGATGCTGACCCGCCAAGTCAGCGCTGCTTTAGATCGCTGGAACATCCTTCCCGATGACAGCGCTGGTCTACCGCTGCAACTATCGCCGCCCGGCCGGTTTCTGCGTCACGTGGCGGGGCTTTTCGCACGGCGTCTGGATGGCGAGGCATTGTTGACCCTTCTGAAACACCCGCTGTGTCATGATGGTGACGAGCGCGGCGCGCATTTGCTGCACACGCGGGACCTTGAACTAGATTTGCGCCGACATGGCCCGCCTTTCCCGGACAGCGCTAGCCTGACCGCTTTTGCAATCCGCAAAGAAGTTCCCGAGGACTGGGTACGTTGGCTAAACTCCCATTTCTGCGATCAACAGATCGCGGGCCAACTCCCATTGACGGATTGGGTTGCCAGACTGCGCATCTTGGCCGAGGCGATTTCGGCGGGCGCGTCAGGGGAAACAGGCACGCTCTGGGACAAGAACGCAGGCCAAAAGGCGCAAGGCGTCCTAAGCGCACTGGAAAAAGAGGCACAACACGGCGGCCCGATGACCGCCCATGATTTCGCCGACCTGTTGGGTGCTTTGCTCGCGGGCGAAGAGGTCCGGGATCGCGACGCCCCGCATCCACACATCATGATCTGGGGCACGCTTGAGGCGCGCGTGCAAGGGGCAGATTTGCTTATCTTGGGCGGCCTAAATGAAGGCAGCTGGCCCGAGGCCGCCGCGCCAGACCCCTGGCTGAACCGCCAGATGCGCGACAAGGCCGGACTTTTGCTGCCCGAACGGCGGATCGGCTTGTCGGCACATGACTTTCAACAAGCCATCGGCGCGCCCGAGGTCTGGCTGACCCGTGCCAAGCGGTCCGATGACGCAGAAACCGTTCCATCACGCTGGCTGAACCGCCTGACGAACCTGCTGCACGGCTTGCCGGGGCAGGGCGGGCGTGAGGCACTGTCAGAAATGCGCAACAAAGGCCGGCAATGGCTGCAATGGGCGGAACAGCTTGAAGTCGCGCCGCATATCGAACCGGCAACGCGCCCATCTCCGCGGCCGCCAGTGGCATCGCGCCCAAATCGGCTGAGCGTGACGGAAATCAAACGGCTGATCCGCGATCCTTATGCGATTTTCGCCAAACATGTGCTGCGCTTGAAACCGCTGGACCCTTTGGTGCAAGCGCCGGATGCCTTGTTGCGCGGGATCGTGATTCACGAAATTCTGGAACATTTCGTCAAAGACAGTGTTCTGGACACCGCCTTGTTGACCCGCGAAAACTTTTTGAAACGCGCGGAAACCTTGTTGGATCAACATGTTGCGTGGCCCACAGCGCGTAAACTGTGGCTGGCGCGGTTGGAACGCATCGCGGATGATTTTCTGGCCGCTGAAATCGCGCGGCGAGGGGACGGGGGACCAGTCGCCTTCGAGGCGGCGGTGAAACTTGTGCTGACGCCCCTGGATTTCACCATCGCGGGGCGCGCCGACAGGATAGATCGCAACAAACGCGGCGCGTTGCGGATAGTTGACTACAAGACAGGAACGCCCCCGACGGAAAGCCAGCAGTCCAAGTTCGACAAACAGTTGCTGATCGAAGCCGCGATGGCCGAAGAGGGCGGTATCGACGGTTTCGACCCTTCTCCCGTGGCCGAGGCGATTTTCATTGGTATGGGCGGCACTTACAAAGAAGTACCCGCGCCGCTGTCGAAAGAGCCGCCAGACAAGGTTCTGGCCGAGCTAAAAGAGTTGGTTTCTGCCTATTTAGAGCCTGAGCAAGGGTTTTCATCCCGTCGAATGTTGCACAAGGATTCGGATGTGGGTGACTACGATCAACTGGCCCGGTTCGGGGAATGGGACCGCACTGATGACACAACGCCTGAGGACCTGACATGATCGCCCGCAACGACGCAACCGAGCGGCAGGTACAGGCCGCGCGGCCCGACGCCTCGACCTGGTTGGCGGCCAATGCAGGCTCTGGAAAAACGCGGGTTCTGACTGATCGGGTGGCGCGTCTGTTGTTGGGCGGCGTGCAGCCACAGCATATCCTTTGTCTGACATACACCAAGGCCGCCGCCAGCGAGATGCAAAACCGGTTGTTTGATCGCCTCGGACAATGGGCAATGAAGGATGATGTCGGCCTTCTTTCCCAACTGACCGATCTGGGTGTTCCGGGAGTTATTGACCCCGAACGGCTGGCACAGGCCAGAACGTTGTTTGCACGCGCGATCGAAACACCCGGTGGCCTGAAGATCCAGACGATCCACTCGTTCTGCGCTTCACTGCTACGGCGTTTCCCGCTTGAAGCCGGGGTCAGCCCGCAATTTTCAGAGATGGAGGACCGCGCGGCGGCCCTTTTGCGTGAAGAGATTGTCGAAGATTTCGCCGCAGGTCCCCAAGCCAATTTGATCGAAGACGTCGCGCGGTTTGTCACCGATACTGGGTTCGACAAACTCACCGCGGCCATCACCCAGAAACGCAACCTGTTTGCGCAGCCGCTGGAATGGGCCGATGTGCTGCAGCAGTTTGAACTGGCCAACGGATTCGATGAAGACGCTTTGATAGGATGTGTGTTTTTGGGCGGCGAAGTGGAATTGATCCGGTCGATCCTGCCGGCGCTTTCTGAAAGCGGCGGCAATAACGCCAAGGCGGCCGATAAGCTGGCAGCGTTTACCGAGGCTCGCGTCAGCAGCCTGCCAATTCTGGAAAGTGTATTTCTGACCGGAAAATCCGCCAAAGAACCTTTTACGGCCAAAATCAACAGTTTCCCCACCAAAGCTCTGCGAGAAGACGTGCTGGTGGACCAGATGCCCCAGCTCGAAGCATTGATGCTGCGGGTCGAGGCCGCGCGCGAAAATCGGCTGGCCCTGGTGGCCGCGCGCAAGACAATGGTGCTGCACCGCTTGGCTGCGGCGTTTTTGCCGGAATATGAGCGGCGCAAGCAACTACGCGGCTGGTTGGACTTTGACGACCTGATCCTACGCGCGCGGCAGGTGCTGAATGATCCGGCGGTTGCCGAATGGGTGTTGTACCGGCTGGATGGCGGCATCGACCACATTCTGGTGGACGAAGCGCAGGATACCAGTCCCGATCAGTGGGATGTGGTCGAAAAACTAGCGCAGGAATTTACCAGCGGGGAAGGGGCCCGGTCCGGGGTTGAACGCACGATTTTCGTGGTCGGTGACAAAAAGCAGTCGATCTATTCCTTCCAAGGCGCCGATCCGCAGGCATTCGATCTGATGCAGGCTGAGTTTGGGCGGAAGCTCTCTGAATCAGGCTCTAAATTGTGGGATTCCACGTTAGAATACTCATTCCGATCCTCCAGCGCGATCTTGTCCTTGGTCGACATCCTGTTTGAAAACCGCGCTGAGGCCGGGTTTCACAAGGAAAGCCAGCACCGCGCGTTCAAGGCGGATCTGCCGGGCCGAGTTGATCTGTGGCCCGTGGTCGAAAAGATCGAAGACGATGACGATACCGACTGGACCGATCCGGTAGATCGGCCCGGCGCGCGGCATCATACCGTCATTCTGGCCGAGAAGGTGGCGCAGTCGATCAAGGCAATGATCGAACAGGGTGAGACAATCCCCGAGGATGGCGAAACGCCCGGCACATTTGTACGGCGGAAGGTTCAACCGGGGGATTTTCTGATCCTCGTTCAGCGCCGCTCGGACCTGTTTGCCGAGATCATCCGCGCCTGCAAAGCCGCTGACCTGCCGATCGCCGGGGCAGACCGGCTGAAGGTCGGCGCGGAATTGGCGGTCAAAGACCTGGCCGCGCTGCTGAGCTTTCTGGCCACGCCCGAGGATAGCCTGTCGCTTGCCACAGTTCTGAAATCGCCGCTGTTCGGGTGGGGCGAACAACAATTGTTCGACCTGGCACATCGGCGCAAAGAACAGTTCCTTTGGGCGGCTCTGCGTCAACGCGCCGAAGAGTACCCTGAAACACTGGCCGTTCTGCACGACTTGCGCGGGCAGATCGACTTTCTGCGCCCCTACGACCTGATAGAACGCATCCTGACCCGCCATGATGGCCGTCGTAAACTGCTGGGCAGGCTGGGAGCCGAGGCGGAAGACGGGATCAACGCGCTGTTGTCGCAGGCATTGGCGTACGAGCGCACGGATATCCCAAGCCTGACTGGATTTCTGGTGTGGATGCAGACCGATGATCTGGAAATCAAACGGCAGATGAGCGGCGTCGGAAACATGATCAGGGTGATGACGGTGCATGGTTCCAAGGGGTTGGAGGCTCCGATTGTGATCCTGCCGGATACGGGCAAACGGCAAGCTCCGCGCGATGCCGAGATCATGGTGGCCGAAGGCACACCGCTTTGGAAAGTTCCGGCAGATGCTTCTCCGGCATTGATTGCGCGCGCGCGCGACGAAGCCCGAGCGAGGGAAGAAAATGAGCGGCTTCGCTTGCTTTATGTGGCTCTAACACGAGCTGAAAAGTGGTTAATCGTGGCGGCTGCCGGCGATGTCGGTAAGGATGGGACCAGCTGGTATCAGATGGTTCAAGCCGCGATGGAACGGGCAGGGGCGGTGGCACTGCCCGGCTCAGAAACCCTGCGATTGTCACATGGTGATTGGAACGCATCGCCGATTATTGAATCCGCAAAGACCTCAACTGCCGTGACGGACCTGCCAGCCCCGTTCCTGTCTCCCGCCACACCACCAGAGCCCGAAGCGGAAACGCTCAGCCCTTCAGATCTGGGCGGCGCCAAGGCTTTGCCCGGCGATGCAGGTCACGACGAAGAAGTGGCAAAGTTGCGCGGCACACGATTGCACCTGCTGCTGGAACACTTGCCTTCGGTCACGCGGGAAGACTGGCCGCAGCTTTGCGCGCGGGTTCTGCCCGATATGCAGAACGCGGAACGGCAAGAGCTGATGGATGAGGCATGCGACGTTTTGACTGCGGCGCATCTTCGGCCTGTCTTTGCCGCCGGCGCCTTGGCTGAGGTGCCCGTGACAGCCGACCTGAACGGACGCCGCATGCACGGGGTGATCGACCGATTGATCGTCACCGATACCGAGGTTCAGGTCATTGATTTCAAAACAAATGCAACGGTTCCCAACAGTGCAGAGACATGCCCTGAGGGGCTTTTGCGACAGATGGGGGCGTATGCCAACGCCTTGTCGCAGGTCTATCCGAACCACGAAATCCGCACCGCGATCCTATGGACCAGAAAAGCAGATCTGATGTGGCTGCCACACGATCTTGTGACGCACGCCCTGTCGCGCACCCAGATATCTTGACCTTGGATTGCCCGGCCCCTACGTTCTGTTCCCGAGATACCCCATTCAGGAGACAGAATATGTCGACCGTTGCCGTTACCGACGATACCTTTGACGCCGAAGTCAAAAACTCTGATGTCCCCGTTGTGGTGGATTTCTGGGCCGAATGGTGTGGCCCCTGTAAACAAATCGGCCCCGCTCTGGAAGAACTAGCCAACGAATACGGCGGCAAAATCAAAATTGCCAAGGTAGACGTGGACAGCAACCCAAACGCCGCTGCCGCCATGGGTGTGCGTGGCATTCCTGCTCTGTTCATCTTCAAGGACGGTCAAGTCGTGTCGAACCGCGCCGGTGCGGCACCCAAGGCCGCACTGCAAAGCTGGATCGACGAATCCATCTGATCCGATGTGATCGGTTTTGATCAAGGGCGTCCGAATTTGGGCGCCCTTTTTTGTGATTGGCTTAATTGGGCCGTCAATACAGGGAAAGCAAATGGCGAAAACACGGGTTCTGGTGGAATTCGGGATGGGCACATCCCTGCGGCGCGAGGATTACACTGAGGCCGCCCTGCGCGCGATCAAGGATGCGCTGTGGCATAACTCGGTGAACATGGCCGAGCTGTTTGGGTTTCCGAAAGAGGCGATGATCATCGACGCCGAAGTGGGTGTGCAGCAGCCCGACAAGGTCGATACCGATATGCTGAAGGCGATCTTTCCGTACGGCCAGCCTAACATCACTGTGACCAAGGGCGGATTGGATATTGATAAACCCCACACCGATGGCCGCACCGTGATCGCCAACGCCGCCGTCATCGTTTCATTCGATATGGAGCCCGCCCAATGACCGAAAAACGCATCATTCTGGAAATGGGCACCGGCAACGATCTTTATGGTCAGGACTACACCAAAGCCGCCTGTCGCGCCGTGCAGGACGCGCTGCATCATTCGTCGATCACGCTGTTTTCCAAGCTTGGAATCGATCACAAGGAGATGCGGGTTCAGGTGACCATTGCCGTTCAACAACCTGATGAGGTTGACTGTGACAAGGTCGCCGCTGATCTGCCAAGGGGCCGCGCCGAAGTGCGGGCCGTCAAGGGCGGGTTGGATGTCGTGGATGACGCCGCTGGCACGCGCCATGTCATCGCCACAGCCGCGATCGAGGCGTTTTTGCCGGATCAGGCTGGTAAATACGTGCAAAGCTGACAAAGAAAAAGCCGCTCGGATACCCGGGCGGCTGCTTCAAATTCTGGTTCTGATTGCGGGATCAGATTTTTGCGATGTCCGCGCGCGCCAGACCGATGTCTTCCAGCTGTGCGTTGCTCAGACCCGACAGAATCTTGCGCGTCTTGCGGTTTTCGTACCGCTCAACAGCGGAGTCGAAGACATTGATGAATGCATCCACTACGTGCAGGATAGTAGCTGCTCCGAGTGGGGCATGGATGTTTGCAGTTGTTGCCATGTTCCCAGTCCTTGTATCTGAAACAGCCGACCCGTTGTCGGTTGTGAGCCTCATGTAGTCCCACGGGCGGGGACTCACAATTGCTGGTCTGGTAACCCCGGTTTGCGTTTTGTGCATATCTTTTGGGCAGTTGTGCAACGGGTTGCGCCGATCCCGCGCCCGGCCCATATATAGCGACTGAGAACACGGAGGCTTTCATGGCGGACAGCGATTTTCCCGGATGGCACGGGACCACGATCATTGGTGTCAAAAAAGACGGGCAAGTCGTTATTGCCGGGGACGGACAGGTCAGCCTGGGCCAGACCGTGATCAAAGGCACTGCGCGCAAAGTGCGTCGTCTGTCGCCGGGCGGATTTGAAGTTGTCGCCGGGTTTGCGGGATCAACCGCAGATGCGTTTACCCTGCTGGAACGGCTTGAGGCAAAACTGGAAGCAACACCCGGTCAACTGGCCCGTGCCTCGGTCGAGCTGGCCAAGGACTGGCGCACCGACAAGTACCTGCAAAAGCTTGAGGCAATGCTGATCGTCACTGACGGCAAAGACCTGTTGGTTATCACCGGGGCGGGGGATGTGCTTGAACCGGAACACAACGTGGCCGCTATTGGATCGGGCGGGAACTTTGCCCTGGCCGCTGCGCGGGCAATGATGGGCAGCGATAAGCCCGCTGAAGAGGTCGCGCGCGAAGCCATGGCGATCGCCGCGGACATCTGCGTCTATACCAATGGAAATCTGACGGTTGAGACGATCTAGGCCAACAACGCCGAGATATCTTTCCCCTTCCAGCGCCGGTACATGCCGACCAGCCCAAGTAGGGCGGTTGCGATGACGATGTAATAAGGCAGGCGGATGTCGATGCTCATCAATCCGCCGCCGACCAGGGACATGACACCACCGGCAAGGCAGAAGACCGCCGTCGTAACGCCCATGACCCAACCCTGATCCGCTTCGCCAACGCTGGATGAAAACAGGCCCAGCAGGGTCGGGTAGGCGACGCCGAAGAAGAAATAGAAGAAGAAGACCGGGACGTAGCTCAGAACGCCGCTGGGGCTGAAGGCGAAGCCAAAGCCGCAGATCACCATAACCACCAATGAGGTGTGGATGATGGAGTGTTTGCTGAACCGCTCTTGCGCCGGTTTCACAAGGAATGTGCTGGAAAACGCCAGCGCAAAGCCGATGACCACCATCGCCATGCTGCCACCGATCACGCCGTAGCCCCATGCACTGGTCAGAAAGTTGTCGACGAAGACGTAGAACGTGACGTTGGCAATCATGAACAATGCGTAGACGGGCAGGATTTTCAAAACCATCGGATGTTCCCGCACTGCGATCAAGCTGTCGGTGATATCACGTGGACGGAATACGAAAGCCGCGCGTTCGGTGCGGGTGTCCTTGAAGTAGACGCTTACCAGGAAGATGGCGATCAACACCAGAACAAACGCGCCGTAGAACGGCATCTTGAGCGTGGCATAGCTGCCCAGTATCGCCGCGTCGGATAGAACAGCTCCGATAATCGGGCCGCCGACCAGACCAAAGCTGACGCCGGTGATGATATACCCCATATTGCGGTCACGGTCGGCGGCATCGGTACTGCCGTCGATCATCGCCGCTTGCGCAATGGGCTGATTGCCTGCCGTAAAGCCTGTGATCGACCGACCAACGATCAGCAGAAGCAAACTGTTAAGGTAAAGTGCAGTGATGGTGATGGCATAACCGGCCAGCGCCCCACCTAAACACACCAACAAAGCATTCTTACGCCCGATGGAGTCCGACACTTTCGAGACATAGACCACACCCAAAAACCAGGACAGAAAGAAACACCCGATCACCAACCCATAGTAGAAATGGCGCTGGCCCATAGATGTGCTTTCCGGCAGGAACCCGGATTTTGTTTCCATGATCAGAGAGTTGATGATGGGAAAGACCAGCCCTTGTCCGATCAGATCCACAAATACCACGAACAATAACGTAATCTTGGCAATCTTCGTCATGATACACACCTTGGAACTGGTTCCTTGAGGTGAGTGTAACAGACAGGTGCTATGGCACCTAACGCCTTGTCAGAGGCCGGTAATTTACCGGCCTCCGGGCGCAATTCGTCGTTGGGTTACGAAAGCGCTGCAACGCCCAGCGGAACGCCGGCAACGTCACACCAGATGTAAACTTCGTTATAGCCCGAGATATCCATGGTCGGCGGTACCGCATAAGACTGCTTGCCTTTCAGGTTCAGCAACGCCCCCAGTTTCGAGTTGGGGTCATAGGTGCCGTCCTTGCCGAAGGCCACGCGCGGGTCCGGACCGTTATCCAGCGAAAAGTCATCACCCAGCTCAACGATATAGCGCTCACCGTCCTTGACCACTTTGACCGAACCGGTGGTGATATGTTTCGAGCGGCCCTCGAATGTGCCCTTTTTCTTGGCACCGCCGGCGGCAGCGACATTGGCGCTGGCCAGTGTCAGAGCGGCGCCCGTTGCAGCGGCATTCAAAAAGAGCGAACGACGAGTCATCATGATGTGGGTCTCCATTTCAAAGTGCAGGCGAACTTGCCCGTCGACGCAGACTATGCGCAGCTATTTTCTGTCTGGCGATTCACATCACCACGATTTTCCGTGTGCAGACCGTGTGTTGGCGTGAGTTTTTCGTGATCAGCTTGTGTTTTTGTGGCTTATGATTAGGTTCCGGTGCGAAACAATTGGATAGAACTCACATGACCGACCTGACCCCGCGCGAAATCGTCTCGGAACTGGACCGTTTCATCATCGGGCAGAAGGATGCCAAACGGGCCGTAGCCGTTGCGCTGCGCAACCGCTGGCGGCGCAAGCAGTTGGCTGACGACATTCGGGACGAGGTCTATCCGAAGAACATCCTGATGATCGGCCCCACCGGCGTCGGCAAGACCGAGATTAGCCGTCGTCTGGCCAAACTGGCCCGCGCGCCCTTCATCAAGGTTGAAGCCACCAAATTCACCGAAGTGGGCTATGTCGGTCGTGACGTGGAACAGATCGTGCGCGATCTGGCCGACGCCGCCATCCTGCAAACCCGCGAATACATGCGCGAGGATGTCAAAGCCAAGGCGCATCAGGCCGCCGAAGACCGCGTGATCGAGGCCATTGCAGGCACCGATGCCCGCGAAGGCACACGCGAGATGTTCCGCAAAAAGCTGAAAGCGGGCGAGCTGGATGATACGGAGATCGAGCTGGAGCTGTCCGACTCGTCGAACCCGATGCCAATGTTCGATATTCCCGGCCAGCCCGGTAGCCAGATGGGGATGATGAATCTGGGCGATATCTTCGGCAAGGCCTTTGGCGGGCGTACCGTGAAACGAAAAATGACCGTCTCGGAAAGCTATGAAGCGCTGATCGGGGAAGAGGCCGACAAGCTGCTGGATGATGAGATCGTTAACCGCATCGCGCTGGAATCCGTTGAACAGAACGGCATCGTGTTCCTGGATGAGATCGACAAGGTCTGCGCCCGCACTGACGCGCGGGGCGGCGATGTCAGCCGCGAAGGCGTACAGCGCGACCTGTTGCCTTTGATCGAAGGCACGACAGTATCCACCAAGCACGGCCCGGTCAAAACCGACCATATCCTGTTCATCGCGTCGGGTGCGTTCCATATCGCCAAACCGTCGGACCTGCTGCCGGAACTGCAGGGCCGCCTGCCGATCCGCGTGGAATTGCGCGCACTGACCGAAGAAGACTTCGTGCGCATCCTGACCGAAACCGACAACGCCCTGACCCGTCAATACACCGCTTTGATGGGCACCGAAGAAGTCACGGTCAGCTTTACCGATGACGGAATCGCGGCCCTTGCGCGTATCGCAGCTGATGTGAACCAAAGCGTCGAAAACATCGGTGCGCGTCGTTTGTACACGGTGATGGAGCGCGTGTTCGAAGAGCTGTCCTTTACCGCGCCCGATCAGGCCGGAATTTCGATCACGGTTGATGCCCAATTCGTGGACGACAATCTGGGCGAATTGACCAAATCCACCGACCTCAGCCGTTACGTTTTGTAACATCGCCAGCCGGTTTTTGCCGCTTTGGCAGCGTTGTGCCGCTGGACGCCGGGCCAGAATGAGATAGCGTAGTCGCAATTCACCCAGAGGGCTGACCAGTGCTGCGCTATTTAATAATTCTGATTACGTCCCTGCCGCTAAGTGCCTGTGTCGATCGGACAGTAACCGAGATTGTTCCATCGGCCGTAACTGTCGGAACGCCTGAGAAGATATTCGCAGCCACGACGCGAGCGCGTGAAGCAAACGGAACTTATGGATTCAAACGTGGGGAAGCTCTGAAGTTTTTGGAAACAACAGTGTCGATCCCGCCATCACACACACCGGGAACATTGAAATTCTCTTATGCGAACCCGAACCCGAAAAAAGAATTTGTTCTTACAAATGTGACCGAACTGGGCGGGCCAAAGGGTTTACGCGAACATTTGCGCGGCGAAGACGATGTTACGATTTTTGTACACGGCTACAACTCGACCCAAACCGAGACGATTTTCCGCGCGGCCCAGCTGACCCATGACATTGGTCTTCCCGGCTCCACGCTGGTTTACTCCTGGCCTAGCCGCGCGACAGGGTATGGATATGCCTACGATCTCGACAGTATGTTGTTCGCACGAGACGGGTTGGAGCAGACGATCCGTGACCTGAAATCAATGGGTGTCAAACGCATTATTCTGGTCGCGCATTCAATGGGTGGTGCCCTGTCAATGGAGATGATGCGACAGGCTGAACTACAAGAACCGGGCTGGGCCAACAGGAACATCGAAGGGGTCATCTTGATTTCCCCTGATCTGGATGTCGACGTGTTTCGGTCGCAGATGAAGCGTATTAAGAACCCACCAGATCCTTTCCTGGTTATGGTTTCGCAAAAAGACAAAATTTTGAATATCTCCGCTCGCCTTCGCGGAACGGATGAGGGCGAGAGATTGGGCAGGATCAGTTCGCTGGAAACACTCGAAGAGTTCCCGATAAACGTGATTGATACAACTGCGTTCAACAAAGACGCCGAGTCTTCGCATTTCGTTGCCGCCACTTCTCCAGCACTCTTGTCAATTCTCAGTTCGTTGCGACGCGTCAATAACACGTTCGGACGCGAAGACAGGCCCGGCATCGATATACTGGTTCCGCCCAGCGAGCGTAATCCAGACGGTGCCACTGAAATCGTTCTGACAGAAACAGGGCAGGCTCAGGTCACTACCCCGTGACGCAGTTTAGCTTGCGTCAATATTTTCGGGACAACGCGACCTGGTTGGGCGCGGGGGTTTTGCTGACCTTTCTGTCCAGCTTTGGGCAGACCTTCTTCATCTCGATCTTCGCTGGAAACATTCGCGCGGAATTTGGTCTTGGGCACGGCGCGTGGGGCGGTCTTTACTCTTTGGGCACCACCGTTTCAGCCATCGTTATGATCTGGGCTGGCGGGCTGACAGATGTTTTCCGCGTCCGCGTATTGGGGCCCGCCGTTCTGGCCGGTCTGGCCGTGGCGGCAGTTGCCATGGCTGTGAACAGCTGGCTTGTCCTGTTGCCGCTGGTGGTCTTTTTGTTGCGCCTGTTCGGGCAGGGGATGAGTGTCCATCTGGCACAGGTCGCCATGGCGCGATGGTTCATCGTTACACGTGGCAAAGCCCTGTCGATTGCATCCGTCGGCTACGCGATTGGTGAGGCGCTGCTGCCGCTGGCATTTGTGGCCGCGATGGCGTTTCTGGACTGGCGGTGGCTATGGGTGATATCTGCAGCGATCGTCCTGACGGGCATACCCGTTCTAACGCGGCTTTTACGTCAGGAGCGCACGCCGCAGAGTCTGGCGGATGCGTATTCAGCGACAGGGATGCAGGGCCGCCATTGGACCCGGAAAGACGCGCTGTTTCACCCTCTGTTCTGGTTCATGGCCCCGACTATACTAGCCCCATCGGCCTTTATCACCGCGTTTTTCTTCCATCAGGTGCATCTTGCCCAAGTCAAGGGCTGGCAGCATATCGAACTGGTCGCCCTGTTTCCGGTTTTCACCGGCGTATCCTTGATTGGGATGTTTGCGGCTGGCTGGGCGCTGGACAAATGGGGCACCGCGAGGCTGATGCCTTTTTACCAAATCCCGATCGCAATTGGTTTTGTGATCGCAGGAATGACAAACTCAATCGGCGGGGCCCTGATTGCAATGATCTTTCTGGGCCTGACGGTTGGAGCAAACAACACGCTACCAAGCGCCTTTTGGGCGGAATTCTACGGCACTCGGCACATTGGGGCGATCAAGGCGATGGCTACAGCAGTTATGGTTTTGGGATCAGCAATCGGCCCCGGCCTGACCGGGATATTGATCGACGCCGGTATGCCGCTGAGCACGCAGTTCCTGTGGATCGGCGGTGTTTTCATACTTGTATGCCTGTCGGCTAAAATCGGAATTACGCGCGCTGTGCGCACGCTTTAACGCGTCCGGCGCAGATAGACGTAATAGGCCCCTTCGCCACCGTGGCTGATATGGGCCGGGGTCACCTGCAGAACCGCCTGTGCAAGCGGCGGCAACGCCAACCACTGCGGCACCTGGTTGCGTAACACGCCGCGTGGGGTCGGGATTGGGCCGGGTTCATCCCTGTCCTTGCCCTTTCCGGTGACAACCAGAACAAGGCGCTTACCCGACGCCTGGGCAGTTAGAATAAACCGGGTCAGCGCCGGATAAGCCGTGTCCATGCGCATGCCATGCAGGTCCAGTTTCCCTTCAGGCTTGATCTTGCCGCGTTTCATGCGGCCAAATGCCTTGGTGTCCATTTGCACCGGGCTGGTCCGCAAATTTTCACTGATCGAGGGCTTTAACGCATTTCGCACGGGTCTACCGGGCGCGTTTTGTCCGACCTCGAATGCCTCAAACCGGGGTTTTGGGGGTTTGTTCGGCTTGGGTTTGGGCAGTGTGACCGGGTGGACCGATTGTGGAATTTCGGGATGCAGCCGCTCAGCCTGTTTGGCAACCTTGCGCCACAGCTCGACCTCGTCTGCCGTCAATTTGCGTCGGGACATCAGAATTCATCCGGTAACAGGGCATAGGCCCGCTGGATCGGCAGCAGCAACACCATCCGCCCCGGATCCCTGAGGCGCCCGGCAGCCTTTCCCGCCTCGTCCCCCGTGCCAAAGAAGATATCCGCGCGCTGCGCCCCCTTGATCGCGGCACCGGTGTCCTGCGCAATCATCAACCTTCGCAACGGGGTCTTGCCGTCCTTTTCCACCCAAACAGGGGCACCCAGCGGCGTATGAGCCGGATCAGCTGCAATACTGCGCATCGTGGTGACCGACCGGTTCATGGCACCCAACGGCCCAAGCTCGGGCGCAACGCGCGAGACCTCGCGGAAGAACACGTAAGAAGGGTTGTGAAACAGCAACTCGGCCCCTGCTTCGGGATTTTTGCGGACCCATGCGCGGATCATCTGAGCACTAACCTCATGCGCACCCAGCGCACCCTGACGAATCAGCTCGGTCCCGATGGAACGATAGGGGTGACCGTTCGCGCCGCCATAGCCGACGCGCAAGGCACTGCCGTCTGGAAGGCGCACACGCCCCGAGCCCTGGATTTGCAGAAAGAACAACTCGACCGGGTCATCCACCCAGGCGATCTCAAGGCCGCGGCCCTGCATCGCGTCGCCCGTCAGGATTTCACGGCGGCTGAGCCAAAGCCCTTCGGCCCGCGCCTCCGGCGGCATTTTGTAGATCGGGTATTTGAACCGGTCGGTCCGGGTTTTGGACCCGTCTAGTTCAGGTTCGAAATAACCGGTGAACAGGGCCTCTTCTCCGTCCTCGACCAGAACTGGACGAAAGAACAGCTCAAAAAACGACCGCGCCGCGTCTGCGTCGTAGGTTCGGGCGACGCGACACAATGCCTGCCAATCCGGATCGTCCAGATCGCCGCAGGTGTTCAGAAATACCGAAAGGGCCGCCCCGTGATCGTCGGCAGCCCATCCATCCAGATCGTCAAAGGAAAGAATTGATCGCGTCGGTTCAGCGCTGGCGGCAGTGGTCATAACTGCCACCAGAAATAGCGACCGGAGCGCGCCAATCATGCGTCCGTGGCAACAAGCAGCCAGTTTGGATCATCAGCGCCCATGACACGGGCAAAGGTCCAGCTGTCCTTTTGGCGTTTAATAGTGTTTGGGTTGCCTTCGATGATATCACCGCCACGATCACGCACGACCGAGGTCAGCTCACCCACAAACCGCATGGTGATTTCCGCCTGGTTTGTGTCTTTGTCGAAGGTCGCATCCGCCAGCGCGGTTTCGCGCACGCCGACAAACTCAGCCTCGATGGTCAGACCCTGATCTTCGCGGGCCGCCACGACTGAAACGAATGTGTCAAACACCTCTTCGGACAGGAAGGGCTGGATTTCATCCAGATTGCCCTTTTCGAACCCCATGACGATCATCTCATAGGCTCCGCGGGCACCCTGCACGAATTCACCAACAGAGAATTCGGGCTCGACCCGCTTCATCGCGGCCAGCGTTTTCGCCTGTTCGCTGTCTTCGGCGACATGGTCTGTGATGTCATGATCCGGCCCGCCTTCGATCACCTCGAAGCCGCGACGCGACTTGTCCGCCTCGGGTTGCTGTTGAACAGGGGGTTTCTCAAAACCCTCACGTGTACCCAGCACGCTTTTCAGGCGCAGGATCAGGAAAACGGCAATTCCGGCCAGGACCAGCAACTGGATCATCGGTTCGTTCATTTCATCCTCTTTTCAGACCGCGACTTTGTATACGCGGCCTCATGCCACTATGTAGGTGACAGATCGTGGCAAGTCCACAGCCCGGCCTAAGGGAAAGGATAACGCAGATGTACTTGTTCTTGGCATTTTTGTTGGTGCCCATCATCGAGATCGCCCTGTTCATACAGGTCGGCGGCCTGATCGGACTGTGGCCGACGCTGGCGATAGTCGTTCTAACAGCCGTAATCGGCACGGTTTTGGTCAGGACACAAGGTCGCATGGCACTGGCTAACTTGCAGCGGTCCTTTGCTGAACTGGACGACCCGACCGAGCCTTTAGCCCATGGTGCCATGATCCTGCTGTCTGGTGTTTTGTTGCTGACGCCGGGGTTTTTCACCGATGCCATTGGATTTGCACTGCTTGTTCCGGGTATTCGGGTGGCCGTATTCAAATACCTGAAATCCAAGGCGACCATCACACAGTTCCAGATGGGCACCGGCGCGCAGTTCCGCACTGGTCCCACCCCGTTTGATCAGGATGACGTGATCGACGGAGATTTTACCGAAGTTCGCCCGCGTCAGAACCCCTCAAAGCCATCCAAATGGGTCGAAGGTCCACCCCAGCATTGAGGTGCCGCGCCCAACTTGCTAAGCAGTGGCAAATTTCATTTTCGGAGTAGATCCATGGCTGACGAAAGCCCTGCAGAAAACACCGCGGCACAGACCGCTCCTCAGATTCAGATGCGCGTTCTGGGACAGTTCATTCGCGATATGTCTTTTGAAAACGTGATGGCGCAAAAAGGCGTGTCTGGCGACGTTCAGCCCGAGATTGCCGTTCAGGTGAACCTGGACGCCAAAAAGCGCCCGACCGAGCATCAGTACGAAGTTGCCGTCAAACTGAACCTGACCTCGAAAGCTAAGGGCATGGAAGACATTCTGTTCCTGTGCGAGCTGGATTATTGCGGCCTGTTCCACATCGAAGGCGTGGCAGAAGACCAGTTGCACCCGTTCCTGATGATCGAGTGCCCGCGCATGCTGTTCCCGTTCCTGCGCCGCATTGTCAGCGACATCACCCGTGACGGTGGTTTCCCGCCGGTCAACCTGGACAATATCGACTTTGTTGCGCTGTACCGCAACGAGCTGATGCGCCGTCAGGCCGAAACCGAAAAAACCGAAGCCTAATCGGTACGACCCGCGCCGGGCAGGGGCTCAGGCGCGGGTCCACAGGGCGTTTTCGCCCAGCTTCTCCACAAATGTTTCATGTGCCGCGCGTTCTTCCGCGGTGATTTTCGACGCCAGCGGCGTCTGGCGCGCTGTTGGCCGCCAATCGTCCCCTCCGCCACCGGCAGTAGCCGCGCTGGTGGACAGGCCAAAGTCTGGCTGTCGCCCGCCAATCAGTTCCAGGTAAACCTCGGCCAGAATTTCCGAGTCGAGCAGCGCGCCGTGCAAGACACGGTTCGTATTGTCGATGTTAAACCGTCGACACAACGCATCCAATGATGCAGGAGATCCCGGAAACCGTTTGCGCGCAATCGCCAGCGTGTCCAGCGCCTGATCCATCGGCACCTGCGGCAATCCCATCCACCTGAGTTCCGCATTCAGGAATTTCATGTCGAAGGATGCGTTGTGGATTACCAATTTGGAATCCTGAATGAAATCAAGGAAGCCCTGGCCCACCTTGGCAAAAACCGGCTTGTCTTTCAGCGTGACCTCACCCTTTTCCGGGGCGCGCGGAGTGTCCAGCAGGTCGGGACCGATACCGTGCACGCCAAATGCCTCTTCGGGCATCGAACGCTCGGGGTTGATGTAGACATGATAGGTCTCACCCGTGGCCATATGGTTCCACAGTTCGACTGCGCCGATTTCTACGATCCGGTCACCGCTTTCGGGTTCAAACCCCGTGGTTTCGGTATCGAGTACAATCTCACGCATTAGCTATCCTCGCCCGTATCTGTCTGACCACATCCTGCACCTGTGCGCGGGCGTGGTCCAGTGTGTCCGTCACGATCACAAAGTCCGACCGCGCGCATTTTTCGTCATTGGGCATCTGCTTGGCGCGGATCTGTTCGAACTGCGCCTCAGTCATCGTTCCGCGCTCCATCACACGTCGCTTTTGCTCGTCCGCCGGGACCTGAACACAAGCAACCGCATCCATCGCCGCATTGCCGCCTGTTTCAAACAACAAGGGGATGTCGAAAACCAGAATGTCCGCCGTGGCGCTATCCCGAAAACCCGCCCGGTCGGCGGCCACCAAAGGGTGCACGATGCTTTCGATCACTTTCAATGCCGCCGGATCCAAGGATATGGCTTTTTTCAAAGCATCCCGGCTGACCGCGCCATCAACAATTGCCTCAGGAAACGCATCGCGCATCGGCTCTACCGCAGCGCCGCCCGATGAATACAGCCGATGCACAGCTGCATCCGCATCCCACAGCGCACTGCCTTCGTCCACGAACATTTGCGCCGTGGTGCTTTTGCCCATTCCGATCGAGCCTGTCAGGCCAAGAGCAAAGCTCATCCCAGCACCGTGGCGCGCAACTCATCCGTTACCTCGGGCCGTTTTCCAAACCAACGCTCAAAGCCCGGAACCGCCTGGTGCAACAACATGCCCAGACCGTCGACGGTTGTGCACCCGGCCTCTTCGGCCGCTTGCAGAAGCCTAGTTTTCAGAGGGACGTAGACAAGATCAGTAACCACAGAGCCCGGCTGCAACCCATCCAACGGCACACGCAATTCGGGCTGTCCCTGCATACCCAGCGATGTGGTATTCACCACCAGTTCCGCATTTTCGATCACATTGCCGGCCTTGACCCAATCAACCACGGTTATGCGCGGTCCAAATTCTTCTTTCAATTGGTCGGCCCGGGCACGCGTGCGATTGGTCAGCATAATCTCGGACACACCGGCATCTACCAGGGCCTGCAAAACGGCGCGCGCAGCCCCGCCCGCGCCGAGAACCACGGCTGGTCCGTCCTGTGGGTTCCAGTCGGGCGCCCCTGCAAGCAGATTTTCCATAAATCCATAGCCATCGGTGTTGTCTGCGTGGATCGAGCCATCGGGCTGAAAGACAAGTGTATTCGCCGCACCAATCTTTGCCGCCCGATCTGACACGTGATCCGCAATCTGCAAGGCGGCTTCTTTATGGGGGACGGTTACATTTACGCCGACAAACCCGGCTTTGGGCAGGGTCCGCAGAACACTCTCCAAATCCTCGGGTGCGACGTCCATAGGGACATAGTGCCCAGCTAGCCCATAAGTCTTTAGCCAATACCCATGAAGTTTAGGGGATTTTGAATGTCCAATCGGATGCCCAATTACGCCGGCCAAAGGAATTTGGTTATCCGTCATTGATCAATCACCCCTTTAACAGCCAGAAAATTCAGCAACTCCAACAGGGGCATACCCAAAACATTAAAATAGTCGCCGTCAATGGTCGCGAAAAGGCGCACACCTTCTTCCTCAAGCTTATAAGCCCCGACCGCATGACGAATACTGTCCCAGTTGCGGTCTATGTAGTCACGCAGATAGGCATCGGAACTCGTGCGCATGCGCAGACGTACCTGACCAACATGGCGCCAGATCGGTTCACCGTTCTGATAAATCACGGCCGCAGACAACAGCATATGTCGCTTGCCCCGCATTCCCTTCAACTGCGCCAGCGCGTCTTGGGGCGTTTCTGGTTTCGACAAAAGCAGGCCATCGAAGTCCAGCACCTGATCACAGCCCAGAACCATCGCGCCCGGGTTCTTGTCGCTAACCTTGCGGGCCTTCATTTCGGCCAAAGTGTCTGCGATATCCCGTGGTGGCGCATTTTCGGCCAAAAGGGCGCGTTTGGCAGTATCCTCATCCACGCGCGCGGTTTCCACCGTGAACGGCACGCCCGCATTGCGCAAAAGCTGCGCGCGGATAGATGACCCCGAGGCAAGGATGATGGGGACAGACATGTGGAAAACCCCTGAGCAAATCGTTGAGCGTTCTAGGATGGTTTGTATGGTTTTCCGGTTGACACGCAACCCCGGGAATTTCGCCTGAAACTTCCATGAGTCGTTCGAAGACCGTCCTTTTGGGACAAGGATAACTTTGCTGCGCGGGAAAACTGGGATTTCCTGTCTTACCCAACGAGTTATCCCCAGACAAGCTTGAATGATATCGGACTAATATACTGAAATTAAATAATAAAAACTGAAATCAACAGAATCACCTTTTCACGGCACAATTCTATCCACCTGGGGAAAACACATGCGCAAAAAAGTAATCCACGGAATTTACTCACCCTACAAAACCATCATCCTTTTTCTTTTCCTATTTTTTTATTAGGGAGGGTTCCAACCAACGCTCGGAGCCAGAATGACCGATCTTCTTTTCACGATTTACCCGTGGGTGAAGTCATTGCACATCATGGCTGTGATCTCATGGATGGCAGGTTTGTTCTATTTGCCCAGACTGTACGTCTATCACGTTGAGAAAGCCCAAAAGGTCGAAGGCGCAGAAACCATCTTCTTTGAGATGGAAGAGAAGCTGCTGCGTGTGATCATGCGCCCTGCGATGTATGTAGCGTGGCTCTGCGGGTTGATCATGGTGTTCACGCCCGGCATCGTCGGGTGGGAATGGTCCTGGCCCTGGATCAAGGGTGCTGCCGTAATTGGCATGACCTGGTTCCATCATTGGTTGATGGCGAGACGTAGGGATTTCCTGGAAGGCCGAAATAAGCTCACTGGGCGGCAGTTTCGCATGATGAACGAGGTTCCCACCGTTCTGATGGTTATCATCGTTCTGGCAGTCGTTGTGAAGTTCTGAGGGCCTGTTTGACTCCGACGGCCCGCGCGCTTATGTAGGGATCAACACGCCCGTCCGGGCGGCGTATCTTCCGTACTGAAATTCCACTTCGTGCCGCAATGTCAGCGGCGAAGGTATATATCATGTCCACTGAATCCCTGAATCTGGCCGACCTGAAGGCCAAAAGCCCCAAAGACCTTCTGGCGATGGCCGAAGAGCTGGAGATCGAAAACGCCTCGACCATGCGAAAAGGCGAGATGATGTTCCAGATTCTGCGCGAACGCGCGGATGAAGGCTGGACCGTTGGCGGCGACGGCGTGCTGGAAGTGCTGCAAGACGGCTTTGGCTTTCTGCGCTCGCCCGAGGCGAACTATTTGCCAGGTCCGGATGATATCTATGTCTCACCCGACATGATCCGCCAGCATTCCTTGCGCACCGGTGATACGGTCGAAGGGGATATCAAAGCGCCTGATGACAATGAGCGTTACTTTGCGCTTATCAAGGTCACCAAGATCAACTTTGAAGAACCGGAAAAAGCCAGACACAAGATCGCGTTTGACAACCTGACGCCGCTCTATCCCGATGAACGCCTGAAGATGGAGATCGAGGATCCCACCATCAAGGACAAGTCGGCGCGTGTGATCGATCTGGTGGCCCCGATCGGTAAAGGCCAGCGATCGCTGATTGTGGCGCCGCCGCGGACCGGTAAAACAGTGATCCTGCAGAACATCGCGCATTCGATCGAACAGAACCACCCAGAGTGCTATCTGATCGTTCTGCTGATCGACGAACGCCCCGAAGAGGTGACCGACATGCAGCGTTCGGTTAAGGGTGAAGTTGTGTCTTCAACCTTCGACGAACCTGCAACGCGCCACGTGGCTGTGTCTGAGATGGTGATCGAAAAAGCCAAGCGTTTGGTCGAACATAAACGAGATGTTGTTATTCTTCTCGACTCGATCACAAGACTTGGTAGGGCCTTCAACACTGTGGTGCCATCATCGGGTAAAGTTCTGACCGGTGGTGTGGACGCGAATGCTCTGCAACGGCCCAAGCGGTTCTTTGGTGCCGCGCGGAATATCGAAGAGGGTGGCTCGCTGACTATCATCGCCACCGCGCTGATCGACACCGGCAGTCGGATGGACGAAGTTATCTTCGAAGAATTCAAAGGCACCGGTAACTCGGAAATCGTTCTGGATCGCAAGATCGCAGATAAGCGCGTGTTCCCGGCCATCGACATCCTCAAGTCAGGCACCCGGAAAGAGGATCTGCTGGTCGACAAGGGCGATCTGGCCAAGACATTCGTCTTGCGTCGTATCCTTAACCCGATGGGCACAACCGACGCGGTCGAGTTCCTGTTGTCCAAGCTGAAACAGACCAAGACGAACGGTGAGTTCTTCGATTCGATGAACACCTGACATAGGTCTTAAACGACGCGAGGCCTTCGAATGGATACGATATTCGCCTTGGCCAGCGCGCAAGGCAAAGCCGGGGTGGCGGTCATCCGCCTGTCGGGACCACACGCGCATTCCGCAGCTGCCAGCTTAACCGGAAGCCCGCTGCCGCCTCGTGGTATGCGGGTCCGGTCGTTATATGCCGCGGATGGCGCAAGGTTGGATGACGGGCTGGTTCTAACCTTTCAGGTGCCGGCCAGTTTTACCGGCGAAGACGTGGCTGAACTGCAGATCCATGGTAGCACCGCTTCGGTTAACGCAGTGATGCGGTGCCTTTCCGATATGGACGGGCTGCGGCTGGCGGAGCCAGGTGAGTTCACCCGACGCGCGCTGGAAAACGGCAAGATGGACCTGACACAGGTCGAAGGTCTTGCTGATCTGATTGATGCGGAAACCGAGGCGCAGCGCAAACAAGCGCAAACTATTCTGGCTGGTGATTTGGGTGTATTGGCGGAACGGTGGCGACGCGATCTGATCCGTGCTGCATCCTTGCTGGAAGCCGTCATTGATTTCGCGGATGAGGACGTCCCAACAGACGTTACACCCGAGGTAAAATCCCTTGTGACGGGTGTCATGGCTGATCTGCAACGTGAAGCAGATAGCGTACAGATTGCAGAGCGCATTCGAACAGGGTTTGAAGTCGCGATTGTTGGTCTTCCGAATGCCGGAAAATCAACCTTGCTAAATGCTCTGGCAGGGCGAGAGGCGGCGATTACTTCGGAATATGCTGGAACTACTCGCGATGTAATCGAGGTTCGAATGGATCTTGCAGGACTTCCGGTCACATTGCTGGACACCGCAGGATTGCGGGAAACTGAGGATCACGTCGAAAGCTTGGGAATCGAACTGGCAAGAAAGCGCGCCGATTCAGCTGATTTGCGTGTGTTCCTGACAGATGACCCGAAGGACCTGGGTGTTCAGATTATGAATGGCGATATACAGGTTTTGCCGAAATCTGATCTTCGAGATCCATCCGAAGGTGGAATATCCGGAAAAACCGGGCTGGGTATTGATCAACTCATTTCCCAGATTTCGGATGTACTTAGTACCCGAACTACAAGCAGTGGTATTGCGACGCGGGAAAGGCACCGGGTTGCCTTGATCAAATCGCGGGAATCCCTGAGTTCTGCTATGGCGGTTCTGGAATCGGGTCCAGACTTGTATGATATCGCAGCAGAAGAATTGCGCACGGCGATCCGTGCACTTGAAACCTTGGTTGGCAGAATCGGTGTAGAAGACCTTTTGGATGAGATCTTCTCGAGTTTCTGCTTGGGTAAGTAAGGAGTGTTTCACGTGAAACATTCAGATTTCGACGTGATTGTAATTGGCGCAGGCCATGCGGGTACAGAGGCAGCTCATGCGGCAGCGCGTATGGGTGTCAAGACAGCACTGGTCACATTGTCCGCATCAGATATAGGCGTCATGTCTTGTAACCCGGCAATTGGTGGGCTGGGTAAAGGCCATTTGGTCCGTGAAATTGATGCCCTGGATGGCGTCATGGGACGTGTTGCCGATCAGGCCGGCATTCAATTCCGCTTGCTAAATCGACGCAAAGGGCCAGCCGTTCAAGGTCCCAGAACACAGGCAGATCGTGCGCTATACCGCGCGGCCATGCAGAAAGAGACGGAAAAACAGACAAATCTTTTCGTCGTTACCGGCGAAGTTGTCGATTTCCTGATGGACGGGAACCAAGTTTCAGGTGTGAAACTGGCCGACAGTTCTGAAATCAAGAGTAAAACGGTTATCCTGACGTCCGGAACCTTCTTGCGCGGTGTTATTCATATTGGGGATGTATCTCGGCCCGGCGGTCGTATGGGTGATCGCCCGTCAGTCAAATTGGCAGAACGGCTCGACAGTTTCGAGCTACCCCTGGGGCGTTTGAAAACAGGAACACCGCCGAGGCTGGATGGTCGGACGATTGATTGGAGTGATCTGGAACAGCAAGACGGGGATGATGACCCAACCTTGTTTTCATTCTTGTCAACAAAGGTGATTGCCCCACAGATTTCCTGCGGAATCACGCATACAAACGCGCGGACGCACGAAATTATTGAAAAAAACTTGTCTCGATCGGCGATGTATGGCGGGCATATTGATGGGGTGGGCCCCAGGTATTGCCCATCCATCGAGGATAAGATCGTACGTTTTGCTGATAAGGAATCACATCAGATTTTCCTGGAGCCCGAAGGTGTCGATGATCACACGATCTATCCGAACGGGATTTCGACCTCTTTGCCTCAGGACGTGCAACTTGAGTATGTGCGTTCAATCAAAGGTCTTGAGGCGGCAGAGATCCTGCAGCCTGGTTATGCGATTGAGTATGACTATGTGGATCCGCGTGTTTTGACATCGACTCTCTCGCTACCAGATGTCGAAGGACTATATCTAGCAGGGCAAATAAACGGAACTACAGGATATGAGGAAGCAGCTGCGCAAGGCTTGGTTGCGGGGTTGAATGCTGCGCTAAAGGTGCTTGACCGGGAACCGCTGCATTTTACACGTGCTGACAGTTATATCGGCGTGATGATCGACGACCTGACAACACGCGGTGTTGTGGAACCTTATCGCATGTTCACATCACGCGCAGAGTTCCGCCTGTCTTTGCGTGCGGACAACGCAGACCAGCGCCTCACGCCAATTGGCTTGGATATCGGCTGTGTTGGCGGTGAGCGGAAGAGAGTGTTTACCAATAAAATGGAGAGGCTGTCCGCCGCAAAGTCCCAACTGACAGAAAAGACTTTTACTCCCAAAGAAGTTCGGGCAGCTGGTATCAATGTCAATCAAGATGGAAACCGCAGGGACGGGATGGCTATTCTGGCGTTCCCGGATGTTCACTTTGGTAATCTTGTTCCTCTGATGCCCGAGATTGAGAGTGTTGAGGAGGAGATCCGTCTGCAAGTAGAGCGGGACGCTTTGTACGCAAACTACATTGCCCGGCAACAAAAAGATGTTGAGGCAATGAAACGCGATGAATCATATGAGATTCCACGGGGTTTCGACTATTTTTCGATGGAAGGGCTATCTTCTGAAATGAAGCAAAAGCTTTCAAATGCAAAGCCGGAGAACATTGCACAGGCGGGGCGTGTCGAAGGAGTTACCCCTGCGGCACTGACGTTGTTATTGGCTAAGCTTCGACGCGATCAGAAGGTCCGCAAGGTATGAATGGGACCACTATTGATGATTTGGATGTTTCACGTGAAACATTCGAGCGTCTCACAACCTATGTAGAGCTTGTGAAGCGGTGGAACCCGAAGATTAATCTTGTTTCACGGAAAAGCTTGGATGACATCTGGGTTCGACACATAAAGGATTCCGTACAAGTTTATAAAAGCGCAGGCCCATTCGAAAACTGGGTGGATTTGGGTAGCGGAGGCGGATTCCCCGGGATGGTTTGTGCCATAATGGCCATTGAAGACGCACCAGATGCCCAGTTCACCTTTATTGAAAGTGACCAACGAAAGTCCGCTTTTCTGCGCAACGTTGCACGCGAGTGCGGCGCGAAATGCACTGTTGTTTCCAAGCGAATCGAAGTGGTTGAACCGTTGAGCGCTGATATCCTTTCTGCGCGGGCTCTTGCTGATCTTCCTACGCTATTGTCCTTTTGCGACAGACATTTGAGCAAAAAGGGGCTGGCGCTGTTGCCGAAAGGCGAAAGGTGGAAAAAAGAGCTGGAAGAGGCGCAGGAAGAATGGAATTTCGACGTTGACCCGATTACAAGTTTAACTGAGCCTCAGGCCGTTATCCTTAAAATCAAAGGAGTATCACGTGGTTGATTTGTCTCGTCCCTCAGGGCCCCGGATTATTGCGGTAGCCAATCAGAAGGGCGGGGTTGGGAAAACCACAACAGCGATCAACCTTGCGGCCGGCCTGGCCGAGGCTGGATGCAAAGTGCTGGTTGTCGATCTTGATCCTCAGGGGAACGCGTCTACCGGGTTGGGGGTCGAAGATCGTGATTGGACGACATATGACCTGATATTGGATGACGCGCCTTTAGAGGCGGTCGTTCAGGAAACCGAAATCGAGGGGTTGTTTGTTGTCCCGGCGACGGTTGATCTAAGCTCGGCGGATATTGAGCTGATATCCAATGAAAAGCGCAGCTATCTGTTGCATGACGCACTACGTCAAACCGCAATCGACAAGTTTGACCTGGATTTTGTGCTAATCGACTGCCCGCCTTCGTTAAACCTTCTGACCGTCAACGCTATGGTCGCTGCACATTCTGTCCTGGTGCCGTTGCAGAGTGAGTTCTTTGCATTGGAAGGATTATCGCAATTGATGCTGACTATTCGAGAGGTGCGCCAGACTGCGAATCCGGACCTCAGAATCGAAGGTGTTGTGTTGACCATGTATGACAACCGCAACAACTTGTCCCGTCAGGTTGAAAAAGACGCGCGTGACAATCTGGGCGAGATGGTATTTAAAACCAAGATACCCAGAAATGTGCGGGTCAGCGAGGCTCCGTCTTACGCGTTGCCCGTTTTGCAGTACGACTCGGGATCACTGGGGGCGATGGCTTACCGGCACCTGGCCCGGGAAGTCATGCACAAGAACAAGAAAGTCGCCGCCTAAGCGACAGTGAGGAGGGCACCGTGGCCGCCAAAAAAACAAAACCCAGAGGTTTGGGCCGGGGACTTTCCGCTTTGATGGCGGATGTGACGCAGGATACCGGGGGGCTTATGCCCACAGACCCGCGCCGTCCGGATATGAAAGTCCCGATTGAAAAACTACGAGCGAACCCGAACCAGCCACGCAGAACCTTTCAGCAAGAGCGATTGGATGAACTTGCGGCCTCGGTCAAGGAAAAGGGCATCATTCAGCCGCTGATCGTGCGTGAGGTTCGCGGCGGCGACTATGAAATCGTGGCGGGCGAACGCCGCTGGCGTGCGGCTCAGATGGCGCAGCTGCATGATATCCCGGTTATCGTGCGGGATTTTGACGACACCGAAGTTCTGGAAGTCGCCATTATCGAGAATATTCAACGCGCAGACCTGAACGCTGTTGAAGAGGCCGCGGGTTACAAGCAGTTGATGGACCGTTTTGGCCATACACAGGAAAAACTGGCCGAAGCGCTGGGTAAAAGCCGCAGTCATATTGCGAACCTTTTACGTTTGCTGTCGTTGCCTATGGATGTTCAGAAGCTTGTTGTTGAAGGAAAACTGTCTGCCGGTCATGCCCGGGCGCTGATCACAGCTGAAGACCCCTCTGAGCTGGCGAAGATCGTCGTCAAGGACGGGCTGAGCGTGCGTGCGACTGAAGCGCTGGTGAAAAAACAACAGCAGGGGGATGCTCCTCAGGCGGCGCCGCGGTCCAGAAATCTGAATGCTGGCAAGGATGCGGATACGCGCGCGTTGGAGAAGGATCTTTCAGCCATTCTGGCGATGAAAGTAGCTATCAACCACAAAGCGGGATCGGAAACGGGGCAGGTCGTGCTGACCTACGAAAACCTTGATCAATTGGACGATCTTTGCGCCAAGCTCAGCCGTTAGGGCGGGTCCAGATAAAAATCATAACCCCGCTAAGGACAACTGCCTGAATGATCAGGACGTGGCTTGGAAGCGCAAGAACGACAGACAATCCAAAAACGGCGGCAACCGACAGGGTGGCCGTCTTTTTTGCGGCCGGACGAATGGCGCCCGAGCGTTGCCAATCCAAGATCATCGGCCCGAAGGTTCCATGACTGACCAGCCAAGTGTGCAGTCGGGAGGAAGATCGGGCAAAAAAGAACGCGGCCAGCAAAAGAAACGGGACCGTCGGCAGCAGCGGCAACACAATGCCGACAACAGCCAACCCGACGCAGATCAATCCCATTGCGGCCCAGAGGTACTGCATCGTTTATCCCAATAACTCTCGAATGACCGCATTCAGGACTGCGCGACCATCTTTGGTGGCGATCAATCGGCCGTTTGATCGGTGTATCATACCCAGCTCTTCCAGGTCTCTCAGTTTGTTTTCTGGCAGTGTGAGATCGGAAAGTGCATTGAAACGATCAACATCTAGTCCTTCAGAAATTCTCATACCCATCATAAGGTATTCACTTGCCTGATCTTGCGTAGATAGCAATGATCTTTCTTTCTCGCCGTTTCCTTTTTCAACAGCACTGAGCCAGGCGTTGGGTGACAGATAGGTCTCTGTCGCTATCTTCTGGCCGTCCAGCGTAATACGCCCGTGCGCGCCGGGTCCGACACCGACGTAATCTCCGTAACGCCAATAGATCAAGTTGTGCCGGGATTCTGCCCCCGGACGGGCATGGTTGGAAACCTCATAGGCGGGCAGGCCGTGGGCTTCGCAGATCTCTTGTGTGGCCAGATACATGTCGGCGGCGCGGTCATCCTCGGGCAGTCCACGCAGCTTACCAACTGCATACCGGTCCCCAAAGGCGGTGCCTTCCTCGATCGTCAATTGATAGAGCGAGAGGTGATCGATGGCCATCGACAGCGCCTCGGTCAGCTCCGCTTGCCAGGCCTTCGGGGTTTGGTGCTGACGCGCGTAAATCATGTCAAAGCTGACACGGTCAAAGCAGTTGCGGGCGATGGCAAAGGCGGCACGGGCCTCGGCGACCGTGTGGATACGACCCAATCGGCGCAGGTCCTCGTCATTCAGGGCCTGAACACCCATGGAAACGCGGTTCACGCCCGCATCGCGATAGGCGGCAAACCGGCCTGCCTCGACCGATCCGGGGTTGGCCTCAAGCGTGACTTCCATGTCGTTCGCAGGGCGCCAGAGCTTGCGCGCCTCGTCGACAATGGCTGCCACCGTTTCTGGTGCCATAAGGGACGGCGTGCCGCCACCAAAGAAGATTGTGTTCAAAACCCGGTCAGGGGTTTCAGATGCCGAGCGACGCAGTTCAGTCAAATACGATTTAAGCCATTGTTTTTGAACAATATTTTTTGAAACATGGCTGTTGAAATCGCAATAGGGGCACTTAGCCTCGCAAAAAGGCCAGTGAACATAGAGGCCGAAGCCTCCATGCCGCCAGTCATCCACCGAAACAGCCTTGAACAAAGGCGTTTACGGCGCGTCCGCGATGGCTGATTTTGTGTTTTTCCGCCGGAACCATTTCCGCACAGGTCACATCGTGCCCGTCCGGTTGGAACATCGGGTCATAACCGAAGCCGTTTTCCCCACGGATGGGCCAGACAAGCTGACCGGGCATGACGCCCTCAAACACTTCGTCATGACCATCGGGCCAGGCCAGGACCAGTGTGCAGCGAAATTGTGCAGTGCGTGGATGAGGCGCCTGTGCGGCCTCGAGCTCATCATGTGCCCGGGTCATCGCCATCAGGAAATCGCGGCCATTGCCGGTTTCTGCCCAATCGGCGGTGTAGACACCGGGCGCGCCGTCCAGCGCGTCGATCGTGATTCCGGAATCGTCCGACAGGGCAGGCAGGCCGGTGGCTTGTGCCGCCGCATGGGCCTTGATCCGGGCGTTACCGACGAACGTATCTTCGGTTTCTTCCGGTTCCGGCAGGTTCATCTCTGCCGCTCCAACAACCTTCACGCCGAAGGCCTCAAGGAGATGGGTCATCTCCTCAAGCTTGCCTTTGTTGTGCGTGGCCACCAGTAGCCTGTCGCCGTCGAACTTGCGGGTCATGCGGTGGCTGCCTTTTGGGCCGCAACCAGCTCACCCACGCCTTTTTCTGCCAGATCCATCAGCTGGTTCATTTGATCACGGCTGAAAACAGAGCCCTCGGCGCTCATCTGCACTTCGATCAGTTTGCCTGATCCGGTCATGATGAAGTTACCGTCAACACCGGCCTCGCTGTCTTCAGGATAGTCCAGATCCAGAACCGGCTGGCCCGCGTAGATGCCGCAGGATACGGCCGCGACGGGATCGACCAGCGGGTCGGAAATGACGTCCCCGGTTTTCATCAGCTTGTTCACGGCCAGACGCAGCGCGACCCAGCCACCGGTGATCGAGGCGCAGCGGGTGCCGCCATCAGCCTGGATAACATCGCAGTCCACGGTGATCTGACGCTCACCCAACGCAACCCGATCCACACCTGCGCGTAGCGAACGACCGATCAGGCGTTGAATTTCTACGGTACGGCCGCCTTGCTTGCCACTGGCCGCCTCGCGCCGCATGCGGGTGTTTGTTGCGCGGGGCAACATGCCGTATTCGGCAGTAACCCAACCCAGGCCCGAGCCTTTGATGAACGGCGGCACGCGATCCTCAATCGTGGCGGTGCACAGGACATGGGTATCGCCTATTTTGATCAGGCAGGAACCTTCGGCATGTTTGGTAAACCCCGTTTCGATTGAAACGGCGCGCATTTCGCTTAAATCTCGTCCTGAGGGTCGCATGGAAAATCCTTTGTTTGCTGGGTTGGGGATAACGTCCCCGTGCCTTAGGATGCAACCCCGATTGACCTTTCAGATGTCTGCGATTTAATGCCAATCCAGCAGAGGATTGCCGATGAGCGAAGCAAGTAGAGTTCTGGACGAAATGAATGACCGGTCACGCGAGGTGTTCCGGTTGATCGTCGAGAGCTATCTGGACAGCGGCGAACCGGTCGGAAGCCGCTCGCTGACCCGCACATTGTCGGAAAAGGTCAGCGCCGCCACCGTACGCAATGTAATGCAGGATCTCGAATTTTTGGGTCTTCTCGACAGCCCGCATGTCAGTGCAGGCCGGGTGCCCACGCAGATGGGTCTGCGGATGTTCGTCGATGGGTTGCTGGAAGTGGGTGATCTTGGTGTAGACGATCGGCAGAAGTTAGATGAAACACTAGGCTCTAACGCGGGTGATGTGGGCGGGATGCTGGACCGAGTTGGTTCGGCCTTGTCACACGTGACACATGGCGCATCGCTGGTTCTTACCCCCAAGCAAGAGTCCGAGATCAAGCATATTGAGTTCGTCTCGCTGGCCCATGACCGCGCTTTGGTGGTTCTGGTTTTTGCGGACGGGCATGTGGAAAACCGGCTATTTACGCCTCCGCCGGGACAGACACCCAGTTCGATGCGCGAGGCGGCGAACTTTCTGAACTCTCTGATCGAAGGACGAACGCTCAGCGAAGTGCTGCGTCAGATGCAGACCCAGATTACCGCGCGCAGGCAGGAAATTGATGTATTGGCGCGCGAGATGGTCGAAAGCGGCATGGCGGCCTGGGATGGGGACGGGACAGACTCGGCCCGTTTGATCGTGCGCGGGCGGGCGAATCTGCTGGGGGAGCCAGGCGAAGCCGAGGAATTGGACCGAATCCGAACGTTGTTTGACGACCTGGAGCGAAAGCAAGACATTGCTGAATTCCTCGAATTGACCGAAGAAGGCGAGGGTGTGCGCATTTTTATCGGCTCAGAGAACAAACTTTTCTCACTTTCGGGTTCCTCTTTGGTGGTGTCTCCATATATGAACGCTGATCGAAAGATAATTGGTGCGGTTGGGGTCATCGGACCCACTCGTCTGAATTATGGGCGGATCGTGCCGATCGTGGATTATACGGCGCAACTGGTCGGCAAACTGATTTCCGACCGGAGCTAGAGGGTAAGAGATGGCAGAGCCCAAAAACGAAGAATTTCTGGACGATATCGCAGCCGCCGAGGCGGAAGAGCTGGCCGAGGAATTTGCCGAGATCAGTGAAGAAGCGCTGGAACTTGATGCGCTGCGTGCTGAGCGGGATGATTTCAAAGACAAGTTCATGCGCGCGCTGGCGGATGCGGAAAACGCCCGCAAGCGGGGTGACCGGGCGCGCCGCGATGCGGAACAATATGGCGGATCGAAGCTGGCCCGCGACATGCTTCCGGTTTACGACAACATGAAACGTGCGCTTGAAGCCGCGACCGATGAGCAGAAAGAAGTGGCAGGACCCCTTCTGGAAGGCGTGGAACTGACCATGCGTGCGTTGAAGGACGTGTTCCAAAAACATGGGATGGAAGTGATCACGCCCGAAGTTGGCGACCGGTTTGATCCCAACGTGCACGAAGCGATGTTCGAGGCCCCGGTGCCGGGTACCCGTGCAGGTGACATTATACAGGTGTCCGCAGAAGGCTTCATGTTGCATGATCGCCTGCTGCGTCCGGCGCAGGTTGGGGTGTCGTCTACTCCGGCAAGTTAATTGGCTTCGTTGAAGCCAAGCCTTGGGCGAGAGTATTCTTGAAAAGATGAAGGGGCGGTCAGGTTTTGGCCGCCTCTTTCAGTTTGTAGATCAGGTCGAGTGCTTCTCGCGGGGTAAGCTCATCCGGCAGAATATCGTCCAGCATGCCGGTTACAGGAGAAGCTTTGGGCGCTGGTGGTGGCGGTGGCGGGGCGGCCGAAAACAAAGGCAGATCGTCGATCAGGGTCTTTTGCTTCCCCCCTTCGCGTTCGGTTTTTTCAAGTTGATCCAGAACGATACGGGCACGTTCAACGACCGAGGCGGGCAGTCCTGCCAATTGGGCGACCTGCACACCGTAGGACCTGTCAGCCGCGCCTTTGTGAACTTCGTGCAGGAAGATCACTTCGCCTTCCCATTCTTTGACAGAAACGGTGGCGTTTTCCACGCCTTCCAGTTTGCCGGCAAGTGCGGTGAGTTCATGGTAATGGGTTGCGAACAGGGTGCGACATTTGTTGGAGGCGTGCAGATGTTCCAGCGTGGCCCAGGCGATGGACAGGCCATCATAGGTGGCCGTGCCGCGACCTATTTCATCAAGAATAACAAGAGCGCGGTCATCAGCCTGATTGAGGATCGCGGCGGTTTCGACCATTTCGACCATAAAGGTCGAGCGTCCGCGGGCCAAATCATCCGACGCTCCGACGCGGCTGAACAGTTGGCTGACTAGCCCGACATGCGCCTGTTCCGCAGGCACGTAACTGCCCATCTGGGCAAGCAAGGCAATCAGGGCATTCTGGCGTAGGAAGGTCGACTTACCGGCCATATTGGGGCCGGTCAGCATCCAGATCGCCGCGCCTTTATCAGCACTGAGATCGCAGTCATTAGCAATGAAGGCGTCACCGTTTTGCCGGCGCAATGCCTGTTCGACCACCGGGTGTCTTCCGCCCTGAACATCGAACGCGCGTGAGGCATCAACCTGCGGGCGACACCAGTTTTCACCACGCGCCAGATCGGCCAGAGCAGTGGTCAGATCCAGTTCAGCCAAACCGCGCGCTGCTTGGTTGAGACGTGCGGCCTTATCCAGAATTTCGCCAGAAAGCTTTGCATAGAGCCGTTTTTCGATCTCAAGCGCCAAGTTTCCGGCGTTTAGAATGCGGGTCTCGATCTCGGACAGCTCCACGGTCGTGAACCGGACCTGGTTGGCGGTTGTTTGACGGTGGATATAGGTCTCAGAAAATGGTGGGTTCAGCATTTTCTCGGCATGGGTGGCCGTAGTTTCGATGAAATAGCCCAGCACATTGTTATGCTTGATCTTCAGCGACGTGATGCCGGTGTGTTCTGCATATTTCTGCTGAAACCCGGCAATGACGGAACGACCTTCGTCGCGTAGGGTGCGGGCTTCGTCCAGTTCGGCATCATAACCCGGGGCGATGAACCCGCCGTCCCGGGCCAGCAATGGGGGTTCGGCCACAAGCGCTTCGTCAAGCAGGTTCAGCAGGTCGTCAAATCCGACCAGATTTTGCAGGGCGGTGGCTAGGACAACCGGCAGGTCTCGACCTGCGCAGAGTTCGGCGATTGCTGCGGCCTGTGTCAGGCCGTTGCGAATGGCGGTCAGATCCCGTGGGCCACCGCGGTCCAGTGACAGGCGGGACAGCGCCCGATCCAGATCCGGGGTTTTGCGCAAAGCCTCGCGCAGGTCTGATGTGATCAGGCTGTCTTCGGCCGCAAAAGTTACAGCATCCAGCCGCCCGTGGATGACGTCCAGATTGCGGGATGGGCTCGAAAGCCGTTGGTCCAACAGTCGTGCACCACCCGGTGTGACGGTGCGATCCATCACAGATAGTAGCGAACCCGCGCGGCCACCGGATAGGGATCGGGTCAGTTCCAGGTTGCGCCGTGTGGCAGCGTCGATCTGAACGACTCGGTCCTCGGATTCTTTCAATGGGGTTTGCAGAAGCGGCAGTTTGCCTTTTTGCGTGATTTCCAGATAGTCGATCAGCGCACCCATGGCCGAGATTTCGGCGCGGCCAAAACTGCCGAACGCGTCCAGTGCGCTCACGTGAAACAGCCCGCAGATGCGCTTTTCCGCCGCAGTGCTGTCGAAGCTGGCACGCCCGATCGGAGTCAGCGAGATACCGAGATCCATAACGGGTTCGTTCAGTTTGTCCTGCACACCATCGGCCACGATCAACTCGGATGGTGCCAGCCGGGCCAATTCGGGACTGAGGCGCACTGAGGTCAAAGGCATCACGTGAAACGCGCCAGTTGAGATATCGGCCCAAGCCAGCGCGGCCTCATCGCGAACCTCGGCATAGGCGGCTAAGAAGTTGTGGCGGCGAGCCTCAAGCAGGGCATCTTCGGTCAACGTGCCAGGCGTAACAAGACGCACAACATCGCGCTTTACGACTGATTTAGAGCCTCTTTTCTTCGCTTCAGCCGGGCTTTCCATCTGTTCGCAGACGGCCACGCGAAACCCTTTCCGGATCAGGGTCAGCAGATACCCCTCGGCCGCATGGACAGGTACGCCGCACATCGGAATGTCGGTGTCGTTATGCTTTCCGCGTTTGGTCAAGGCGATGTCCAGCGCTTCGGCGGCGTTGACGGCGTCCTGAAAGAACATCTCGTAAAAGTCGCCCATGCGGTAAAACAGCAAGGCATCGGCATGCGCTTCTTTGATTTCGAGATATTGCGCCATCATCGGCGTGACTGTGGACAAGGCTGACCCCTTTTGGCGTATTCCGGTCGCGACCTTACAAATCCACCCATCTCGACGAAAGGTGAAAAGTATTCTCGTTGAGGCGCGCGCCTGCCTGCGCTATGAGGCAAAAGTCCCGCAGATGTAAAGAAACGACCCATCACATGCCCAAAGCGAAGATCACCAAAGAAGAGGCGCTGGCCTTTCACCTCGACCCGACACCCGGCAAGTGGGAGGTTCAGGCCACCGTTCCCATGACGACGCAGCGCGATCTGTCGCTGGCTTATAGCCCCGGTGTCGCTGTTCCATGTGAAGCTATCGCCGAAAACCCAGAGACTGCTTACGACTACACCAACAAGGGCAATCTGGTTGCGGTGATCTCGAACGGCACGGCGGTTCTGGGCCTTGGAAATCTTGGCGCGCTGGGTTCGAAGCCGGTGATGGAGGGGAAATCAGTCCTGTTCAAACGGTTCGCTGATGTGAACTCGATCGATATCGAACTGGATACCGAAGACCCGGACGAATTCTGCCGCGCTGTGCGTCTGATGGGACCGACCTTTGGCGGTATCAACCTGGAAGACATCAAGGCGCCCGAGTGTTTCATCATCGAGCAGCGCCTGAAGGAAGAGATGGACATCCCCGTCTTCCACGACGACCAACACGGCACGGCGGTGATCTGTGCGGCGGGCCTGCTGAACGCGCTGCGTATCTCGGGCAAAAAGATCGAAGACGTGAAAATCGTCCTGAACGGCGCGGGTGCGGCGGGTATCGCCTGTATCGAGCTGCTCAAGTCGATGGGCGCAAAACACGAGAACTGCATCGTCTGCGACACCAAGGGCGTGATCTATCAGGGCCGGACCGAGGGCATGAACCAGTGGAAATCGGCCCACGCGATCACCACCGAGTTGCGCACATTGGAAGAGGCGATGAAGGGCGCGGACGTATTCCTTGGTGTGTCGGTCAAAGGGGCAGTGACGCAGGATATGGTTGCCAGCATGGCAGACAACCCGGTGATTTTCGCCATGGCGAACCCGGACCCGGAGATTACGCCAGAAGAGGCGCATGAGGTTCGTGTTGATGCCATCGTCGCCACCGGGCGCAGCGATTACCCGAACCAGGTGAACAACGTTCTGGGTTTCCCTTACCTGTTTCGCGGCGCGCTGGACATTCACGCCCGCGCTATCAATGACGAGATGAAGATCGCTTGCGCCCATGCACTGGCCAATCTGGCGCGCGAGGATGTGCCGGATGAGGTTGCCATGGCCTATGGCAAATCTCTGACCTTTGGCCGGGACTACATTATTCCGACGCCGTTTGACCCGCGCCTGATCCACCGTATTCCACCTGCCGTGGCAAGGGCCGGGATGGACACTGGGGCAGCCCGCCGCCCGATCATCGACATGGACGCGTATGAGCTGAGCCTGAAATCCCGCATGGACCCGACCGCCAGCATCCTGCGCGGCCTGAACGCCCGTGCACGTCAGGCGCAAAGCCGGATGATCTTTGCCGAAGGCGACGATCCACGCGTCTTGCGCGCGGCGGTGATGTATCAGCGATCGGGCTTTGGCAAGGCGCTGGTTGTTGGTCGTCCAGACGATGTGAAGGAAAAGCTGGAAGCCGCCGGTCTGGAGGACGCAGTGCGCGAGCTGGAGGTGATTAACGCCTCCACAACCACGCATCTCGAAGCCTATAAGGATTTCCTTTACAAGCGTCTGCAGCGCAGTGGTTTTGATCGCAAGGATATCCATCGTCTGGCCGCGCGGGATCGCCATGTGTTCTCTTGCCTGATGTTGGCGCATGGTCACGCCGACGGCATGGTCACCGGTGCAACGCGGAAATCGGCACATGTGCTGGAACGCATCAATCATGTGTTTGACGCTGATGCCGAACATGGGGCCGTTGGTGTGACGGCGCTGTTGCACAAGGGTAAGATCGTTTTGATTGGTGACACGCTGGTCCATGAATGGCCGGATGAGCATGATCTGGCCAATATCGCCGAACGCTCGGCCTCGGTCGCGCGGCATTTGGGGCTGGACCCACGCGTTGCCTTTGTCAGCTTTTCCACCTTCGGCTATCCGGTATCTGAGCGGGCTGAGAAAATGCACGTAGCGCCCGAGATTCTGGATAAGCGCGGCGTCGATTTTGAATATGATGGCGAGATGACCGTGGATGTGGCGCTGAACGTGGAACAGCAAGAGGCTTATCCCTTCTCGCGTCTGACGGGCCCAGCCAATATCTTGATTGTACCCGCACGGCATTCGGCCTCGATCTCGACCAAGCTGATGCAAGAGATGGGCGGCGCGAACGTCATTGGCCCGATCCTGACCGGTGTCGATAAGCCGATTCAGATCTGTTCGACTGGCTCGACAGCAAATGACATTCTGAACATGGCCATTCTGGCCTCTTGCGATATTGGATAAACCGTGACGATCTGGAACCTAGGCTCGATCAATGCGGACATGGTCTATGCCCTGCCGCATCTGCCCACTGCCGGTGAAACCCTGGCCGCTTCGAACTTGGAGCGGTTTCTGGGTGGCAAAGGGGCCAACATGTCCGTTGCAGCGGCGCGTGCCGGATCGCGTGTGGCGCATATCGGTGGCATTGGGCCGGACGGGCGCTGGGCCCTGGATCGCATGACCGAATATGGCGTCGACACCCGGTTCATTACCGAGGTCGACGTGCCTACAGGTCACGCGATCATTGCGGTGGACGAGCTGGGTGAGAACCAGATCATTCTGTATCCCGGCGCGAACCACGCCATCGAACAGGATCAGCTGGGACAGGCCTTATCGCAGGCTGTTCCCGGTGATCTGCTGGTTATGCAGAACGAGACCAACGCGCAGGTCGAAGCCGCGCGTATGGGCCGTGATCTTGGACTGACCGTCTGCTATGCCGCCGCGCCGTTTCAGGCTGATGCCGTACAGGCGGTGCTGCCTTATCTGGACTTCCTGATCCTGAATGAGGTCGAGGCAGAACAGCTGCACGAAAGTACGGGCCAATCCGTCGCTGAATTGCCCGTTAAGCATGTACTGGTCACGTTGGGGTCTAAAGGCGCGCGCTACCTACCCAAGGATGGTGAGGCACTTGAGATTTCGGCACACAAAGTAAAAGCCGTGGACACGACCGGCGCAGGGGATACCTTTACCGGATACGTTCTGGCCGGAATGGACCGCGGGTTGCCGATGCCGCAGGCGATTGCACAAGCAAATCGTGCCGCGGCCCTGATGGTCACGCGGCACGGCACGGCGGATGTTATTCCCGACCTCAAAGAGGTGCTGGAAGCCCGGTTCGGTTAGGACCCGGCGAATGGTGCGTTGCTACCCCAGAGCTGTTTGACGCGCGCATCCCGACCGCAGGCTTTGCGGTAGGCTTTGTATGCGTTTTTCTGGCGTTTCGGTCCAAAGCGGGTGAGCACCAGCTTGTCGCCCTTGTAGTAATCCTGATGGTAAGCTTCGGCCGGGTAAAAGGTGCCCGCGTTTAAGATGGGCGTGACTACGGTTTGACCCAGCGCTTGCTGCGCATTGGCTTTGGCTTTCTGCGCCAACGCTTTTTCGCCTGTGTTAGAGACAAAAACAGCAGTGCTATAGCTGTTGCCGCGATCACAGAACTGGCCGCCTGCATCGGTTGGATCAACGGAACGGAAGAACATGCTCAGCAGCGTTTCACGGGAAACCCGCGAAGAGTCGAAGGTGATCTGAACAGCCTCGTAATGTCCGGTGCCACCTTTCGTCACTTGGTCATAAGTCGGATTGGCTGTCTTACCGCCGGTAAAGCCGGATACGGCGCCAATCACGCCGGGAACCGATTCAAAATCGGATTCAACGCACCAGAAACACCCTCCGGCTACGGTCAGGGTTTCAGTGCCGGCAGCTGGCGCGGGCAGGGCGCGCAACATCGCGGCCAGTGTGATCAGGACAAACAGAAGCGACGGTTTAACGAAACAGAGGTATGTGGTCCGGGTCATGGCAGATCTCCTTCTGAGATCAGGCTGCCCCTACTTTTCTGCCGTTGCAATCCGCTGACATGGTTTGTCACGCGCTGGTGAGACGAGTTTATCGGCGCTTACCCCAGCAACTGTCCAAGTTTCATCGCCACACCCATATTGCCCGAGATCTTGAGCTTGCCCAATGCTACGCCGGTCATTGGGTTCAGCTTGCCGGTCAGCAGTTTGGTCAGGTTTTCCTGTGAAATTCGTATTGTGCAGTCTGCATCCTGATCTTGCGTCGTCGCCTGATTGTCGATCAGCACGATCACCCCGTCATCACCGCAATCGAACTTGAGAGAGCCGTCAAACGTCTTGTCTTTCAGACCTTTTTGAATCCCGTCGGCGATGTCCTGAAGCATGGTCTACCCTTTCCCTGTTGACCCTTGCGTAAAGAAAAAGGGACGAAACAGGCAAGGGTGACGCTACTGGAACTGTCTGGTTAGCGAAGACAAAGAAAAACCCGGCGCCCTCTTGGACACTGGGTTCATTATCCAACAATGGCGCGACTTACTTGGACAGACGCTTTTCGCGCGCGGCCAGCAATTTCAGACGCAGGGCGTTCAACTGGATAAATCCGGCTGCGTCTTTCTGATCATATGCCCCGGCATCGTCTTCAAAGGTCACGTGTTCCTCTGAATACAGCGAGTGATCCGACCAGCGGCCAACGGTCGATGCCAGACCTTTGTACAGTTTCACGCGGACGGTGCCGGTGACGTGTTCCTGCGACTTGTCGATCGCAGCTTGCAGCATTTCGCGTTCGGGTGAGTACCAGAAGCCGTTATAGATTGCTTCCGCATATTGCGGCATCAACTGGTCTTTCAGGTGCATCGCGCCACGGTCCATAGTGATCGACTCGATACCACGGTGCGCTTCCAGCAGGACGGTGCCGCCCGGTGTTTCATAGATGCCACGCGATTTCATTCCGACAAAGCGACCCTCGACCAGATCGAGACGGCCAATACCGTGTTTGCCGCCATATTCGTTCAGCCTGGTCAGGATGGTCGCGGGGCTCATCGCTTCGCCATTGATGCTGACCGCGTCGCCTTTTTCGAAACCAATCTCGATGAATTCAGGCTCGTTCGGCGCATCCTCGGGGTGAACCGTGCGCTGATAGACATAGTCGGGCGCCATATCGGCGGGGTCTTCCAGAACCTTACCCTCGGACGAGGTGTGCAGCAGGTTGGCATCGACCGAAAAGGGTGCCTCGCCGCGCTTGTCCTTGGCAATCGGGATCTGGTTTGCTTCGGCAAATTCCAGCAGCTTGGTCCGGCTGGTCAGGTCCCATTCGCGCCAGGGCGCGATTACCTTGATATCGGGGTTCAGCGCGTAAGCCGCGAGTTCGAACCGCACCTGATCATTGCCCTTGCCGGTTGCGCCGTGGGCAACCGCGTCGGCACCGGTTGCTTTGGCAATCTCAACCAGACGTTTCGAAATCAGCGGGCGCGCGATCGAAGTGCCCAGCAGATACAGGCCCTCATACTGCGCATTGGCGCGGAACATGGGGAAGACAAAATCGCGGACGAATTCCTCGCGGACATCCTCAATAAAGATATTCTCGGGCTTGATTCCCAGCATCTCGGCCTTTTGGCGCGCTGGCTCAAGTTCCTCACCCTGACCCAGATCGGCAGTGAAGGTTACGACCTCACAACCATACTCGGTCTGCAGCCATTTCAGGATGATCGAAGTATCAAGGCCACCGGAATAGGCCAGAACAACTTTCTTGGGCGCGGACATCTGACTTCCCCTTATTCATAAGACGATTGGCCCCTAACGGGTTTTGTGAGCGGGGGCAAGTTATCTGCGTTGACCCGGCGCCGGAATTGAGGTGAAACGTTCGTCTATAAAACAAGGATTGGTTGAGAGGGCAGTTTTCGGATGTTGGGTTGGAGAATTTTTAAGCACGCGCTTAACATGATTTTTAATGATTTTGGTACTGCGTTGCGAGTGTCGTCCCCGTTAATAGCGGTTTCCCTGTTCGGGGTTGTGCTTTTCATCGTAAAAGGGTCGGAATACGTCACCGGAGGACAGGGTCAGTTCGAGGGTGTCTTGCTGCTTGGGCTTCTGAGTTACATTGCCACCATATGGGTTGCTGTTTCTTGGCATCGCTACTGCCTGCTGGAAGAGTATCCAGAAAAGACAATCCCGGATTTTAATGTTTCACGCATTTTAGGGTATTTCGGGTGGGGTCTTTTGTTAGGGTTGATCCTCTTAGGTATGGTAGCCCTATTGTTCGCCGTTGTTTACGCCGCCGGCGGTTTTATAGCAGGATCGCTGTCATTGTTTGGCGGCGTTCTATTGGGTGTCGGGCTGATTTTTACTATTTGGGTCACTCAGCGTCTGAGCCTGGTTCTTCCCGCAAGCGCTGTGGGAAAGCCGATCAGATTTGATGACTCGTGGCGTGCTACGCGGCCTATTGCGACAGCAATTCTTATCGTTTTCCCGATTTTGGGCGCGTTTGGTTTTGCTATTGGTTTTGTTGCAGGGTTCTTAGGGGTCTTCTCGGCACTATTAGGGTATGCGCTTCAGGCCATCGTAAATTGGATGATCGCAATGGTAAGCCTGAGCGTTCTGACAACCATGTACGGTCTTTGTGTCGAAAAGCGCGAACTCGCCTGACTCGCGTACACATATGTACTCCTTGCCCTTTCGGCGGTGATGCGGCACTGAAACGTTCATGACCGATTTCATGACCCGCGCCCGCGCCGCCGAACAGGTGATGCGTTCTGTTTTTCCGGCAACGCCGTTGCAACGGAATGCCCATCTGTCCGACCGCTATGGCGCCGATATCTGGCTTAAGCGTGAGGATCTCAGCCCGGTGCGGTCTTATAAGATCCGCGGCGCGTTCAATGCCATGCGCAACCAGCAAGGGCAGGATCTGTTCGTCTGCGCCAGTGCGGGCAATCATGCGCAGGGTGTTGCCTATATGTGCAAACATCTGAACGTACGCGGTGTCATTTTCATGCCTGTGACCACGCCGCAGCAGAAAATCCAGAAGACCCGGATTTTCGGCGGCGACAATATCGAGATCCACCTGACCGGAGATTATTTCGACGACACCCTGGCTGCTGCGCAAGACTGGTGCGCCCAGCAAGGTGGGTACTTTCTGTCGCCCTTTGATGATGAGGACGTGATCGAAGGTCAGGCGTCCTTAGCGGTTGAGATTGAGGAACAGCTTGGACAGGTTCCCGATCATGTCATCTTGCCAGTGGGTGGTGGTGGCATGTCGTCTGGCGTGGCCACATGGTTCGGGGATCGGACGCATTGTCTGTTCGTGGAGCCGGCGGGTGGCGCTTGTCTGCGCGCGGCTTTGGCGGCGGGCCATCCGGTGGCTCTGGATCACGTAGATACATTTGTCGACGGTGCGGCAGTAGGTCGGATCGGTGAAAAGCCGTTTGAGCTGTTGAAATCTCGCCATTTGTCCGACGTTTTGGTTCTGTCCGAAGATCGCATCTGTACCACCATGATCGAAATGCTGAACGTCGAGGGCATCGTGCTGGAACCAGCGGGGGCCCTGGCGGTTGAGGCTGTGGGCGACGTGCAAAGCTTTATCCGGGGTAAGACCGTGGTGTGCGTCACCTCGGGCGGCAATTTCGATTTCGAACGCTTGCCCGAGGTTAAGGAACGGGCGCAGAGGTATTCGGGCGTCAAAAAATACTTCATCCTCCGCCTGCCACAACGTCCGGGTGCACTAAAAGAGTTTCTGGGCATCCTGGGCCCCGAAGACGATATTGCCCGCTTTGAATACATGAAAAAGTCGGCGCGCAATTTCGGGTCTGTGCTGATCGGTATCGAAACGCGAAAGCCTGAAAATTTTGTGCGCCTGTTTGCGCATCTTGATGATGCGGGTTTTACCTATACAGACATCACCGAAGACGAAACGCTGGCGCAGTTCGTGATTTGAAGCCACGATCAATTTGTGTGTCTCTCCGGCCTGTTCAATTCTCATTTCGATTTCTGGAATTGCCGGGAAATGTAGCGTCGCGAACAGGAAGAAGCCACGCTGACATTCGCTAAAGACTGCCGAGCCCCGCCTTAAATTCGGCGGTTGAGCGTTCAAAAATGCTGAGGATATTGGCAAAGTCGACCGCCTTGCTGTCCCCTTGTGCCGATTGTCGTTCCCCGTCCTGACACAGCTTGGCCACAGCCTCGAATCCAAGGCTCAGCGCGCTACCTTTTACGAAATGCAGGTTTTGTTCAAACTCTGTGCGGGCGGTGTCGTTCCGAAGCCGGGTAAGGGCTTCGTTCACCTCGTCAAGGAAGATCTGCACCACTTCATCAAACTCATTGGCGCCAACCTCGTCCCTTAGTTGCCGGACCCTGGACCAGTTGATCATACCATCCTCGCTTTATCTGCCCCGGGGATTTGGTACCACGGAACCGGTAAAGAGCAGGTTAAGCGGGATGAATTTCGGCTTTCACCCATTGTTAAGCTGCGGCGCGATAGAGTCTTCCCATTCCGATAAGCGCCGCTGGGCAGAGGGTTAAGGTGACAAGGGTCAGTCAGGCAGACAGTGGATCAGATCTGGATTTTGGTGTGATCCAAAAGGTGCTTGTCGTCGATGACAGCCGCCTGCAGCGCCGTATTCTGGTCGCCTCGCTCAAAAAATGGGGCTTCGACGTGCTTGAGGCCGATAGCGGCGACGTTGCGATTGAAATGTGCGGGGCGGACGCGCCGGATCTTGTCCTCAGCGATTGGGTTATGCCGGGGATGAGCGGGCTGGATTTCTGCAAGGCGTTCCGTGCCTTGGACAACAAGCAATACAGCTATTTTATCCTTCTGACCTCCAAAAGCGAAAAGCAAGAGGTGGCGCGTGGTCTCGATGCCGGTGCGGATGATTTTCTGATCAAACCGCTTGAGGCAGATGAGCTGCGAGCGCGTATATCAGCTGGTGCGCGTATTCTGGATATGCAGCGTGAATTGTCCAAGAAAAATCAGATGATCGAAACCGCGCTTGAAGAACTGCGCGTCGCCCATGACGCGATCGACAAGGACCTGATCCAGGCACGCAAGATACAGGAATCGCTAGTACCCGATCTGACGCGCGATTTCGGCAAGTCCCGGGTCAGCATGCTGCTGAAACCCTGCGGCCATATCGGCGGCGATCTGGTGGGGATGTTCTCTCCGGGTGTGAACAGGCTTGGGTTTTACAGTATCGATGTGTCCGGGCATGGCATCACGTCTGCGATGATGACCGCGCGTTTGGGGGGCTATCTGTCCAGCAATCATTTTGATCAGAACGTAGCGATGGCACGGAGGTTCGACAAGTTTTACGCTCTGCTGCCACCGGAAGAAGTTGCCGAAACCCTGAACTCGCGGCTGATGGCGGATACGGGAATCGAAGAGTATTTCACGATGGTCTATGCCATCGCAGACTTGCGCAATGGGCATGTGAAAATGGTGCAGGCCGGGCACCCTCATCCGCTGTTGTTATGTCAGGACGGCAGAACGGAATTTCTGGGCGAGGGCGGGTTGCCTATTGGATTGCTGCCGGACGTCACGTTTCAGCGGACCGAGTTCTACATGCAACCCGGCGACAGGCTATTGCTGTATTCCGATGGGTTCACAGAATGCAGTCTCGCCGACGGTGGCCTACTGGACGAGGATGGCTTGCGGCAGATGGCGTTGGATTGCGGGCCGGATCGGATCGGAACGGAATTCCTGGACGATATGTTCTGGCGGCTGACGCAAGCGATGGCACCTGGCCGAGGTATGGATGATGATGTTTCGGCTGTTTTCTTTGAATACAATGGACACTAAAGCCGCTGTTCATGCAGCCCGGCAAAGTGGCGATCTCCGTCATTGCCCAGCAATTGGACCGCATCGGCGGTGTCCATCCATATGGCTTCATGGAACGGCTCAGACGGTGGACCCATGCGCTGGATGGGACGCGCGCGATAGATATGGCACAGCTTTTCGGCCCACAAATCGTATTCGGGCATATAAGTGAACCGACGAAAAGCGCCGATGCGGCGGGGCGACGCGATCAACCAGCCGGTTTCCTCGAACACTTCTCGGTGCAGGGCAGTGATGGGTGATTCGCCCGGATCAATTCCGCCGCCGGGCAATTGTAGATCGGGTCCGGGTTCTGTCTGACAGGTCAGCAAAAGGCTGCGGCCTCGGGGCAGCAACGCATAAACACCCACCCGGCGTGTATATGTTCGCCCGGCCTGAGGGGTTTCACCAAACCGTCTGATCATGTATGGCCCCTTAAAACCCGAATAGTTCGACCTATATGCTGGCGGTATGCCAACCTGTGGCGTGTAAGGAAACCCCATGTCTCTTGGAACAAAAATCGCGTGGGACGACACCGTCCTGCCATTTCAACTTGATGTATCGGATATGCGCGGCCGCGTGGCCCGTCTGGATGGTGTGCTTGATGGCATCCTAAGCCAGCATGACTATCCAGAAAAGGTCGAGGCACTGGTGGCCGAGATGGCCCTGCTGACCGCATTGATCGGCCAGACAGTAGCGCTGCGCTGGAAGCTGTCCCTGCAGGTTCAGTCTAAAGGTCCGGTGCGCATGATTGCGACCGACTATTATGCGCCTCAGCAAGAGGGGGAGCCGGCCCGCATTCGCGCCTATGCCAGCTTTGACCGCGACCGTCTGACCGATGGTGCGCCGTTCGATCAAGTGGGTGAGGGGTATTTTGCCATCATGATCGATCAGGGTGAGGGGACCCAGCCGTATCAGGGGATCACCCCCTTGGCCGGTGGGTCGCTGAGTGCCTGTGCCGAGGCGTATTTCGCCCAGTCGGAACAGTTACCGACCCGGTTTTCGCTGAGCTTTGGCAAATCGACCGAACCCGGCGTTGGCGAACATTGGCGCGCCGGTGGTGTCATGCTGCAGCACATGCCTAAGGCTTCGCCCTTCGTGGCATCCAGCGAGGGCGACGGAAACATCCTGACAGCGGATGACCTTGTCGATGGTGAAGAAGGTGAAAACTGGGGCCGCGTCAACATCCTGCTGGATACGGTCGACGATTTGGAACTGATCGGTCCGTCGATTGCACCCACGGATCTGTTGGTCCGGCTGTTTCATGAGGAACAGCCGCGGGTATACGATGCGCAGTCAGTGCAATTCGGCTGTACCTGTTCAGAAGACCGTGTTCGTCAGAGCCTGTCGATCTATTCGGCCAAGGACATCGAAAAGATGACCACGCCCGAAGGCGACGTGACGGCTGATTGTCAGTTCTGCGGTGCACATTACGTGCTGGATCCTACTACGGTCGGATTTGATGCTGACAACGCCTGATCCAACTGATCAGCTGCGGGCGGCCTTGCGTCGCCCCGGCAACGGGTCCAGTGATTTTGACCTGAATCCCGATTTTGCCCTACCTGAGGGTCGCAAACTGCGCCCTGCCGGTGTTTTGGTTCCGATTTCAGTAGCAGATGGTGCCCCGCGCTTGATTTTGACCAAGCGATCCTCGGCGCTTAAGCATCACCCGGGGCAGATAGCGTTCCCAGGTGGTAAGCAGGATAACGGCGATGCGGACGTGACTGCCACTGCATTGCGTGAGGCGCGCGAAGAGATCGGACTGCCGCAGGAAATGCCGGAAATTCTTGGCCACCTACCGACGCATGAAACAGTGACCTCATTCACCATCACACCTGTGGTGGCGATCCTGCGGAAACCTTTCCAACCCGTGCCTGAGCCGGGCGAAGTGGCCGAGGTGTTTTCAGTTCCACTTGCACATGTGCTCAACCCTGCGAATTATATCGTTGAATCGCGCCGCTGGCGCGGACAAAGGCGGTATTACTTCACGGTACCATTCGGCCCTTATTACATCTGGGGCGCAACAGCCCGAATTCTGCGGGGATTGGCATCACGGATCAACGAATGACGCAAATTTCAGAAGACTGGGTGACGGAACCTGCAACGCAACGGGTTTGTGCTGTCCTGACCGATGCCGGATACCAAGCCTTGTTTGTGGGTGGATGTGTACGTAACGCGCTGTTAGGCGCTCCGGTATCGGATATCGACATCGCCACAAATGCGCAGCCCGACACAGTGGTAGAGCTGGCGCAGAAAGCAGGACTTAAGGCCATACCCACAGGGATTGATCACGGCACAATCACCGTGGTTAGTCAGGGTATCCCGCATGAGATCACTACCTTTCGCCGTGATGTTGAAACGGATGGCCGTCGCGCCGTCGTCGCCTTTTCGGGCAAGGTCGAAGAGGATGCCGCACGTCGCGATTTCACGATGAACGCGATATATGCACGGCCCGACGGGACAATCTTGGACCCTCTGAACGGTTTGCCAGACCTGCAAGCGCGCCGCGTCCGATTTATCGGCACTGCCGCGAACCGCATTCGCGAGGATTATCTGCGTTCGCTGCGCTATTTCCGGTTTCACGCCTGGTATGGCGATGTCGAGGCAGGGTTCGATCCCGACGCTCTGGCCGCCATTGCGTCCAACCTGGACGGTCTGGCCGGCTTGTCCCACGAACGCGTGGGTGCTGAGCTTTTGAAGCTTCTGGGCGCACCAGACCCCGCGCCGTCCGTCGCCGCAATGCGCAGCGCCGGAGTACTGGTGCAGCTATTGCCGGGTGCTGATGATCGTGCATTGGCCCCGTTGATTGCATTGGAACAACAGGCAGGCGCTGATCCGGAACCGGTGCGGCGACTAGCTGCGATTGCGCCGCCGGAAGTCGCAAAAACCCTGCGCCTGAGCCGCGCGCAATTGCAGCGCCTGACCCGAATGCGGGATGAGGCGTCCAGCCCGGCCAGCTTTGCCGAATTGGGATTTCGGTACGGTGAAACAGACGGGCTTCATGAAGCACTATTGCGGTGTGCCTTTCTGGAACAACCCTGGTTAGACTCGATAAAGCACGATCTCCACGTTGGTGCGGGCGCGACCTTCCCGATTAAGGCAACCGATCTGATCCCCGAGTTCACCGGTCCTGCGCTGGGCAAGAAACTGGCCGATCTTGAGGCGAAGTGGATCGCCTCGGGGTTCACACTGGGCCGCGAAGATCTGCTTGGCGGATAAAGGAAGTCTCAAAAGGGGATGACAAGTAAAAGAGTTTATGATTATTTGCCCCTGTCAAATGAATGGAGGGATGCGAATGTATTACGGGATCTGGGACAGCTAAGGCTGGAACACGTTGACCCGTAGGGGTGGTGTTCTGGCGCCATCTTTCTTCGCATGACTTACTTTTTGCTCAACCGGAGCACTCTCCATGTTTCGCTATTTCGAAAACCTCGTTGACCCTTTTGTTGCCTACAAGGAAACCGACACGCCGCCGACGCGGTTGTGGCCATTCATGCTGGATTACTCGCAACCGTTCATGCGGGTGTTCTTCTGGGCTGGTTTAATCTCTGTCGTTGTTGCGGCAGTTGAAGTTGGCCTGATTTACTACATGGGCCGGGTGGTTGACCTGCTGTCGGGCCCTCCGGCCGAGGTCTGGCAGAACCACGGCACCGAGTTTATCCTGGTCGCGGCGTTTGTGCTGCTGCTGCGCCCGATGCTGCATGTCGTGGATGTGCTGTTGTTAAACAACACGATCCTACCGAACTTTGGCACCCTGATCCGCTGGCGTGCCCACAAACACGTTCTGCGCCAATCCGTCGGTTGGTTCGAGAATGATTTTGCCGGTCGCATTGCCAATCGGATCATGCAAACGCCGCCTGCCGCAGGCGAGGCCGTGTTTCAGGTGTTTGACGCCATCTCATTTTCGATAGCCTATCTGATTGGCGCTGCGATCCTGTTGATGGCAGCTGATCCGCGGTTATTGCTGCCGCTGCTGATCTGGTTTGCGCTTTACGCCATTCTGGTGCGCTGGACGGTGAAAAGGGTCGGTCCGGCTTCGCAGGCTGCGTCCGATGCGCGCTCGGCTGTGACGGGTCGGGTGGTGGACAGCTATACCAACATCCATTCGGTCAAGATGTTCGCCCATAACGAACAAGAGTTGGACTATGCCCGCGAAGCCATTGAAGAAACGCGTCGTACCTTTCAGGTCGAAATGCGGATTTTCACCATAATGGATGCGGTACTGGTCGCTCTGAACGGTTTGCTGATTGTTGGCGTGGTTGGTTGGGCCATTTCCCTTTGGATGCAAGGGAGTGCATCTGTGGGTGTCGTTGCGGCGGCGACTGCTTTGACCCTGCGACTGAATGCGATGACCGGATGGATCATGTGGGCGCTGACCAGCTTCTTTCGCCAGCTTGGTGTCGTGGCCGAGGGCATGCAGACCATTGCCCAGCCCGTTGACCTGTTGGACGTGCCGGATGCCAAGCCCTTGCAGCTGAGCAAGGGCCAGATCGACATCCGTGATTTGTCACACCATTACGGTCGCAAGACCGGCGGGCTGGATCACATCAATCTGACCCTCAATCCGGGCGAAAAGATTGGTTTGATCGGGCGGTCTGGTGCTGGAAAATCGACCCTAGTTAAGTTGCTTTTGCGGTTTTACGACGTTGAACAGGGCGCGATCCTGATTGACGATCAGGACATTTCCAGGGTCACGCAGGACAGTTTGCGCAGCCATATCGGTATGGTTCAGCAGGACAGCGCCCTGTTGCATCGGTCGGTGCGTGACAACATCCTCTATGGTCGCCCCGATGCCACTGAAGAACAGATGATCGCCGCCGCCAAACAGGCTGAGGCGCATGAGTTCATCCTTGATCTGCAAGACCCAGAAGGGCGCACGGGGTATGATGCGCATGTGGGCGAGCGGGGTGTGAAACTGTCCGGCGGTCAGCGGCAGCGCGTGACGCTGGCGCGGGTGATCCTGAAGGACGCACCCATTTTGCTGTTGGACGAGGCGACATCCGCTCTAGATTCCGAGGTCGAAGCGTCAATTCAGGAAACTCTCTACGGTATGATGCAAGGAAAAACCGTGATCGCCATCGCCCACCGGCTGAGCACCATCGCGCAGATGGACCGTATTCTGGTCATGGATAGTGGTCGGATCGTTGAACAGGGCGGGCATTCGGAACTGCTGGCGCAAGGTGGGCTTTACGCCCAGTTCTGGGCACGGCAATCTGGGGGCTTCCTGAACCCGGAGGCCGCTGAATGAGGATTGCCGACCTCATAAATCCGTTCAAGAACATCGAAACGCCCCCGCCGCAAACTCTGGGGGCGTTCATTCGCTGGTGCCTGTCTGGCGCATGGCCAATGATCTTCGTCGCAGCGTTTTTCTCGGCTACTGCGGGTGCGATGGAGGCGGGCACTGCGTGGATGCTGGGCCTAGTCATTGACGCAGCAACCACAAGCGGACCCGAGAACTTTCTGACCGCCAACAACGTCTGGATGATCCTTGGGGTCGTTGCGTTTTTCATGCTACTGCGGCCAGCCCTGTTCGGGCTTTCGTCGTTGACCAACAACTATATCGTCATGCCCAATATCACGCCGTTGGTTCTGGCCAAGCTGAACCGGTGGACGTTGGGCCAGTCGGTCACATATTTCGACGACGATTTTGCCGGGCGGATCGCGCAGAAGCAGATGCAAACATCCAACGCGATGGCGTCAGTGGTATCCGAGACGATCAGTGCGATCGTGTTTGCCTTGGCCTCGCTGGCGGGCTCATTACTTTTGTTAGGGTCTATTCATCCGCTGGTTATGCTGCCATTTGCGGCTTGGCTGGTCGTGTATTTCTTGCTTGTCCGTTGGTATCTGCCGCGCATCCGTAAAAGCTCAGCGGCGCGGGCAGGCGCTCGCGCGATGGTGTCCGGGCAAGTCGTCGACACGATCACCAATATCAAAACCGTTAAACTGTTTGCCCACTCTGACTTCGAAGATCAGGCCGCGCGGAATTCCATGGTTGATCTGCGAGAAAAGATGTTGGCGTTCGGAAGCCTGTCGGCCAGTTTCCGCTTTATCTTGATGCTGTTGGCCGGGGTTCTGCCGGTTTTGCTGATAGGTGCAACGCTGTGGCTGTGGCAAGCGGGGTCTGCGACAGCCGGTGACATTGTGGCCGCAGGTGCCATTTCCATCCGCATTGCCCAGATGACTGGCTGGGTCAGCTTCACCCTCATGGGTCTTTACGCCAATGTTGGCGAGATCGAGAACGGCATGAATACGCTGGCCAAGCGTGAACGGGTTGAGGATCAAACGGGCGCGGCGGAGTTGTCCGTGCCCGAAGGCCAGATCACCTTTGACCATGTCAGCTTTGCCTACGGTCGGGATGTTGGCGGTGTATCAGGCCTGAACATGACCGTGCACCCCGGCGAGAAACTGGGCATTGTCGGCGCTTCGGGGGCGGGGAAATCAACCTTGGTTTCGCTGCTGTTGCGCCTGTACGACGGTGAAAAGGGCACGATCTTGATAGATGGTCAGGACGTATCCGGAGTAACGCAGGACAGCTTGCGCCGTCAGATCGGCATGGTCACGCAGGAAACCGCGATGTTCAATCGGTCGGCGCGGGAGAATATTCTTTACGGCCGCCCTGACGCCTCGGAAGGGGAAATGATCGAGGCGGCCAAAAAGGCCGAGGCGCATGAATTCATCCTCAGCCTTCAGGATGCCCACGGCCGCACCGGCTATGACGCACATCTGGGCGAGCGCGGAGTGAAGCTTAGTGGTGGTCAGCGTCAGCGGATTGCTCTGGCGCGCGCCATATTGAAGGATGCGCCTATTTTGGTGCTGGATGAGGCAACCTCGGCACTGGATTCCGAGGTTGAGGCATCGATCCAGACGGCATTGCATCGGGTGATGCAAGGCAAGACGGTTCTGGCTATTGCGCACCGTCTGTCCACACTCAGCGAGATGGACCGGATTATTGTCCTGGACCAGGGACGTATCGTTGAAACCGGCACCCATGACGCCTTGTTGGATCAGGGCGGGCTATATGCACGGTTCTGGCATCGCCAGTCGGGTGGGTTCATTCAGGCCGAAGCTGCGGAATAAGGGTTTTGTTGCGGGCCAAGCCCCGGTATCAGGCCCTCATGACGCAAACCTACACCATTACCCGCCTTGGTCATCAAGGCGACGGCATCGCTGATGGCCCCGTTTACGCTCCGCGCACCTTGCCGGGTGAGGTCGTCAGCGGCACGCTGCTGGATCAATTCCTGACAGATATCCGTGTCGAGACGCCCTCGGACCAGCGGGTCAAGGCACCGTGTCGTCACTACAAATCCTGTGGTGGATGCCAGTTGCAGCACGCGGCAGATGGTTTTGTTGCGGATTGGAAGGTCGAGGTGGTGCGTACCGCGCTGGCCGCGCAAGGGTTGGAGGCGTCGATGCGCCCGATCCATACGTCGCCAGAACGGTCCCGCCGTCGCGCAACGATCGCGGTACGACGGACCAAAAAGGGCACTCTGGCCGGGTTCCATGGCCGTGCGTCAGACACGATCACTGAGATCCCGGATTGCCATTTGCTCGACCCGGCCCTGATCGCGGCCATTCCGGTGGCCGAAGCACTGGCGATTCTGGGTGGCAGCCGTAAAGGCGTGTTGGCGGTGACGCTAACCTTGTCCGAAGCCGGGCTTGATGTGGCGGTCAAAGGCGGCAAACCGCTGGACGGCCCGCTTGAGTCAACTTTGGCACAAGCGACCGAGAAACACGGTCTTGCCCGGCTAAGCTGGGATAGTGAAGTGATTGCCATGCGCCAGCCACCCGTTCAGCGTTTTGGTCAGGCAAATGTTGTTCCGCCGCCCGGCGCGTTTCTACAGGCGACAAAGGACGGAGAACAGGCTCTGTTAAAGGCGGTTTCCGAAGCTGTGAGTGGTTCCAAGCGCGTTGTGGACCTGTTTGCTGGCAGCGGCACATTCTCTTTGCCGCTAGCCGAGGGGGCTGAGGTTCACGCCGTCGAGGGCGAAGCAGCGATGACGCAAGCGCTGGATCAGGGGTGGCGCAGGGCGCAGGGCCTCAAACGGATAACGACCGAGGCACGGGACCTGTTTCGGCGACCGCTGATGCCGGATGAGCTAAAGTCTTTTGATGCTGTGGTGATCGACCCGCCACGCGCCGGGGCCGAGGCGCAAGTGGCCGAACTGGCGCAAGCCCTGCGCCCGGTGATTGCCTATGTGTCCTGCAACCCTGTGACCTTTGCCCGTGATGCGAAAATTCTTGTTAATGCGGGCTACACCCTTGAATGGGTACAGGTCGTTGACCAATTTCGATGGTCGTCACACACCGAACTTGCGGCACGGTTCACCCTGAACCCTTAAGACTTACAGGAGACCACCCGAATGGGGATCACCCAACGCCTGCTGACCCTTATCGAAGCACCAGCTTTCGGGAAGTTCATTACCGGTGTCATCATCTTCAACGCCGTGCTGCTGGGGATGGAGACATCACCCACCCTTATGGAAATTGCAGGTCCATTGATCGTAACACTGGACAGCCTTTGCCTGACCATTTTCGTTGTTGAAATTGCGATTAAACTGCTGGCTACAGGGCGCAGGTTTTTCACCAACGGCTGGAATGTCTTTGATTTCGTGATTGTCGGCATCGCTCTTGTACCGGGTGGGTCCGGCCTGTCGGTGCTGCGGGCATTGCGGATTTTGCGGGTTCTGCGTGTCATCTCGGTCGCGCCACGCCTGCGCCGCGTGGTCGAAGGGTTTATTTCGGCCTTGCCTGGCATGGCCAGCGTGTTCCTTCTTATGGCGATCCTGTTTTACATCGGTGCGGTGATTTCAACCAAACTGTTCTCGCAGACCTTCCCGGACTGGTTCGGCGATCTGGGCCTGTCTGCCTACACACTGTTCCAGATCATGACGCTGGAAAGCTGGTCCATGGGGATCGTGCGCCCGGTGATGGAGATCTATCCTTACGCCTGGCTGTTCTTTGTGCCATTCATCATGGTGACCACTTTTGCGGTGGTAAACCTGCTGGTTGGTCTGATCGTGAATTCGATGCAAGACGCGCACCATGCCGAGGACGAAGTCAAAACCGATGCCTATCGTGACGAAGTGCTGGAGCGGCTTGAAAGCATCGAACGTCGCCTGACAGAGCAGCAAAACATCAAAAAGTGATTTCAGTTTTCACATTTTCTGGCATAATACAGAAAAAAAGAGCAGCAGGCAGTGAACATGGATCGTCGAGCATTTGGATTGGGTGCAATGGCAACGCTGAGCCTCTCGGCTTGTGCCTCAGCCAACCCCAGAATTCTAACTTACAACGGACCCGAAGTGACCTCTCTGGTCATCAACAAGGGCTCGCGGAAACTATATCTTCTGCACAATGATAAGATCCTGAAAGAATACAGGGTTGATCTTGGATTTGCGCCCAACGGCACCAAAGCAAAGCGCGGTGACGGGCGTACGCCGGAAGGCAGCTACCTGATTGATCGGCACAATCCCAACAGCCGCTATCATCTGTCGCTGGGGATCTCGTACCCGAATTCTGAAGATGTTGCGAAAGCGAAGGCTATGGGTGTCGATCCGGGCGGCGATATCTTTATCCACGGACAACCGAACCGTCGCAAAGAGCGTAAGCGCGCCAAAAAGACGTCGGATTGGACTGCGGGTTGCATCGCTGTCAAGAATGACGAGATCGAAGAGATCTATTCAATGGTAAACCGGGGAACGCTGATTACTCTGCGCCCCTAATCGGTTTCCAAGACCCAAATCCGAACTGCATATAGTCACGCTGGTACGCTTGGGCGGCCAGCGTTTCCAGTTTGTCGTCATAAATCTCAGCCAAAGTGAACGGGGTATCCGGTTCACTGAGTTCGGGTAGGGGCGGTGTGCTATGCCCCATCCCGCGCGCCAGATCGGGCAGCGCTGTCGTGACCTCATCCTCCCTCAGGATCAGGTCGGGCAATGCGAAGGGCGCCATCCCCTCAAGGGCCTGCGACTGACTGCACCATGCCGCATCCACGCGTATGGCTGTCTGTTGGGCAAGGTTCTGGCGCAGGAATGTCAGGAAAGCGGAAAACGCCTCGTAATGCTGCTCAACCGGGTAATTGCCATCACGCAATTGTCCGGGGATCGGAATCTTCAGCCGGTTGCGCAGGACGTGTCGGATTTTCGGATAGGCGCCGGAACCTGTGTTGAGGATATGTCTGCAAAAGGCCCGATGCGCGCGCGCCAATGGGTGTTGCAGCACGGCGAACTTTCGATGCCCGGGATTGGATAAAAACCACTGACGCGTCTGCTTTCTATTCTGATTGGTCAGCAATTGTTCAACATCAACATGGTCCAGCGCGGCCATCCACCTTGTTACCGGGCTTTCCATTCCTCCGCGGATCGGCATGTACATCAGCGGCGTTTTTGGTGCGGCAACGTAATTCGCCACCAATGGACGTCGGCGTGGTTCAAAATTCGGAGTGCTGTGCAGATTAAAGCTGTCGATCTGTGACAACGCCTGCTCCATCTCATCGGGGTTCGTCACTTTCGCCAGCGCCGGCTCGGGGTTTTGCGGTTTGAGTGTTTCGTCGATCGCCGACAGCCTGCCTGACACACCCAACCAGGCGGCAAGACCATTCAGAAGGTGCACCTGGTTCAGGTCTTCATAGGCAATGTAAAATGGGGTCTGGCCGCTTTGCTGCAAACGCTGCGACAGCATCAGGTGGTATTCATGCTGCCGGTTCAGGTATTTCATGAACGCTTCGGCATCGAACTCAACCTGTGCTTCGCGACGACGCTTAATGTTTTTCAGCTGCCACTGCTTGGTTTCGCGCGCAATCTTCAACGAGATGAAACTGTCCAGAGGATTTCGAGTCAGAATGATCTTGGCGCAACGTGGATCGGTCAAAGCAGGCTCTAACACACGAGGATCATGTCCCTGAAAAAGGCGAAACCCGTTCAGTTCACCTGGTGCCTGCCGGATTGCCTCAAGCAATGTGGAAGGGTCACGATCCCGCTCTTCCACCGAGATGCCCAGCAGAGTATCGGATTTCAGGCGCCCGATGAAATGGGGATTGAACGCCTCGCCGTGGCTGGTGACTCCTTCGATGGCGTTCAGGTTCGCCTCTAGCAAGTTGGAACCGGTCCGCATGGCTGCAAGAATGATAAAATAGTCGAATTGGGGCGTCATTTATCTTTACTGCACCAGATAGGGTTTTCGATATGGCCGGACCCGGTCCGTAAAGCTGTCGTCCGGTGGGAAATCGCCCATCAGATAAGGGTGCATGCCCTGGTTCTTCAGGTTTTGCAGGAACTGGCCAAACCCGGACAGATCCACCATTTTTGGCGCTTCGGTCAGGTGGCTGGTTTGGGTGGTTCCGGTATCCTCGACCGCGGTCTGTAAAGGCTCGACCGGAGATTCAACGAATTCTGCCAACGTCCACCTGCGAACCCGCGCCTTGGTCCAGACAGAAGACAGGATTTCCAATTGCTTGGTTTCGATCTGCTGCAGCCGCGCGGCCTCGGCGCGGATATCGGCAAAGTTCAGGTTTGATCTAAACAGCGGGATTGCCCAGGCCCCGGTTATGACGGAAATCAGCGCATTCTTGTCCCGAGCCAAGAGCCAGTTGATCTCTTGCGTGTCAGCGGGGCCGAACTGAAAACACTGTTTTTCGCCACGCGTGTTCCATATCAGGTTCGAAAGGAAAGCTGTTGGGTTGTAATCCCGCAGCTTTGCGCAATCGCTGAGGCCGCCGTTGACGATGGTTTCTCCGCCGGCGAATTCAGCGCGCTTCGGGTCAAACAGATGCCCGTGGACACGCGCGCCAGTGATGTTGCTCAACCAGGGTTCAAAATCTTCGAACACTTCGGAAAAGCCCTGAAAAACCGAATACGGAGAGGACGTCAGCCCGTTTTCGTTGCCGTGCCGTGGAAACCGGCTTTGCATGTACAACCCGTCACGCCCACGTGTGCGCCGTTCGACCGCTTTGGAAAACACCCGGTCAATTTTGCTTGGGTTGGGCTCTGTGGGTTTCATGGCGCCTGCCTGATCGGTCAGAAAAGCCTGATACAGTCGATCCGCGTTGGGCCAGGCTTTGCGGGCAACAAAACAATCGGACCTGCGCAGTAGCTGCAGGTGATCGTCATAGAAAATATGCGGACGACCCTGATAGTCGAACTTGGACAGTGTCAGAGACCGGCTTTCGATATGGGTGGAATACAGGCGCGCCAGCGTCTGGAAGTAACTTTCGTCAGGTATCCAGACGCGCCGAAAAAACCGATCATAGGTCTCGCGCTTTGGATCCTGCAATATAGCCGACAGGGTTTGGCGGGTCAGACACCACCACTGGCTACCCATATGCGGTACAAGCCCTTCGGGTATGTGGCGTCGAATGCGCAACGCGCGTTGCAGTTTCACATAGGCGTCAAACAGTTTGCGGTTCTTTCGCCACGAGAACGGAAATCTCAGGGTAAAGCGTTCCTGATCCAAGCCTCCGATGGTCCAACTTACATCAGAGGTAGTGGCGCTTTCGATGAAATCCACGCGCGGCCTGTCCGAGAGGTAATTGACCAGTTCATCCACTGGCCGCAAAGGAAGACAGGATCCTGAAGTCAGGAAAATATGGCGGACATCGGGAAATGTTTCAAGCATCAGTGCGGCGGCAGACTGCGAGGCGGCAACGATGCCCCACCCCCCCCAGTTGCAGACATGACGGTCAGAAAACCGGATCAGCGGGTCATTCGCACAGGCGGCAACGAATTCCGCATAGACATTGTTTGGCACTTTGCGGTCCACATGGATCACCACCGGGCACCCCGAAGACGTCCAGTGGCGGGCCACTTGCCCGGCACGGTTCAGCGCGGTGTGAACCAGCATAATGATGCCCAGATTGCTCATGCCCAGTTTCCTTTTGACATGAGGCCTAAAATCTCAAGTTGTCGCCAATTGATATAAGCTTCGGACTTGTCGCACCAGAACTCGGGCATGTCCGCCAAATGTTCGGCATAGGCGCGATATTCCCCAGAGCTGCGGTAATGCTGGCCGCGCTCCATCTCTTCCTGGGCCTTCTCGCCCAATGTGCTGATGAGTTTGGCGTGCAACAACGCACCGCTTGTTTTTTCGCCACCCCATTCATCAAACACCTGGTTCAATCCGCGTGGCAGCAGCGCATGGGTCGAGCTGACATAGACATAGCGCTTGTCCCATTTCACCAACGGAATCTTGTTCAGCGCAGGCGCTTTTTTCGGCGTGTCCTTAAAGAACACACGCGCGCGGGGTCCGCCTTGAATCCAGAGATTTCCGTAGGTCGGGTTCTTTGTGATCGTATAATTTCCTGCATCAAACCATTTGGCGATTTCGAACGGGTTTTGCCCCTCGGAATAGATGGCGTCTTCGACCGGCCCTTCGGGATACATGTCGATCAGCATTGCACTGAAGCTGCGCACGGCGCAGCCATCCAGCCAGTCAGTCAGGGCGCGGATCGGCCGGGTATCGCAGAATGGATAGATGAAGAATTCGTCCGGGTCGACGGTCAGAACCCAGTGGCGGTGCGCATATTTGCGCAACAGATAGTTTGTCCAGTCCACCCCAAACGACGCGCGCCTATAGCTAGCATCAGCGCGCCAGACCGACACATCGGGTTGACCCGCCAGATATTCCAGTGATCCGTCATTGCTGGCGTTGTCAACGAACAGAAAATGGTTGATGCCCAGCTGCCGGTAGTAGGTCAGAAAATATGGCAGACGAATTTTCTCATTCCGTATGACGCTGACCAGCAGGACGTCTTTCCGTGTTATCGAATTTACATTTACGGAAACGGGATTAAGATCGCGCCGCTTTCGAAGGCAACGCAATATACGGCGCTTGCGCCGCAATCTCATTCGGTATGAATCCAATAGGCCCACGCGACTGCCCAACCTTTGTTATTTACGCGAGCGTGCCCGGAGGCTGTACAAGCCAGAGTGGTACCGGACAATTGCCGTTTTATGCCATTTTTCCATCTTTCGAAGCAACGACTTTAAAAACCGTTAGTTTGAGTTGTGGCTTTCCCAATCAATTGTTCCCATCAGACCCAGTTGCTGCAATGAGTTCCAACCGGTGTATCGCTTGGACTCTGGCGCCCACATGACCGGGCGATCCGTGATGCCGTCATAGTAGTCTGCAAACTGTTCGGGATCATGAAAGTGTTGCCGGCGCTCTTTCTCGATCTTTGATTTTTCCACAACTTCGGGCAGGAATTTGGTGTGTAACAAAACACCAGATGGTGCCGTGCCGCCGGGCCCTCCGTAACTGGCGTTCAGATGTCGTGGCAATGCGGAATGGCATGAATTCACATAGGCGTAGCGCCGCGACCACCGGACCAACGGGATTTTGTTAAGCGTCGGGGATCGGCGTGGGGCGTCGGCAAAGAACATACGCTCGCGCGCGCCGCCCTGCACCCAAAGGTTGCCGAGCGGGCTTTGCCGTTGTGTCCGGTAGGGCGCGGCATCAAACCAACTCACCACCTCGGTCGGGTCGGTTTCAGGATCGTAGCCTTGTTCCCCCAACGGGCCTTTGGGATAAAGATCCAGCATCAGCGCGCCAAACTCTACACGTCCCTGATCATCTAACCATTTCGTCAGGTCCGGTAGGGGCCGGGTGTCATGATCGGGGTAAATCAACAACTCATCCGCATCGACCATCAGAGTCCAGTGGTGGTGCCCATAGCGCATTTGCAACCAAGTCAGCCAATCCAACCCATAGCGCGACGTGCGATAGCTGTCCCGGGTCTGCCACAGTGACACGTCCGGCTGTTCCTTGAGAAAGGGCGCCGAGCCATCGTCGCTGTCGTTGTCGACGATCAGAAAGTGATCAACCCCCAATGCGCGATAATGGCGCAGGAACCAGGGCAGGCGGGTGATTTCATTGCGCAGCGTGGTGAAGGCCAGGATACCACCGGGTTTAATGTTCGCCGTGCGGTCGCTCAGACTGGACAATAGATGGCGGCTGCGAAAGGACCGCCACAACAACCGCCGTCGTTTTAGCCGCAACTTGTACATTTGCACCCATGAGATGGGCGGAAGCGTATCTTCCCCTGTACCAGTCACAATAAGCTCATTTTTCGTAATGGCCGTTCTGATGCCAGCGCCATGCATCGGCAATCATCGTCTCTAACGAGGACCTTTTGGGCGACCAGCCAAGTTCCTCGCCAGCGCGCACAGAACCAGAAACCAACTTTGTGCAATCCCCAGCCCGGCGCGGTCCAATCGAATAGGGCACGTCGCGGTTGGTGACGGCGTTGGAGTGGCTGATCACCTCCATCACCGAGAAACCAGAGCCGGTGCCCAGGTTGAAGACGCGGCTGTCTTTGCCTTGTTCCAACCAGTTCAATCCCAAAACGTGGGCATCGACCAGATCGCAAACATGCACATAATCGCGGATGCAGGTGCCGTCTGGTGTTTCGTAGTCCGTCCCAAAAACAGTCAGCCCGTCGCGCTTGCCGTCGATGGCGTCCAGCATCAGCGGCACAAGGTGGGTTTCCGGGCGGTGGAACTCGCCCACCTCGCCATCGGGATCGGCACCGGCCACGTTGAAATACCGAAAGATCACGTGGTTCAGCCCGTGCGCGGCCTTGAAATCGCGCAGGATATCTTCGATGGCACGTTTTGAGGCGCCGTATGCGTTCAGCGGCAGTTGCGGCGTGTCTTCGTCCAGCACCACATTGTCATGCTCGCCATAGGTGGCGCAGGTGGACGAGAATACAAAGTTCTCACATCCGGCGGCCACCGTGGCTTCGATCAAATTCAGCGAACCGGTCACGTTATTGGACCAGTATTTGCCGGGCTCGGACATGGCCTCACCCACTTGGCTGAGGGCAGCAAAGTGCATTATGGCCACGGGTTCGTATTTGGCGAACACCTCATCCAGTCGAGCACGATCCAGCAGATCGCCCTGTTCGAACGGACCAAACTTCACCGCGTCCTGCCAGCCGGTAACGAGATTGTCGAAGGTCACAGGCGTGTAACCGGCTTGAGAAAGCGCCTTACAGGCATGAGATCCAATGTACCCGGCACCGCCAGTGACAAGAATATTTTTCATGATCGTTCCAAATTGCGGTGCCACGCCCGGTTAGACGCCGTCTTGCAAGGGGTTAAGGTGAAAATGGGTCAATCCAACCCCATAGCGGCCATCATCTCTTCGAGTTTCGGCACATCTTGTGGGTTGTTCAATTCCCAGAATTGGCGGCCCTTCGCCTCCACCTCAACGCACAGAACCTTGCGACCATTTTCCATGAAGCGCAGCTGTTCCAGCCCTTCCAATTGCTCCAAAGGTCCCACTGGCCAGGTTGGATAGGCTGACAGCGCATCGGGGCGATAGGCGTAGACGCCGACATGGTGAAACACCGGTGTCGGTTCGGGGCCAGCAAAAGTTTCGGCAGTAAAAGGCACGACTTCTTTCGAGAAATACATTGCGCTGTGATCGGTGGCAAATACGGCTGTTGTGCCGCCGACCCGTCCGTTTTTTCGATCATTCAGCAGGCTGTTCAAAGCATCTCCGTCACAACGCAGAACTGGCGTTGCGACCCCGGCATCGGGCGCGGCGCGCAGACCGGCGATCAGGTCTTCGACAAACCAATGTGGTGTCAGTGGTGCATCCCCTTGCAGGTTCACCACGATCTCATAGCCCGCGCCCAGAGCAGTATGGGCCTCGGCGCAGCGCTCGGTGCCGTTACCGCAGGTCTCGGATGTCATTACCACCTCGGCCCCGAACCGCTCGGCCACGTCGCGGATTCGGTCGTCATCGGTGGCGACAACCACCTTGTCCACACCTGACACAGAACAGGCGGCGCGCCACGATCGTTCGATCAGGGTCATCGCGTTACCGCTTGCCCCGGTCAGCGGAACCAGCGGCTTGCCAGGGTAGCGGGTCGAGGCATAGCGGGCGGGGATGGCAATCAATACGGACATCAGGCCTCCTTCAGGTCAACGCCCGGAGCGTAGGCGATAAAGAACGGGTTTGCATAGCCGTCCTTGCCGTAGGTCAATGACGAGTGGTCATCGAAACGAACAACCTTGCCGCCCGCACCCGCCAAAACGGCGTGACCGGCGGCTGTGTCCCACTCCATCGTGCGCCCGACGCGGGGATAGAGGTCCGCTTCCCCTGTTGCGACCAGACAGAATTTCAGGGACGAGCCCGCGCTTTTGCTGTCCTTGACCTGATATTTGTTGATGTAATCTTCGGTCGCCTGATCGCGGTGTGATTTTGACGCGACGATCAAAAGTGCCGAATTGTTTGGTTCAGACACCGAAATCGGGGTTACGTCACCGGCCTGTGCCTTGTTCAGCGCGCCGGTTTCTTCAACCGATTGACCGTCTGCTTGCGTGTAGAACATGCGCCCCTTGGCCGGTGCATACACAACGCCCCGAGTTGGCACTCCGTTTTCGACCAATGCGATGTTCACCGTGAAATCACCGCGCCGGTTAATGAATTCTTTGGTGCCGTCCAGCGGATCGACGATCAGGAATGTGTCGCCTTTTTCGGAATGTGATGCGGCCTGTTCTTCGGTCACCAGCAGAATATCCGGGAACGCGGCGCGCAAGCCTGCCGATATCAGGGCATCGGCTGCCTCGTCCGCTTCGGTCACGGGGCTGGCGTCGGATTTGACTTTGACGTCGAAATCATCCGACTCGTAGATCTGCATGATCGTGTCCCCGGCTTCCAGCGCCAGACGTCTGATTACGGGAATAAGGGCGTCGTAGGTCACAAAAATGCTCCGTTGCTGTAGTTTGTTGATCGAAATCCTTGTGGGCCTTATGATGCGGCGGTTACGGAACGGCAAGAATTTCGTGGCAGTTTGCAGGCAGTTCAGCGGGAAAGAGTGTACTGAGTGTTTTATTTTAAGCGAAAACAGACGCTTTTGGGCAGCGCTTTCACGACCGCTGAGCTTATCTATCATGCGGTTGTGCACGGGATACGATCAAAACACGCGAATGCCGTGATCGCGATCATCATCAATATCGTGCAAATTCTCGCACTTGTGACCGTTTTTTATCTGATCTTGTCGATGTTGGGCACACGAGTGGCCAAGATCCGGGGTAACTTTATCCTGTTTCTCTTATCAGGTGTCTTTCTGTTCCTGACTCACATCAAAGCCGTCTCGACCGTCGCTGGCGTGGCTACAGGAAACAACCCGATGATGCTGCACTCTCCGATGAATATGATGGTCGCATTGTTGGCGACCGCCTTCGGATCGCTTTATACGCAATTGGTTTCGATCCTTGTGATCCTCTTCGCCTACAGCGTCATAATTGAGCCGCTGGAGATCCAAGAGCCCGGCGGCGCGTTCTATATGCTGATCCTGGCCTGGTTTACGGGATGTGCGGTGGGTGTTGTTTTCATGGCGCTCAAACCGTGGTTCCCCGGGACTTCTGATATTCTCAGAAACTTGTACCGACGCATGAACATGATTTTTTCGGGCAAAATGGTTGTAGGGAATGCGCTGGGTGGCTTCTTGCTGAGTTTCTTTGCCTGGAACCCGTTGTTTCACATAATTGACCAATGCCGTGGCTTTGTCTTTCGTAACTACTATCCGCGAAACTCCAGTTGGGAATACGCGCTTTGGGTTGGGCTGGCCTTGCTGACAATTGGATTGCTGGGGATTTTTTACACCCGCCAGCATGTGTCGGCCAGTTGGGGGGCGCGCCGCTAACTCGCCACCCGTAGGGTCAGGTTGATCCGCCCACCTTTGGGCAACAGCTTGGATGAACCGAAACGGATGCGGTCTACCCCGTGATAGGTCAGGCGGGCGGGGCCGCCCATAACCACGACGTCGCCGGAGTTCAGCCAGATCGACTCGGTCTTGCCGCCCCGGGTTTCGTTTCCGATGCGGAAAAGGGCATCGTCGCCCAGGGATATCGACAGGACAGGCCAGGAAAAATCGGCCTCGTCCTTGTCTTGATGCAGCCCCATGCGCGCACCTTCGCCGTAATAGTTGATCAGACAGCAATCCGGATCGCGTTGGGTGCTGGCAAGCTTGCGCCAGATGCCCAGTATCGTATCAGGAATGTCGGGCCACACCATTCCTTTAGGGTGCTGCGCCTGATATCGGTAGCCCCCTTTGTCAGTGACCCAACCAAACGCTCCGGCTGAGGTCATGCGCACCGACATTTCCTTGCCCGAGGGCGTAACCGGCCGGAACAGCGGCGCCGATTTCAGAATCGGGCGCAACGCCTCAATCAGTTGCGTTTGTGCCGCAACGTCCAGATAGGCTTTTCTGATGTCAAATCCGCGCAAGAGCAGCCGCGCCATTGAAGATTCCCCAATCCTTGCCAAAACCTTGTCAAAAAGGCCGCAGATTCCCGAAAACCTGCCTTTTACACCGCTTGCAGGCCTCTGATCTCGCCCTTATATACGCCGGGACGCGCGATGGTGTAGTGCTGTTGCGCAAACCAGATCGGGACCGGATGCCATAACGGGTCCGGACCTCGAGACATCGCCTTGAAGAGAAAGGGATTGAACATATGGGAAAAGTAATCGGTATTGACCTCGGCACCACCAACTCGTGTGTAGCCATCATGGACGGCTCTCAGCCAAAGGTCATTGAAAACGCAGAAGGGGCGCGGACCACGCCTTCGATCGTCGCCTTCACCGAAGATGAGCGTCTGGTCGGTCAGCCTGCAAAACGTCAGGCGGTCACCAACCCCGACAACACGATCTTTGGCGTCAAGCGTCTGATCGGTCGTCGTGTGGATGATGCAGAAGTCCAGAAGGACAAGAAAATGGTGCCGTACGCCATCGTGGATGGCGGCAACGGTGACGCGTGGGTGGAAGCCCGCGGTGAAAAATACTCTCCAAGCCAGATTTCGGCCTTCACTCTAGGCAAGATGAAGGAAACCGCCGAGAGCTATCTGGGTGAAGAAGTCACACAGGCGGTCATTACCGTTCCGGCATATTTCAACGACGCACAGCGTCAGGCCACCAAAGACGCAGGCAAAATCGCCGGTCTGGAAGTGCTGCGGATCATCAACGAACCGACAGCGGCTGCGCTGGCCTATGGTCTGGACAAAGAAGAAACCCAAACCATCGCGGTCTATGACCTTGGTGGTGGTACGTTCGACGTGACCATTCTGGAAATCGACGACGGACTGTTCGAGGTCAAATCGACCAACGGCGACACCTTCCTGGGTGGTGAAGACTTTGACATGCGCATCGTCAACTACCTGGCGGATGAGTTCAAAAAGGAACACGGTGTCGATCTGTCCAGCGACAAGATGGCCCTGCAGCGTCTGAAAGAAGCCGCGGAAAAAGCCAAGATCGAACTGTCCTCGACCTCGCAGACCGAGATCAACCAGCCGTTCATCTCGATGGGCGCCAACGGTCAGCCGCTGCACATGGTCATGAAACTGACCCGTGCCAAGCTGGAATCGCTGGTCGGCGATCTGATCAAGAAGTCGATGAAACCCTGTCAGGCCGCATTGAAAGATGCCGGTCTGTCGGCAGGCGACATTGATGAGGTTGTTCTGGTCGGTGGTATGACCCGCATGCCGAAGGTGATCGAAGAGGTCACCAAATTCTTTGGCAAAGAGCCCCACAAAGGCGTGAACCCGGACGAAGTTGTTGCCATGGGTGCCGCCATTCAGGCCGGCGTTCTGCAAGGCGACGTCAAAGACGTGGTTCTGCTGGACGTAACCCCGCTTTCGCTGGGTATCGAGACGTTGGGTGGCGTGTTCACTCGTCTTATCGACCGTAACACCACGATCCCGACGAAAAAGTCTCAGGTCTTCTCGACCGCCGAGGACAACCAGAACGCTGTGACCATCCGCTGTTTCCAGGGTGAGCGCGAAATGGCTGCGGATAACAAGATCCTGGGTCAGTTCAACCTTGAAGATATCCCGCCCGCACCGCGCGGCATGCCTCAGATCGAGGTGACTTTTGACATCGACGCCAACGGCATTGTCTCGGTTTCGGCCAAGGACAAAGGTACCGGCAAAGAGCAGAAGATCACCATCCAGGCATCGGGTGGTCTGTCGGACGAAGATATCGACAAGATGGTCAAGGACGCCGAAGAGAACGCCGAGGCGGACAAGGAACGCCGCGAGCTGATCGAGGCGAAGAACCAGGCGGAAAGCCTCATCCACTCGACCGAGAAGTCGATGGAAGAGCATGCCGACAAGGTCGACCCGACCACCATCGAAGCCATCGAGCTGGCGATTGTCGCGCTGAAGGACGAGCTGGAAACCGAGAATGCCGACAAGATCAAGTCAGGCATTCAGAACGTGACCGAAGCCGCCATGAAGCTGGGCGAAGCCATCTACAAGGCGCAGTCTGAAGAGACCGAGGATGAGCCAGCGGCGGCGGATGCCGCTCCGGCTGGTGAAGACGATATCGTCGATGCCGAATTCGAAGATCTTGACGACGAAAAGCGTAAGTAACGGGAAACCGGGCCAATTCGGGCCGGTCCGGTCACCGGGCCGGCCCGATTACGTTGCGGCAGAAGGAAATACTGATGTCAAAACGCGACTACTATGATGTGCTCGGCGTGTCCAAGGGCGCATCAGCGGACGAGATCAAGAAGGGCTTTCGCACGAAAGCCAAGGAATTGCATCCCGACCGCAACAAGGACAACCCGGATTCCGAGGCTCAGTTCAAAGAAGCGAACGAAGCTTACGACGTCTTGCGCGATGCCGAAAAAAAGGCCGCGTATGACCGTTTTGGTCATGCCGCGTTTGAAAACGGTATGGGCGGCGGTGGCCGTCCCGGCGGCGGATTTGGCGGACAGGGCGATTTCTCCAGTGCCTTCTCGGACGTGTTCGATGACCTGTTCGGCGATTTTATGGGTGGTCAGCGCGGTGCTACCGGGGGTGGTCGACGGGCCGCGCGCGGGTCAGACCTGCGTTACAACCTGCGTGTAAGCTTGGAAGAAGCATTCTCTGGCCTGCAAAAGACGATCAACGTGCCTGCTGCCGTGGCCTGCTCGGCCTGTGACGGCTCGGGTGCGGAAGGCGGGGTTGAGCCCACAACCTGCCCGACCTGTTCGGGCATGGGAAAAGTGCGGGCGCAACAGGGCTTTTTCACAGTTGAACGGTCGTGTCCGACTTGTTCGGGTCTGGGTCAAATTATCAAGAACCCCTGTAAATCATGCGGCGGCGCCGGGCGCGTCGAAAAAGAACGCGCGCTGTCGGTCAACATTCCAGCTGGTGTCGAAACCGGCACACGCATCCGTCTTGCGGGCGAAGGTGAGGCCGGGATGCGCGGTGGTCCTCCGGGCGACCTGTATATTTTTGTCGAAGTTTCGGACCACAAGCTGTTCGAGCGCGACAGCGTAAACCTGTATTGCCGCGTTCCGGTCAGCATGGCTAAGGCAGCGCTGGGCGGTTCGATCGAAGTGCCCACCATCGACGGTGGCCGTGGTCGCGTGCAAATTCCGGCTGGCAGTCAGTCAGGACGTCAGATGCGCTTGCGCAGCAAAGGCATGCCCGCCCTTCGCGGCGGTGGCGTTGGCGATATGTTCATCGAACTGGCCGTCGAAACCCCGGTCAATCTGACCAGCCGTCAAAAAGAGCTTCTGCGTGAGTTCGACGATCTGGGCGAAGATAACCATCCGGAATCAAAAAGCTTTTTCTCGTCAGTCAAGTCATTTTGGGACGGTATGAAGGGCTGAACCTGCACACCTGAACATCAAACAGAAGCCGGTCCGTTGAGGCCGGCTTTTGCATTTCATAAGTCCAGTTTGATCGTAATCTGCACCAAAATTGGCCCTTGATTCCCCCACCATCCCCTGAGAGTGTCGCCCCAACCGTTGGGGTGCCCTGTTTGGGGGCTGAGAGGCGTGAACGCGCTAACCCATCGAACCTGATCCGGGCAATACCGGCGTAGGGAACGGTCTTATAGTGCTTAGACGTTTTCCATGCCCGTTGCCCATTTTGAACTGGAGCAACGACATGGCACCCATTGCCTTAACAATCGCAGGATCTGACAGCGGCGGAGGGGCTGGAATTCAGGCTGACCTCAAGGCGATGTCCGCGCTTGGCGTTTACGGGGCCAGCGTGATTACCGCAGTGACGGCGCAGAATACTCGCGCAGTTACGGCGGTGCATGGCATCCCTCTGGACGTCATTGCAGCCCAGATCGAGGCTGTTCTGACCGACTTGGATGTTGGCGCGATCAAGATTGGAATGCTGGCGACCCCTCAGATCATCCAATGTGTCGCAGACAGTATCGCCGAATTTGATGGGCCGGTAGTTTTGGATCCGGTCATGATTGCGAAATCCGGCGATGCGTTGTTGGCAGAAGAGGCGGTGCAAACCCTGCGCGACGTATTGTTGCCACGCGCGACCGTGTTAACGCCAAACCTGCCCGAAGCAGCCTGCCTGCTGGGCTCTGAGTCTGCGGACAGCCTCGAACAGATGATCGCACAAGGGCAAGATCTGTGTGCACTTGGCGCTGGTGCGGTTCTGATGAAGGGCGGTCACGGCAAGGGTGACATCTGCCATGACATATTGATCTCACGTTCGGGCGTGATTGCTCAGTTTCAAGCGCCGCGCCGACAGACCCGCAACACCCACGGAACCGGCTGCACCCTGTCCTCATCCATAGCGGCCGGGTTGGCCAAGAGCCTTTCGCTAACCCAAGCCGTGGCGCAAGCACATGACTATCTGCAGGGCGCCATCGCTCAGGCCGATGCTTTAAACGTCGGGCAAGGTCACGGACCTGTTCATCACTTCCATCAGGTTTGGCCCGCGTGACCGTCTGGTCGATCATAGGGGCAGGTGTGGCCGGGTTGGCCGTCGCGTCCGAACTTGTCGCGCGCGGGGCCAAGGTTCAGGTGTTTGATCCCGGCGGTGGACCAGGGCCGCATGGCTGCTCCTGGTGGGCGGGCGGAATGTTGGCACCGTGGTGCGAGTATGAAAACGCGGAGGAACCTGTCCTGCGTCTGGGGCAATTGGCAATCGACTGGTGGGCCAAGCGAACTCAGGTCCACAGGCGCGGCACACTGGTTGTTGCTAACCCACGGGACCTGCCGGATCTGCGTCGTTTCGCCCGCAGAACTGAGGGGTTTTCCGAAGTTGATACTGGCGAAATCGCCGAATTAGAGCCTTATCTTCACGGTTTCGGAAAGGGTCTCTACTTTGATGCCGAGGCCTATTTGAACCCGCGTCAGGCCTTACTGGATCTGTCACACCAGCTTCAGGATCACGGTGTTGAATTACATCATGCGCGCGCTCCGACGGGATTGGACAACGCCATTGATTGCCGAGGTCTGCACGCGCGCGAGTATCTGCAGGACTTGCGCGGCGTGAAGGGTGAGATGCTGGTGATCCGGTGCCCAGACGTGACACTGACCCGGCCTATACGACTGCTTCATCCACGCGTGCCGCTGTATATCGTTCCACGCGGCGACGGCGTCTACATGCTGGGCGCAACAATGATCGAATCCGAGGACAGCAGCCGAATTACCGCACGCTCGATGCTTGAGTTGCTGAGCGCAGCCTACGCCCTGAACCCCGCCTTTGGAGAGGCTGAAGTGTTGGAAATCGGTGTCGATCTGCGCCCCGCTTTCCCCGACAACCTGCCGCGTATTCGGCGACTGGGACCGACAATCTACGCCAACGGCCTCTACCGCCACGGCTACCTGCTGGCCCCTGCACTGGCAAAGGGCGTGGCTGACCTGGCGTTGGACAACAAACATTCGGAGATGGTTGATGAAGATTGTACTTAATGGCGAAAAGCGCGAGGTGCAGGCCGAAACTCTTGCCGATCTTTTGCAGGAATGTGGGTTTTCGGGCCGGGTGGCGACGGCTGTGAACGAGGGTTTTGTGCCCTCAAGCCTGCGCAAAGCTCGCAATATCAAGGATGGCGATCGGATCGAAGTCGTCGCCCCGATGCAGGGGGGCTGAGCGATGAAGACCTTCTACGGCACATCACTGCCGAACCCGTTGATGCTGGGCACCGCGCAATATCCAAGCCCTGCAATCTTGGAACAGGCATTTCGGGACAGCGGGGCCGGGGTGGCCACCGTATCTTTGCGACGCGAAGCAGGCGCAGGACAAACCTTCTGGCAGATGGTCCGCGATCTGAGCGTTCTTGTCCTGCCCAACACAGCAGGTTGCCATACGGTGAAAGAGGCTGTGACCACCGCTCATATGGCGCGAGAGGTGTTTGACACCAAATGGATCAAGCTGGAACTGATCGGGCATACCGACAGCCTGCAGCCCGACGTGTTCCAATTGGTCGAGGCCGCGCGCATTCTGAGCGAAGACGGGTTCGAGGTGTTTCCGTACACCACGGACGACCTGATCGTGGGTGAGCGCCTTTTGGCGGCAGGGTGTGAAGTTCTGATGCCTTGGGGGGCCCCGATTGGTTCGGGCCGCGGTCTGAACAATGAATACGCCCTGCGCGCAATGCGCGCTGAGTTTCCCGAAATACCACTGGTGATTGACGCTGGTATCGGCCTGCCCAGCCACGCCGCACATGCGATGGAGCTTGGGTATGATGCCGTTCTGCTGAACACCGCGGTGGCACGGGCCGGCGATCCCGCCGCAATGGCCAAGGCGATGAAGCTGGCCATCGAGGCCGGGCGATTGGCCTATCAGGCCGACCCGATCGAAGCGCGCGATATGGCCGAACCCTCGACCCCTGTTATTGGAAAGGCGTTTTTGTCATGAACCTCGACCGGTTTTATCCAATCTTCAACCATTCCGACTGGCTGCGCCGGATGCTGCCCTTGGGCGTGAAACTGGTGCAGTTGCGGATCAAGGACCAAGCGGATGCGGTCGTGCGTGAACAGATCGCGGTTTCGCGGGATCTGTGCCGTGCGAATGGGGCTGTTCTGGTGGTGAATGACCATTGGCAGGTTGCCATCGACGCAGGCTGCGACTGGATTCATTTGGGACAAGAGGATCTGGATGACGCAGATCTGAAGGCGATCCGACGCGCAGGGCTGAAACTGGGTGTCTCGACCCATGACGATGACGAGCTTGAGCGTGTTCTGGCCATGAGCCCCGACTATGTTGCGCTTGGGCCGGTCTACCCAACGATCCTGAAAAAGATGAAATGGAAACAACAGGGCCTGCCGCGTGTCACTGAATGGAAAGCGCGCGTGGGGGAAGTCCCTTTGGTCGGTATTGGCGGGATGAGTGTCGAGCGCGTGCCGGGTGTGTTGCAGGCCGGGGCGGACATTGTCTCAGTCGTGACAGACATCACCTTGAATGCAGACCCAGAAGCCCGCGTACGTGCGTGGATCGAGGTCACCACATGAGCCGCTACGCCCGTCAGATGATCCTGCCGGAGGTCGGCGCGCGTGGACAGGCCCGCCTGTCCGGCGCGCGGGTTCTTGTGGTGGGGGCCGGGGGGCTGGCAGCACCGGTTTTGCCTCTGCTGGCTGGTGCAGGGGTCGGACATTTGACCATCATGGATTCCGATGAAGTGGCCCTGTCGAACCTCCATCGCCAGACCTTGTTTGCTGAAGGGGACTGTGGCCGCCCCAAAGCCGAAGTCGCGGCTGAGCGTTGTCAGGCCTTAAACTCTGAAATTACGATCTCCACGAAAAATCAGGCTCTAACTAACCTAAATTCGCAACGATTTGCCTCACAAGTCGATGTCATCCTCGATTGCGCAGACAGCTATGCGGCAAGCTATACGCTGTCGGATACGTGTCGCGCGCTTGGCAAACCGCTGATAAGCGCCTCGGTCCTAGGGTTGTCGGGTTATGTCGGCGGTTTCTGCGGCGGTGCCCCATCTTTGCGGGCGGTTTTTCCCGACGCGCCGGGCAGCGGTGAAAGCTGTGCCACCTCGGGAGTGTTGGGCCCGGTCGTCGGAATGATTGGCGCGATGCAAGCGCAAATGGCGCTGAGCGTTATTCTCGGGCTGGACCCTTCGCCACTCGGGCAGATGATTCAGTTCGATGCCCGCACGATGCGAAGCAGCACGTTTCGCTTTGACGATGCGCCCGAGCCCAGCCATCACTTCCCGTTTGTGTCGGCCTGCCAACTGACCACGGATGATCTGATCATCGAATTGCGCAGCCCGGATGAGGCGCCTGAGCCCATTCATCCCAAAGCGCTCCGCGGGTCCTCTGAATTGGTTATATCAGAGCCTAATAATGGAAAAAGGCTGGCACTGTGCTGCGCCACTGGTCTGCGTGCGTGGCGTACTGCCGAAAAATTGCAACCGGATTGGCCGGGCGAGATCGTTCTCGTCGCGGCCTCAACCTCGTGAACGAAAAGGATACGCGAGATATGAAAAAGCTGATGACAGCAATTGCCCTGCTGGCCGCCGCGCCAGCCTGGGCCGAAGACAAGATGACCGTTCTGCTGGACTGGTTCGTTAACCCCGACCACGGGCCCATCATCGTGGCGCAAGAGAATGGATACTTTGCCGACGAGGGGTTGGAGATTGAGATTGTGCCACCCGCCGACCCATCGGCCCCTCCGCGTCTGGTTGCCGCCGGTCAGGCTGATCTGGCGGTGTCCTACCAGCCGCAACTTCACCTGCAAATCCATGAGGGTTTGCCGCTGAAGCGCGTCGGCACCTTGGTCGCGACGCCGTTGAACTGCCTGCTGGTGCTACAGGACGGTCCGATCAAATCGCTCGCCGACCTCAAGGGCAAAAAAATCGGCTTCTCGGTCGCGGGTGTCGAAGAGGCGGTGCTGGGCGCCATGCTGAACGCCCATGATGTCGCGCTGGACGATATTGAGATGGTCAACGTCAACTTCTCGCTGTCGCCATCGCTGATGACCGGTCAGGTGGATGCGGTGATCGGGGCCTTCCGGAACTTTGAGCTGAACCAGATGGATATCGAAGGCGTCGCGGGCCGCTGTTTCTACATCGAGGAAGAAGGCGTACCGTCTTATGATGAGCTGATCTATGTCGCCAATCCCGACACGATGGATGCGGATAAGGTCGCCCGTTTCCTGGCTGCGACCGAAAAGGCGACCCAGTTCATCGTCAACAACCCCGAAAAAAGCTGGGAAATCTTCGCCGCCACCTCACCCGAATTGCAGGATGAGCTGAACGCGCGTGCATGGGTTGATACACTGCCCCGTTTCGCGCTGCGCCCGGCGGGTTTTGATGCGGGTCGCTATGCCCGTTTCGAAGCGTTCCTGAAAGACAGCGGCATGATCGACAGCATCAATCCAGTCAGCGACATTTCAGTAGATGTGACCGTGCAATGAGCGACTATGGCAAAGCATTCGCGCTGATGCGTGAGGCAGCGCAGGGGCCGTGGCAGGATTACACCTGCCACGCTTTTGTCGAAGGGATGAAGGACGGCTCGCTGCCGCGCGCGGCGTTTCTGCACTATTTGCGGCAAGACTATGTGTTCCTGATTCATTTCTCTCGCGCATGGGCACTGGCGGTTGTGAAGTCGGAAACGCATGAGGAAATGCTGGCAGCCTCGCGCACCGTGAACGGGTTGATCAGCGAAGAGATGAAGCTGCATATCGGGATCTGCGAGGTCGAAGGCATCTCACAGAACCAGCTTTTTGCGACGCCGGAGCGGGCCGAGAATCTCGCATATACGCGTTTCGTGCTTGAGGCTGGGTATAGCGGCGATCTGCTGGACCTGCTGGCGGCTTTGGTACCTTGTGTGATGGGCTATGGTGAGATTGGCACAAGACTAGCGGCTGAGGCGACGTCTGACACCTATCGCGATTGGATCGCCACCTATGCCAGCGATGACTACCAAGGTGCCTGCGTGGCGGTCGGGGAATTGCTGGATTCGGCTCTAACAAGGCGTATTGGCGAGGATTTCGAAGCATCCCCGCGTTGGACCCGGCTGTGCCACACCTTCCGTACCGCGACCGAGTTGGAGGTCAATTTCTGGCAAATGGGCCTGACCCCATGACCCTAGCCCCCGATCTAACCATCCGTGGTTCGGCCGCAATTGGCGACGCGTTATTGTTCGCGCCGTTGACCCTGACGCTAGCGGCCGGGCGGTGGACGTGTTTACTGGGTGGATCGGGGGTTGGCAAAACCACCATTCTGCGCCTGATTGCTAGCTTGGACACCGGCGCAGAGTTCACCGGTCAGATTACCGCCAGTGACGGGCAATCTGTGCGGGAGCGGGTAGCCTACATGGCACAGGACGATCTGCTGCTGCCTTGGGCCACCGTGGCGCAAAACGTCACGCTGGGCGCGCGGCTTCGCGGAGAAAAGCCGGACTTGACCCGTTGTGACCGACTGATCGAACGGATGCACCTGCAGGACCATATGGGCAAGAAGCCAGGCGAACTCTCTGGTGGCCAACGTCAACGCGTGGCTCTGGCCCGCACGTTGATGGAAGATCGGCCCATCGTTCTTTTGGATGAGCCGTTCTCGGCGCTGGACGCCCGCACCCGCGCGGATATGCAGGACCTTGCGGCCGAAGCGTTACAGGACCGGACCGTTCTGCTGGTCACCCATGATCCGGGCGAGGCTGCCCGGTTAGGTCAATCCATCGTGGTCATGACGCAGAATGGCATAACGCCTTGCCAGCCCCCACATGCACCGGCCCCGCGCAAGGTGGATGATCTGGAAACGCTGGAAACGCAAGGTGCGCTACTGCGGCTGTTGCGGGAGGCGGCGGCATGAAACTGCTGTCGGGCCTTGCCGCCACTCTGTTCGCGTTGGCAATCTGGCAGGCAATCGTCTCGGCAACCGGCCTTCCGAAATTCATCCTTCCGGGCCCCGCTTTGGTGGCTGAGACCTGGTGGCAAAACCGCTGGATCATTGCTGAACACACATGGGTCACGGCCGTTGAGGTCATAATCGGCCTGGCCTGTGGGACTGTATTGGGGGTCGTTACCGCGCTGCAATTGGCAAATTCCCATGCTGCGCGGGTGCTGGTGCAGCCGATGCTGGTTTTTACGCAGGCGCTCCCGGTCTTTGCTCTGGCTCCTTTGCTGACCCTTTGGTTGGGCTATGGGCTGTGGTCCAAGGTCGCGATGGCGGTGTTGATCATCTATTTCCCGATCACCTCATCCTTCTTCGACGGGTTGATGCGCACGCCGCCCGGATATCTTGATCTGGCGCGAACCATGCAGGCAAGTCGGCGCGCCGTGTTGTGGCACATCCGTATCCCCGCAGCTTTGCCCTCATTGGCTTCGGGCATGCGGCTGGCGGCCGTCTATGCCCCGATCGGAGCGGTGATCGGCGAATGGGTCGGGTCGTCGCAAGGATTGGGGTACCTAATGCTGCTAGCCAATGGGCGGGCCAAAACCGATTTGATGTTTGCGGCGATGCTGACGTTGGGGGTGTTTTCGATCCTGTTGCACATGGTTGTCCGACGGGCAACTGCAGGCATTGCGGGTGAGATGCGTTAACCATTCAGAAACCGATTCTGCGGCACGGTGGTCCAATGACTCAGGACGCCTTTGCCGAAGCCCCGATGCTGTTTGAAACCGACGAAGCCCCGGTGCAACCGCTGCCGTCTGGTCGCTTGCCGTCGTATATCAAAGATCACCGCAAACGATTGCGCGAACGGTTCATGTCTGGTGGGTCGGCGGCAATGCCGGATTACGAATTGTTGGAACTTGCCCTGTTCCGCTCAATCCCCCGGCAGGATGTCAAACCCCTGGCCCGTGCGCTGATGGATACGTTTGGCGACTTTAACCGCGTGCTGACCGCACCCGAAGAACGGCTGCGGCAAATCAAAGGCGTAGGCGATACGGTGATCACCGACCTGAAAATCCTTGAAGCGTGTGCCCATCGGATGACCCGCGCGCGGGTCATGCAACGGCACGTCGTATCAGGCTGGGACGCGCTGCTGGATTATTGCCATACGACGATGGCGCATCGCGAGACTGAGCAGTTTCGCGTGTTCTACCTTGACCGCAAGAACGTACTTATCGCGGATGAAGAACAGGCCAAAGGCACTGTCGACCACGTTCCCGTCTATCCGCGTGAGGTAGCCAAACGCGCGCTGGAGCTGAATGCCTCGGCGCTAATCTTGGTACACAATCACCCATCGGGCGATCCGACACCTTCGCAATCGGATATCGATATGACCAACCGAATTCAGGATGCCTGCGTCGCGCTGGGCCTGACGCTGCATGACCATCTGATTATTGGCAAATCGAATGAGTTGAGCTTTCGGTCCGAGGGCTATTTGTAAAGGTTACTGAACCCAGACCTCGACCCTACGATTGACTTTGCGACCCCAGTCCGTGTCATCACAGGCCATAGGCATCGCCTCGCCAAATGCGTCCACGGCGATCTCGACGCTATCCGGAATGGCTGTTTCTACCGCCGATAGCACCGCGTTGCGCACGGTTTTTGCCCGCAGCAATGCGATTCTGGCATTGGATGAGGCCGCGCCGTCACCATCACTGAAACCGACAAAGGTCAGTTTGCGCGCGTCGATGGCTCCGGTTTCAAGGGCATGGGCCAATTGCCGGATGTTTGAGCGTGACTGCGCATCGGGTCTTGAGGAACCTGCCTCGAACCGGAACGACAGCGACAGGCGCGATTGCGGGCGCAGCGTGTCGATCATGCGCTGCAACTCTTCCAACCCGACCTCGGCACCACCTGAAACCACTGCGTTGGCCAGACGATCCCCTTGCAACCCGATCCGCATGGTTTCGGGTTCTTGATCCACAAATCCGGCATCGCGGATCGCCATCTGTGCCTCGGCGCTTTGCGAATAGGCCAGGAATTGCCGTGCGATGCGGGGCAGGCGGATTTCCGGCAGATACAGGAACATCGGCGATGTCAGCGGATAGTCTTCGGTCTTGATGGATTGCCGCGTGGCGGTCAGCGCGTGACCGCAACCGCCGGTCAAAGGCAGGCCCCGGGCAGGCCCGACCTCGGCATGGCTGGCGATACCGATGGCAAAAGGGTCATCAGCAACAGCGCGAACCAGATCGCTGCTACGGGTGTGACGGACGATTCCCTCGGCCAGCGTGGATTGAGCGGGGGCCAGCAACCGATCCTCAACCCCTTGCGCCAAACCTGAACCGGCGTCTGGTAAGTGCAGGGAAACGGGCGCATCGGGTCCTCCTAATTCAGACCAGTTTTGGATCTCGCCGGAAAACACGCTCATCAGTTCTGCGGGCGAAATTTGCCGCGCCGGGTTTTCCCGGGCCACAATTGGGACCAGCGCGTCCAGCGCGATGACCCGGGAACGCCTTGCATCTGCCAGATCACCCAGACCAGCGGTCTGCGCAGCCTCCTGTTCCGATGGGCGAATTTCACGCAGTGCCATGACGATATCGGTCTCATCGGCGATCAGATCCGCAAAGCCGCTACCTGTGTTGTTGGGGGCGAAATAGAACCGTCCCAAAGGAGCATCGCGCCCGGTCTGGTGAAGCTCATAGGTGAATGCGCCCGAATCCAAACGCTGCGGCGTCGCCGACATCCCCTCTTGCTGGGCGAAACCAACGATCAGGGCCGGCAGTACCTTTTCCGCCATGACGGAGGAACCAGAGAACCGAACCTCGGCCACGAAATCCGTAAGGTTGGGGCAGGCGGGTCCTTCGCAGGTAACACCCGACCCATCCACTGTCAGCTCACCGAACTGCGTATCCACGCGATAGAACTCGCCATCAAAGCTCAGCAGGTTGCCTGTGACCTCGACCTTGCCGTCTTGCGAGGTCAGCGTGATATCCTGTGCGTGCACATATGACGCCAGAGTCACCGAAATCAGTGTGGCCACTGCCACACGAAAAAATGTCATAAGAAAGTCGAGCCTGCCTGCGGTTTAATTTGCCGCGATTGTCAGGTCTTGGAGCAGATTATTCAACACCAGAAAATCACCGGCCCGCGTGCAATCCGGCATGGGCAGCGTCAAATCGCGCGACCGCAGGCGGCGATCGCCACGCAGCTCGAGTGATTGAACGGCCAAATCCCGGCCGCAATTTGCCTCGGTCACTTCGGCCTCCACCGTCAGTTCGATCGAACCGGTCTGGCTGGTTTCGCCTGCAGGGAAGGAATAAATTTCGATATTCTGCGCGTCGCCGAACGCCTGTTGGCCCAGATGCACGACCTTACCCGCACCTTTCGCGTCAGGGTTCGACGATACATGTCCGGCGGTTCCATAGCTGGCCCCAAATTCCAGCGCATGGATCTGCAGGTCTGTCTCACCCTGCCATTGCAGTGCGATGCGGTTGTAGTTGGCCAGGTCGGGGATGTGAGTGGTGGCTACGGTCCCGGTCTGATCATCTACCGAGATCAGAAAGATCGCATATTCCGACAGGGCCGGGATCGTCAGATCCAAAGCGCCGTTTTTGTCCGTTCGTTGGGTAACTGTTAGTCCGCTGTGATGGATTTCGATCCGTTCATTGCCGTGGCAGGGGGCTTTGACGGTCAGGCGCGCCGCAGCGCCGGGGACGGATTTTGCGCGGGCACTGAGAGTGCAGCTTTTCTGATCAGAGGGGGTCGATCGGGCGGGTTGCAGGGCTCGCCGCGATGCCTTGATGTCGGTGGTTGCATCAGCGGCCGGAAGCGAGGAGGTCAGAACAATTCCTTCCAGCCCGGCAATCACCGAGGACTGATTGGCGGCAGCCACAGTTACAGGAGCCTGCGCGCCATCCGATTGCGCTGGCGATCCATTTTGCATCAGGTAACCAATGGCTAAGGCACAAGCGACGGTGCCGCCAGTGGTCACGTAATTCTTTATTACAAACAAAACACCCTCCCCAGTTGAAGGAGCGAGTCGCATCCTGAAGTTGAATCACGGCCAATATGTGGCCGTGAAACGGACTCAATGTGTTTTGATCAAGGTGACGTCAGGTCAGTCGGCCGTGGCAATGTTTGAATTTCTTGCCCGATCCACACGGGCAGAGATCGTTGCGCGACGGGTTCCCCCAAGTCGAGGAATCGTCTTCGACAAAGCCGGGGCGTGCATCGCCTGAAGCCTGAGCTTCGGCCAGTGCTTCGGCCTTATCGGTAGCTTGATCCACCGCCTGTTGTGCCTGTGCTTGCTGTGCCTGCATCTGTGCCAGCATCTCGCGCTGTTCCTCTTCGGTCAGCGGACGGACGCGCGACAATTGCTGAGTCACGGTTTCGCGCAGACTGTCGAGCATGGACTCAAACAACTGGAAGCTCTCGTTCTTGTATTCATTCAGCGGGTCGCGCTGGGCGTAACCGCGGAATCCAACGACCGAGCGCAGATGTTCCAGCGTCAGCAAGTGCTCACGCCATTTACTGTCGATCGTCTGCAGCAGAACCTGCTTTTCGATGTTGCGCATATTTTCAGGACCAAAGGCCGCTGCCTTTTGCGCCATCATCTCATCGGCAGCATTGACCAGACGCTCGCGCACCTGTTCATCATCGACGCCTTCCTCGGCGGCCCAGTCCTGTACGGGCGCATCGATGGTCAGCTTTTCCTTGATCGCCTCGTGCAGACCGTCGGTGTCCCACTGATCGGCATAGGTTTTTGGCGGCATGTGTTCGTCGATCAGATCGTCGATCACCTGTTCGCGCATGTCCGAGACGATCTCGGACAAGTCATCGGTAGACATGATCTCGCGCCGCTGGCTGAACACCACTTTACGCTGGTCGTTCATCACGTCGTCGAATTTCAGAACGTTTTTGCGCATGTCAAAGTTGCGACCTTCGACCTTGGACTGTGCGCGTTCCAGCGACTTGTTCACCCAAGGATGAACAATAGCCTCGCCTTCTTTCATGCCCAGCGTGGTCAGAACCTTGTCCAGCCGCTCTGATCCGAAGATGCGCATCAGGTCGTCTTCGAGGCTCAGGTAGAACACTGTGCGGCCCGGGTCACCCTGACGGCCCGAACGACCGCGCAGCTGGTTGTCGATCCGACGGCTTTCGTGACGTTCGGATGCCATGACATATAGACCACCGGCCGCCAGAACCTTTTCCTTTTCTTCGGCGTGGCGGGCCTCTTCCTTGGCTCGCAGCTCGGCAGGATCGGCCTCGGGGTTTTCGGCCAGCGCCTGCAGCACATTCATCTCGACATTGCCGCCCAGCTGAATGTCGGTGCCGCGGCCAGCCATGTTGGTGGCAATGGTCACCGCACCATACCGGCCGGCATCGGCCACGATCTGTGCCTCTTGCTCGTGCTGGCGGGCGTTCAGAACGTTATGTTCGATGCCTTCCTTTTGCAGCAGCTGGCTTAGCAGTTCGGATTTCTCGATCGAGGTTGTGCCCAAAAGAACCGGCTGGCCCTTTTCCTGCGCTTCTTTGGTCTCATTGATCATCGCGCCGTATTTCTCATCGGCAGTGCGATAAACCTGATCGTCTTCGTCAAGACGGGCAATCGGCCTGTTGGTCGGAACCTCGACCACGCCCAGACCGTAGATTTCGGCGAATTCTTCGGCCTCGGTCAGCGCGGTGCCGGTCATGCCGCCCAGCTTGTCATACAGGCGGAAGTAGTTCTGGAAGGTCACACTGGCCAGTGTCACGTTTTCAGGCTGAATCTGCACGCCTTCCTTGGCTTCGATGGCTTGATGCAGGCCTTCGGACAGGCGGCGACCTGGCATCATCCGGCCAGTGAATTCGTCGATCAGAATGACGTTGCCGTCACGGACGATATAGTCTTTGTCACGTGTAAACAGCTTGTGTGCGCGCAGACCCTGGTTGACGTGGTGAACGACTGTGGTGCTTTCCGGATCATACAAAGTATGGCCTTCCGGGATCAGACCGTTGGCGTTCAGCTGCTGTTCCAGGAATTCGTTTCCCTCATCCGTAAAGGTCACGTTCCGGGACTTTTCGTCCAACGAGAAATGGTCATCCTGCAGCGACGGGATCAGGGCGTCGATGGCGGTATACAGGTCCGAGCGGTCCTCGGACGGGCCCGAGATGATCAGCGGCGTCCGCGCCTCGTCGATCAGGATCGAGTCGACCTCGTCCACAATCGCGAAATTGTGGTACTTTTGGTAAATCTGATCCAGTTCCGCTTTCATATTATCGCGCAGATAATCAAAGCCCAACTCGTTGTTGGTGGCATAGGTGACGTCACAGGCGTAGGCGGCTTTTTTCTCGGCGTCCGGCTGACCAGACCAAATCACACCGGTGGTCATGCCAAGGGCACCAAACACCTTGCCCATCCATTCGGCGTCACGCTTGGCCAGGTACTCGTTTACCGTGACCACGTGCACGCCCTTGCCGGTCAGTGCGTTCAGATAGGCGGGGAAAGTGGCAACCAACGTCTTGCCCTCACCCGTTTTCATCTCCGAGATATTGCCCTGATGCAGGAACGCGCCGCCCATCAGCTGTACGTCAAAGGCGCGCAGACCCAGCGCGCGTCTGGCACCTTCGCGAACGTTGGCAAAGGCTTCGGGCAGCAGGTCGTCCAGCGCCTCACCATCAAGTGCGCGTTTACGCAGTTCGGCGGTCTTTTCGATCAGGCCCTCATCGGACAGTTTTTCGAACTCAGGTTCCAGCGCATTGATCTTTTCGACCAGCGGGCGGGTCGCCTTGATCTTGCGGTCGTTCGGTGTTCCGAACACCTTTTTGGCGAGCGTTCCGAGTCCCAGCATGTTCACTCCAGCGGATCTGTTCTTGTCTTGGTTGCGACAGGCTTGCCCACCTTGCTTGCAACCCATAGATACGGGGGATGAAAGGCGGCCCTGTCCAAGGCTTCAAAGCGATGTAAGCGGCAGGTCCCAGAGTGTCAACGCCACGCCCCGTCGCGGCAAAGAAATAGGATGATTCCATGCCCAAAGGCCTCACTTTTCTGCCATCGCTGGCTCTGGCTGCCGTGATGGCGATGCCGGTTGCTGCCGAAACCAAGCCGGACGCGGATACGGTTGTCGCCAATGTGAACGGGGATGAAATCACACTGGGTCACGTTATCGCATCTGTCGCGGCGCTGCCGCCGAATTACTCCGAGGTCGAAGATGATGTTCTGTACGAATTCGTCATCGAGCAATTGATCCAGCAGCAATTGCTGGCGCAGCAGCAGGACGATCTGAACCGGCTGAACCAGTTGGGACTGGAAAACGAAGGCCGGTCCATGCGGGCGGTGCAGACAGTAAATGCGTTGCTGGGCGATGTTGTGACCGAAGAGTCAATTCAGGCAGCCTATGACGCGGAATTCGGCAACTTCGAAGGCGAAGATGAGTTCGACGCCAGCCATATTCTTGTAGCTACCGAAGAAGAAGCCAAGGAAATCAAAACCCTGCTGGATGACGGCGGCGATTTTGCCGAGACGGCCAAGGAAAAGTCGACCGGCCCATCGGGTCCGAATGGCGGGTCATTGGGATGGTTTGGCAAGGGCCAGATGGTTCCGGAATTCGAAAACGCCGTTGTTTCGTTGGAAAAGGGTCAGATCTCGGATCCGGTGCAAACACAGTTCGGCTGGCACCTGATCATTCTCAACGACACGCGAAAATCCGAAGCGCCGGGGCTTGATGCCGTCCGTGAACAGCTGGCCCAGTCTCTTCAGCAGGACGCGATTCAAGCCAAGATTGACGAGCTGACGCAGCAGTCGCAGATCGAACGTCCCGCTTTGGACGGTGTTGGCCCCGAGGTCATCCGTCAGATCGATCTGATTCAGGAGTAACCCCAGTGGCCGCGATCACCAAGGTTTCGCCGCTCGCGCCAGCGGGTTTTCCCGATCTGCCTGCCATTGACGGTGTGCGTTTTGCCACCGTCGAGGCTGGCGTGCGTTATCAGGGCCGCACCGACGTAATGTTGGCGGTTCTGGATCCAGGCACATCTGTGGCCGGGGTGTTCACTCGATCGGCCACCCGCGCTGCCCCCGTGCTGGACTGTCAGGACAAGATCGGCGGGTCCAGCGATGGGCCAGCGGCGATTTTGGTGAATTCGGGCAATGCCAATGCCTTTACAGGTCATTATGGTCAAACCTCGGTGGCTGAGGTCACGCAAGCAGTGTCCAAAGCGACCGGCGTTGCAGTGGAACGCGTCTTCACCTCTTCCACCGGCGTGATTGGTGAGCCGCTGCCCCACGACCGCATCGTGGCACAGCTTGAGGCGTTGAAGGCGGGCCTCAGCCGACAAGCGATCGAGGACGCAGCGCGGGCGATCATGACCACGGATACCTTTCCAAAAGGGTCCAGCGTAAAGGTCGAGATTGACGGAAGAACAGTCTCTATCGCAGGGATTGCCAAGGGGTCAGGCATGATCGCGCCGGATATGGCGACGATGCTTGTCTACATCTTTACCGATGCACAGGTCGAACAGTCCGCCCTGCAGGCGATGCTGAGCGCCCAAACCGACCGGACATTCAACTGTATTACCGTGGACAGCGACACCTCGACCTCGGACAGCCTGTTGCTCTGTGCAACTGGAGCTTCGGGCGTAGATGCCACCGGCAACCCGGCGTTTGCCGAGGCGCTGGAAAGCGTGATGCTGGATCTGGCGCAACAGGTGGTGCGCGACGGTGAAGGTGCTACGAAATTTGTGGAAATTCGTGTAACCGGTGCCGCGTCGGATACGGACGCCAAGGTGCATGGGCTGGCGATTGCCAACTCACCGCTGGTTAAAACGGCTATTGCTGGTGAAGACCCGAACTGGGGCAGGATCGTTATGGCCATCGGCAAATCCGGTGCCGCCGCTGACCGCGACCTGCTGAGTATTTCCTTCGGGGATATTCTGGTTGCCGAAAAGGGCTGGGTCAGCCCGGATTACCGTGAGGATGACGCTGCCGCCTATATGAAAGGTCAAGACCTTGTGATTGCGGTCGATCTTGGGTTGGGCGAAGGCAAATCCACCGTTTGGACCTGCGATCTGACCCACGGCTATATCGAGATCAACGCGGATTATCGCTCGTGAAGACCTTACTGGTGTCCGCTGTCGCCCTGATCGACATTGAGGGCCGGGTGCTTCTGGCCCAACGACCCGAGGGCAAATCTATGGCCGGTCTCTGGGAATTCCCCGGTGGCAAGATCGAACCCGGCGAAACCCCCGAGGCCGCCCTGATCCGCGAATTGCACGAGGAACTGGGCATCGACACCTGGGCCTCATGCCTCGCCCCGCTGACCTTTGCCAGCCATAGCTATGATGATTTCCACCTGCTTATGCCGCTGTTTGCCTGCCGCAAGTGGGAGGGTATCCCGCAGTCTAAGGAAGGGCAGGCGCTTAAATGGGCGCGCGCGAATGAGTTGCGGAACTATCCGATGCCTGCGGCGGATGTGCCACTGATCCCGATTTTGCGAGATTGGTTATAGAGGCAGCCCGTTTGCGGGCCCTCTTCGGTCTGAGAGGAACTAGTCTCGAATGCTCAAGCGTTTTACAATCCTAACAGGTGTCGTGCTTATAGCTTTGGTCGGTTACTTGCCATTCGAACTCGCAGAATGCGATGACATGATGAGGCAACATGGGCCAGTCTTCATCTGCCTACCGATCACTTTTCTTACGATTCCTGCATTTCTCGCGGTTTTTTTGGTTCAATTGGTTTTCCTCTTTCGATTGAGGAAAAGACAGTCCTAGCCAAATTTGCTCTTTTTTGCCGATTTGAATGCATCTTTTTCTGTAGGGAAAATCACTCCTTCAACCCTGTTACAATTCGTAAGAATTGAGAAAACATCAGGAAAAAGTTGACGCTGATCTTTCCTGCGTCCCTTATCGGGGCGTTGGCGTCCGGGGTTGACCCTCGGGTTTGCCATTTCCGGCCCGGAGGAGGGGTCGGATGGGGAGGAGAAAGAGATTGGCTCAGACGCAGTCGGGCGCTGAAGGGATGCACTCTCTTCCGGCGCTGCTACACCGCAATGCGACCCAGTTCGGGGACGCCCCGGCCTACCGGGAAAAGGAATTCGGAATCTGGCAATGCTGGACCTGGGCCGAAACGGCCAGGGAAATCCGTTCGATTGCCCTGGGCTTTCTGGAACTTGGCGTCGCGAAAGGCGACCACATCGCAGTGATCGGGCGCAATCGTCCGGCGCATTACTGGTCGATGGTTGCGGCTCAGATGGTGGGTGCCGTGCCGGTGCCGCTTTATCAGGACGCAGTCGCCGAAGAGATGGCCTATGTGCTGGATCATTGCGGCGCAAAATACGTCGTTTGTGGTGATCAGGAGCAGGTCGACAAGGTCATCGAGATTCAAGAGAACCTGCATCAGGTCAAACACATCCTCTACACCGACAAGCGGGGGATGCGGAAATACGATCACAGCCAGATGAACGCATTGGACGATCTGATGGCCGAAGGCAGCGCCGGTCACGCGCGTTTTGATGCGGAACTGGATCGTCGGATTGCCGAGATCGAATACGACGGCACCTGCGTCATGCTGTATACGTCAGGCACCACGGGTAAACCCAAGGGAGTGGTGTTGTCGAACCGCAACGTGATCGAAAGCGCCAAGAACTCGGCCGAATTCGATCATTTGAACCGGAACGAAGACATCCTGTCTTACCTGCCGATGGCCTGGGTTGGCGATTTCATCTTTTCCATCGGTCAGGCGTATTGGTGCGGCTTTTGCGTGAACTGCCCCGAAAGCGCCGATACGATGATGACGGACCTGCGTGAGATCGGGCCGACTTATTTCTTCGCTCCGCCGCGGGTTTTTGAGACTCAGCTGACCAACGTGATGATCCGGATGGAGGACGCAGGTAAACTGAAGCAACGGATGTTCCACCACTTCATGGCGCATGCCAAGAAAGTGGGTGGACTGTTACTGGACGGGAAGCCGGTGAGTTTTGGCGACCGCGTGAAATACGCGCTGGGCAACCTACTGGTCTATGGCCCGCTCAAGGATACGCTGGGTTATGGCCGCTTTCGCGTTGGCTATACGGCGGGTGAGGCGATTGGGCCGGAGATTTTTGATTTCTACCGCTCGCTCGGCATCAACCTGAAACAGCTTTACGGTCAGACCGAAGCGACAGTTTTCATCACGGTTCAGCCGGATGGTGAGGTGCGCGCCGACACCGTTGGTGTGCCTGCCCCGGATGTCGAACTGAAGATCGACGAAATGGGTGAGATCCACTATCGCTCACCCGGTGTGTTCGTCGAGTATTACAACAATCCGGATTCAACGGCCTCGACCAAGGATGCCGAGGGTTGGGTCGCTACAGGCGACGCCGGATTCATCGAGGAAAGCTCGGGCCATCTGCGGATAATCGACCGCGCCAAGGACGTCGGCAAAATGGCCGATGGTTCGATGTTTGCTCCGAAATATGTCGAGAACAAGCTGAAATTCTATCCCGATATCCTCGAGGTTGTCTTGTTCGGAAACGGCAAGGACCGCTGCGTGGCGTTTATCAATATCGACCTGACGGCTGTTGGGAACTGGGCAGAACGCAACAACGTGGCCTATGCGTCCTATCAGGAACTGACAGCGAATCCTCGTGTGTTAGAGACGATTCGTAGCCATGTTGAAGAGGTGAACAAGTCTGTGGCCGCTGATGAGATGTTGTCGGGCTGTCAGGTGCATCGCTTTGTGGTTCTGCACAAAGAACTGGATGCGGATGACGGTGAGATGACCCGTACGCGGAAGGTGCGCCGTGGGTTTGTTGAGGACAAGTTCAGTGACATCATCGATGCGCTTTATGACGGGTCCAAGCAGGTCTCGACCACGACCGAAGTGACGTATGAGGACGGCCGAAAAGGTTCGATCAGCGCAACGCTTGAGATTATCGATGCACCGGTCGTGCCGGTTGCTCAGCACAAGGTGGCGGCGGAATGAGGGCCGGTCACGCGCCGCTCGACCTGCGGTCATCGCCCCGCCCACCGTCCCGTTTTTCCGCAAGTCAGGGAGTGACTGATGCTGGATAACTCCGAAGGATATGTCACCGAAGACGGCCGCAAAATCGGCGGCGTGGTGATGGAGATGAAGAACATCACCCTGCGCTTTGGCGGCGTGGTGGCGATCAAGGATATCTCGTTCGATATCCGTGAGGGCGAGATCCGCGCGATCATCGGTCCGAACGGCGCCGGTAAATCCTCGATGCTGAACGTGATATCCGGGTTCTATATCCCGCAGGAGGGCGAGGTCTGGTTCCATGGGGCCAAGCGTCCGCAGATGCGCCCTTATGAAGTTGCGCGGCAAGGTATTGCTAGGACGTTCCAGAACATTGCCCTTTTCGAAGGCATGAGCGTGCTGGACAACGTCATGACCGGACGGCTGAACTATATGAAAACCAACCTCTTTCAGCAGGCCATGTGGAAGGGCAAGGCTGAGGCGGAAGAGGTTGAAAACCGCGAAGCGGTCGAGAAAATCATCGACTTTCTCGAAATTCAGCACATCCGCAAGACGCCGGTTTCCCGCCTGCCGTACGGGTTGAAAAAGCGGGTCGAGTTAGCCCGCGCTTTGGCGGCCGAGCCTAAGTTGTTGCTGCTGGACGAACCAATGGCCGGCATGAACGTTGAAGAGAAAGAGGACATGAGCCGCTTTATCCTCGATGTGAATGACGAGTTTGGCACCACCATCGCGCTGATCGAGCATGACATGGGCGTGGTGATGGACCTGAGCGACCGTGTGGTCGTGATGGATTATGGCAAAAAGATCGGCGACGGTACCCCGGACGAGGTGCGCAGTAATCAGGAAGTCATCGACGCCTATCTGGGGGTGAGCCATGACTGAGCAACTGACAGACATGAGAGGGGGCGCACATGCCTGATCAGCTGATTTTCGCGATGGAGGTTTTCCTCAACGGTCTTATGGCCGGTGTGCTGTACGCTCTGGTCGCGCTGGGCTTTGTGTTGATCTACAAGGCGTCCGGAATTTTCAATTATGCTCAAGGGGTTATGGCCCTGTTTGCCGCCATGACGCTGGTCGGGATCATGAACGGGCAGGTCCCGTTTGCCCATCTCATCAACGCGACTTTCGGGACGCATATCCACAAGTTCGGATGGAATGTACCTGCGTTTGTGGCGATTATCCTGACGATGGGTGTCATGGTTCTGCTGGCCTGGGCGGTGCAGCGCTTTGTGATGCGGCATCTAGTCGGGCAAGAGCCAATCATCCTGTTCATGGCGACCATCGGCCTGGCCTATTTCCTTGAGGGCGTGGCTGACCTGATGTGGGGATCCGAGATCAAGACATTGGATGTCGGCCTGCCGCAGGGTATCAACTTGTGGATCGATGAGACCACGTTCAACATTTTTGGCTACGGCTTCTTTATCGACAATCTGGACCTTGTGGCGACGGTGATAGCCGCGCTGCTGGTGACCGCACTGGTCGCGTTCAGCCAATACACCAAGCAGGGCCGGGCGATGCGCGCCGTGGCGGATGACCACCAGGCGGCTCTGTCGGTTGGCATCTCGCTGAACTTCATCTGGATCATGGTGTGGTCGGTTGCGGGTTTTGTCGCGCTTGTTGCGGGCATCATGTGGGGTACCAAGTCGGGCGTACAGTTCTCGCTGTCGCTGATCGCGCTCAAGGCGCTGCCGGTGCTGATGTTGGGCGGGTTTACCTCAATCCCCGGTGCCATCGTCGGCGGACTGATCATCGGTGTCGGTGAGAAACTGTTCGAGTTTGCCATCGGCCCACTGGTCGGCGGTGCGACCGAGAACTGGTTCGCCTATGTTCTGGCGCTGATCTTCCTCGTGTTCAGGCCGCAGGGCCTGTTCGGTGAAAAGATCATCGAGAGGGTCTAGCGACATGACCAAGCTGATCGCCATCATCAACGTGATCGCATGGGCCGGGTTCTGGGCTTTTGGCTACATCGCGCTCACTTCGGACGATTTGACCGAAGGCCAGTTGGTGATTGCAGCAATTCTGGCTTTTGCCGGACTCGCCATGGGCATCCTGGCTTACATGAAACTTGTGCGCGCCTCAGAGGCGAGCGGATATGCAAAAGGCTCCAAGCAGCTGAACGCCGAGGCCCGCAACCGGGCGCAGGAAGAATGGGGAAAGTAAGACATGTTTTATCGTGAGGCCGGGGATTTCAAAACCTCCTACACAGATGACAGCCAAACCTTTCCGATTAAGTTCGACCGGTATCGGTATTATGTGGTTCTGGCGGTGGCTTTCGGGATAATTCCCTTCGTCATCAATGACTATTGGGCCAATGCGCTGTTACTGCCCTTTTTGATTTATGCCATTGCGGCAATCGGGTTGAACATCCTTGTGGGCTATTGCGGGCAGGTATCCTTGGGTACCGGTGGTTTCATGGCTGTAGGCGCTTATGCCTGCTACAAGCTGATGACCTCATTCCCTGATGTCAGCATGTTCATCCATGTCATTCTGGCTGGCGGCATAACGGCCATTGTCGGTGTGCTGTTCGGCCTGCCAAGTCTGCGGATCAAGGGGTTTTATCTGGCGGTGGCCACGCTGGCGGCGCAGTTCTTCCTTGTGTGGCTCTTTAACCGGGTGCCGTGGTTCTACAACTATTCAGCTTCGGGTCAGATCAACGCGCCGGAACGGGATGTGTTTGGCATCATCATCACCGGTCCGAATGCACCGGCATGGGCCACCTATCTGTTCTGCCTGATTTTCCTGGCCGTCAGCGCCCTGATCGCACGCAACCTGACGCGCGGCACCACGGGCCGGACATGGATGGCAATCCGAGACATGGATATCGCGGCCGAGATCATCGGGGTGAACCCACTAAAGGCTAAGATGAGCGCCTTTGCCGTCAGCTCGTTCTTCATCGGCATCGCAGGAGCGCTGTTCTTTGCAGTCTATCTTGGCGCGGTCGAGGTCGGCGAAGTATTCGGTATCCAGAAATCGTTCCTAGTCCTGTTCATGATTATTATCGGAGGGTTAGGGTCTATTTTCGGATCGTTCGCCGGTGCCGCTTTCCTTGTTCTGCTGCCGGTGGTCCTGAAAGTGGTGGGCGTCGACGTTCTGGGCTGGCCCACGGATATCGTAGCACATCTGCAGCTGGTGATCGTCGGCGCGCTGATCATCATGTTCCTGATCTTGGAACCGCACGGGCTGGCACAACTGTGGCGCGTGGCGAAAGAGAAACTCAGACTATGGCCGTTCCCGCACTAAGGGGTCGGCCCAATGAAAAAACGGGCGGAACAAGCCTGAATGCAACATCGGACTAACCAAGGGAGGAGACACCCGATGAAATTGAAACTGGCAACCGCGGCGCTAAGCGCCCTGATGGCTGCAGGACCCGCTCTGGCGGATCTTGTGATCCCCGATCTGAGCTATCGTACCGGGCCTTACGCCGCTGGCGGCATTCCGTTTTCGGATGGCTATAACGACTATTTCACCCTGCTTAATGAGCGCGATGGCGGCATCGGCGGTGTTCCGATCCGGATGGTCGAATGCGAAACCGGCTACAACACCGAAAAAGGTGTGGAATGCTATGAAGCCACCAAAGGCGAAGGCGCTTTGGTTTATCAGCCGCTGTCCACAGGTATTACGTACCAGCTGATCCCAAAAGTCACTGCGGACGACATTCCGCTGCACACGATGGGATATGGGCGGACCTCGGCCAAAAACGGCGACGTCTTCAGCCATACTTTCAATTACCCGGCCAACTATTGGGACGGGGCCTCGGGCGCGGTCAACTATTTGCTTGAGGAAAACGGTGGCGACCTGAGCGGCAAGAAAATTGCGCTGGTCTATCACAACTCGGCCTACGGCAAAGAGCCGATCCGCACCCTGGAAGAGCTGTCCAAAAAGCACGACTTTGAGCTGGTCGCCCTGCCGGTCGATCACCCGGGTCAGGAGCAGAAGTCGCAGTGGCTGCAAATCCGCCGTGATCGTCCCGACTATGTCCTGATGTGGGGCTGGGGTGTGATGAACCAGGTTGCGGTACAAGAGGCTGCAAACATCCGCTTCCCGATGGAAAACTTCATCGGCATCTGGTGGTCCGGTTCTGAGAACGATGTTCTGCCAGCGGGCGAAGCCGCCAATGGCTATAAGGCGCTGACCTTCCACAACGTGGGCACGGACTTCCCGGTCTTTGATGACCTGCAGAAACACGTGGTCGATGCGGGCAAGGCTGCTGGCGCGGGCGATCAGGTAGGCACGGTTCTGTACAACCGTGGCCTGTACGCGGCTGTTTTGGCTGCCGAAGCCATCAAGAAAGCCCAGGAAATCTCGGGCAATGCGGAAATCACCCCGTCTGAGATGCGTGCCGGTATGGAAGCACTGGAGATGACCGAAGAGAAGATGGCAGAACTGGGCCTGGCGAACTTCGGTCCGACCTTCTCGGTCTCCTGCGAAAACCATGGCGGTGATGCTTTGGTCGGCGTGACGCAGTGGGATGCAGCAAACAAAACCTGGACGCTGATCTCGGACTTCAAGCAGACCGATGGTGAAGTGATCGGCGCGCTAATCGATGAAGATTCTGCGGCTTATGCAGCAGAAAACAACATTGAAGGGCGTTGCTGATACAGCGCTTTGAACAACCCGGGGCGGCGGCAGACCGCCGTCCCGAACCCCACACTCGCTTAAGGACACGCGCAGATGCTGGATGCGGCACAAACCACTGACACCAAGTCGGAAAACCTGCTTGAGGTCAACAATATCGAGGTGATCTACAATCACGTGATCCTCGTTCTGAAAGGCGTCAGCCTAACTGTGCCCAAGGGCGGTATCACGGCCCTGTTGGGCGGCAACGGCGCGGGGAAGACAACGACACTCAAGGCGGTGTCGAACCTTTTGCATTCCGAGCGCGGTGAGGTCACCAAGGGTACGATCGAATATCGCGGCTCCAGCGTGCATGAAAGCGATCCTGCCGATCTGGTGGAAAAGGGCGTCATCCAGGTGATGGAAGGCCGCCATTGTTTTGAACACCTGACGGTTGAAGAAAACCTGCTGACCGGGGCCTATACCCGCAAGGATGGCAAGGCCGCCATCCAGCAGGACCTTGAACTGGTCTACACATATTTTCCCCGTCTGAAGGAACGCCGCCGGTCGCAGGCAGGCTACACCTCGGGTGGTGAGCAACAGATGGTTGCAATGGGTCGGGCTTTGATGTCGCGGCCCGAGACGATCCTGCTGGACGAACCCTCGATGGGTCTGGCGCCGCAGCTGGTCGAAGAGATTTTCGGTATCGTGAAGGACCTGAACGAGAAAGAAGGTGTTTCTTTCCTGTTGGCCGAACAGAACACCAATGTGGCTCTAAGGTTTGCGCATTACGGCTATATTCTGGAATCCGGGCGTGTTGTGATGGACGGCCCCGCCGCCGATCTGCGTGAAAATCCGGACGTTAAAGAATTTTATCTGGGCATGTCCGACGAAGGCCGCAAAAGCTTCCGTGACGTGCGGTCTTACCGCCGCCGCAAGAGGTGGTTGTAAGCGAATGGAGGATCTGGCGATGACCTACTACGACGCTCTCGAAACCCGATCAGCCGATGAACGCTCCGCTGATCAGGCGCAGGCGCTGCGTACTCAGATTGACCGCGCCCTGTCCGCTCCGGGCTTTGCTGCGCATCTGGCCGATGCGGATACCAGCGCGGTGATTTCAGCCGACGATCTGGTGAAACTGCCGGTTTTGCGGAAATCCGATCTGGCGCAAGCACAGGCGTCGCGTCCGCCATTCGGCGGATTTACCGTCAAACCAGCCCGACATTTCCATCATGTGTTCCAGTCTCCCGGTCCGATCTATGAGCCCGGCAGCACGGATCATGATTGGTGGCGCATGGGGCGTTTCCTGAACGCCGCCGACGTCGGACCCGGAGATATTGTGCAGAACTGTTTCGGCTATCACCTGACGCCAGCTGGTATGATTTTTGAAAGCGGCGCACGCGCGGTAGGAGCCGCTGTGCTGCCAGCAGGTACTGGCCAGACCGAATTGCAGGTGACAGCAGCGCGCGATGTGGGCTGCACGTCCTATGCGGGCACACCGGACTATCTGAAGGTCATTCTGGACAAGGCAGATGAGATGGGCGTGGCCCTGAACTTCTCGAAGGCTGTTGTGGGCGGCGGCGCGCTGTTCCCATCTTTGCGTCAGGATTATGCTGATCGGGGTATTTCCTGCCTGCAATGCTATGCCACGGCCGATCTGGGCAACATCGCCTATGAAAGCGCCGCGATGGAAGGGATGATCATCGACGAACATGTCATCATCGAGGTTGTCACCCCTGGCACCGGAACACCGGTAGAGCCGGGTGAGGTCGGTGAGGTTGTGGTGACCTCTTTGAACCCTGATTACCCGCTGATCCGCTTTGCCACTGGTGATCTGTCCGCGATCATGCCGGGCGTGTCGCCCTGTGGGCGGACCAATCTGCGTATTAAAGGCTGGATGGGTCGCGCAGATCAGACCACCAAGATCAAGGGCATGTTTGTGCGTCCTGAACAGGTGGCAGCATTGGTCGACAAACACGAGGAAATCGTCAAAGCCCGCGTCATCGCCGCCCGTCAGGGAGAGATGGACACGATGACCGTCCAGATCGAAAGCGCGGGAGGCGACGACATGGCCTATGCCAAATCCGTAGTCGAGGTGTTGAAACTGAAAGGCGCAATCGAGGTCGTAACCCCCGGATCACTGCCGAAGGACGGGTTGGTGATCGAGGATCAGCGCGTTTACGAATAACCCCGAGCCATGTCTGCGGCAGTATGTGCCGCAGATTTGTTTTCCCTGCACTGGTGTTTCTTAGCATTTTGGTCGATTAAAGGCTGATCAATAGCCAACGCCAGTTACAATCCAGGTCCATGGCCGAAATCGACTATTCAGAACACGGGAAACGCAATCGCGGCGCGCTGGGCACCCGGTTGGTGGCCACTGTGGCCTATATGGTGGCAGCAGCTTGTCTTCTGCCGATGGTTGCGGTTGTTCTGGCGGCGGTGACGGGGGGTACGGAAACGGTCTCGCATCTGTTTGAGACGGTTTTACCCGGGTATGCACTGACAACCGTGATCCTTGTCGTTCTGGTGGCTATCGGCACGTTCTCTATCGGGGTTGGCGCGGCGTGGCTGGTGACGATGACACGCTTTCCCGGTGTGCGCTTTCTGGAAATTGCTCTGGTCCTGCCGCTGGCTTTTCCGGCCTATGTTCTGGCTTATGCCTATACGTTCATTCTGGATCATCCCGGTATCGTGCAGACCACGCTGCGCGACGTGACGGGTTGGGGGCCGCGCGATTATTGGTTCCCGGAAATCCGCTCGACCGAGGGCGCGGCGGTGATGCTGATCCTAGTGCTCTACCCTTATGTCTATCTGCTGGCGCGGGCTGCGTTTCTGCAGCAAAGTGCCACCGCTTTTCTGGCCGCTCGTGCGCTGGGCAAAAGCCCGTGGTTGGCGTTCTGGCACGTGTCTTTGCCGATGGCCCGCCCGGCCATTGCCGGTGGTGTCCTGCTGGCCATCATGGAAACCATCGCCGATTTTGGAACCGTCGCCTATTTTGGAGTTCAGACCTTTGCCACGGGCATCTACACAAGCTGGTTCTCGATCGGCGACCGGGCGGGTGCGGCGCAGTTGGCCTTGTGCCTGCTGGGCTTTGCGCTGGTCATGGCTGTGGCCGAGCGGACGCAGCGCGGCAAGGCAAAGTACTATCAGGCAGGCAAAAGCCATGCCTCGCTGCCTTCGGCGCAGCTTAAGGGCTGGCAATCCGCAGCAGCCATAACCTTGTGCGTTATACCAGTGGTGCTGGGGTTCTTGCTGCCGGTATTTATCCTGATCCAGATGGGTCTGACCTCGGAACAAAACCTGTTGTCGCGGCGATATCTCGGGTTCATTCAAAACTCGCTGACACTTGCCGGAGTGGCCGCCGTGGTTACGGTCTGCGCCGCGATCTGTGTTGGGTTCTTTCAGCGCCTTCGCCCGGGTCGGGGATCATCGACCACCGGCTATCTGGCGCGGTTGGGCTATGCGGTGCCCGGCGGCGTGATCGCCGTTGGCCTGATGGTACCCTTCGCCAGATTCGACAACGCGCTGGATTCGTGGATGCGCCAGACGTTCGACGTCTCGACAGGTCTGCTGGTGACGGGGTCAATCTGGTTGCTGGTGGCGGCTTACATGGTGCGCTTTCTGGCGGCAGCGCTCAGCGCGTATGAAGGCGGGCAGAGTACTGTGCACGCCAATATGGATGCCGCGTCCCGGTCTTTGGGCCAATCGCCTCTGGGTACCTTGCGACGAGTGCATCTACCAATACTGACACCCTCGCTGCTGACGGCCTTGCTGATCGTATTTGTGGATGTGATGAAAGAGCTGCCCGCGACCTTGATCATGCGCCCATTCAACTTTGATACGCTTGCGGTCCAGGCCTATCGTCTGGCCTCAGACGAGCGGTTGGAGGGGGCAGCGGTTCCCTCGCTTGTGATCCTGGCAGTTGGGCTTTTGCCGGTGATTCTGATCTGTCGGCAAGTTGGGCGGCGGTAGGACGAAACGATTCAAATTTACCACACCTGTTGGCACCGGACTTGATTCAAATGCGTTTTCCGGCAAGGCTGAGGGTATGAACATGCAGCCTCCCAGCCGGTTTTCTGCAAACTCGGCCCAGATGCCCGTCGCGTTCGACCGGCGCGAGATGTCACATATACTGTCTGTCTATGGCAAGATGGTCGCCGCCGGAGAATGGCGTGACTATGGCATTTCCAACCTGCGCGATATGGCAGTTTTTTCCATTTTCAGACGCACGGCAGAGCATCCGATCTACCGGGTCGAAAAACACCCTCGTCTGCGGTCCAAACAGGGGATGTATTCGGTGATCGGCATGGACGGGCGTATCTTGAAGCGGGGCCATGACCTGCGCACCGTTCTGCGCGTGTTGGAACGCAAGCTGATCCGGTCGGTTGACCTTGATTAGAGCCTTTTGTGGGCTGTTACAGACCCGTCGCCCTGCTCCAGAATCCGTGTGATTGCTTGATCCATCGGCTCGAACGTCACGTCCATGTGGTAGGCGTTGGCATGAAGCAGCATGTTCTCGCCATAGACCCATGCCACGTGGCCTTTCCAGAACAACAGATCCCCGCGTTTTGGTTCAGTTCCGGCAGGCAGCGCCGTACCCAGTTCGCGTTCCTGATCGCTGCTATCACCGGGGCAGGGTATGCCGCAGGCCAGCAAACCGGCCTGAACCAACCCGGAACAATCAATACCGAAGCGACTGTTTCCCCCCCAAAGATAGGGTGTGCCCAGAAACAGCTCGGCCACCGCTACGGGATCGGTCAGGTGAGTTGCGCTGAGTTTGGCGTGAATCGCCGGAATGAACCCCAGTTCTGTTTCCAGAAACCTATTCTGTTCCGACAGCACGCATAATTTGCTGCCGAAACTCAGCGATACGCGGTCCTGGCTTTTCATGTCGGGCTGTTTATAGGCATGTGTCGCGGGCGCGGTGACCCAGTGGGTCTGTTGCGCCTCAGGTCCCAACTGATCGGACCTGACCCAACCGGGATAGCCGTCCTTGTCCGAGGTGATCCGGCTCCACCTATCGGTTTTGTCAACAACATCTACCGGGTCGCCAAACAACAGCTGCCGGTCCCTGGGGCCATTCGGGCTGCGCAACAAATCAACAACCGGCTTTATGACGCGCAAGCGGGTCATAGGTTCAGAATCTCGGGCAGGGCGGTCAGCAAGGCACGCGGCCCTTGGCCCAGACCGCCTTTGCTGCGTCCGGGGGCCTTGCTGGGCTGCCAGGAATAGATGTCGAAATGCATATAGCGGCTGTCACCCACAAAGCGGCGCAGGAACAGGGCCGCGGTGATCGAGCCTGCGAACCCACCTGAAGGCGCATTGTCCAGATCAGCAATGCCGGGTTCGATCATCGCCTCATAGGGTTCATGGAAAGGCATCCGCCAGACAGGGTCGGCCGATTGCCGACCAGCGTTGGCCAGTGCGTCTGCCGCGCCATCGTCATCGGTGTAAAAGGGCGCCAGATCGGGGCCAACCGCCACGCGCGCGGCACCGGTCAGCGTCGCCATCGAGATGATCAGGTCAGGTTCACCCTCATCCGCCAGCGCCAATGCGTCGGCCAGAACCAGCCGCCCTTCGGCGTCGGTGTTGTTAATCTCCACCGTCAGACCTTTGCGCGAGGTGAGGATATCCCCCGGACGGAAGGCATTCCCCGCGACCGAATTCTCAACCGCCGGGATCAGCACGCGCAGTTGCAAAGGCAGCTTTGTTGCCATGATCATCCGCGCCAAACCCAGCACATTGGCCGCACCGCCCATGTCCTTTTTCATTAGGGACATCGAATTCCCTGGTTTCAGATTCAGTCCGCCAGTGTCAAAGCACACACCCTTGCCGACAAGGGTCAATTTGGGCCCGGTGTTGCCCCATGTCATCTCGATCAAGCGCGGAGCTTGCGCGGCGGCGCGTCCGACCGTGTGAATCAGCGGGAAATTCTGGTCCAGCAGGGCGTTATCTTGAATCGTCGAACATGTCGCGCCGAATTCCTGAGCCAAATCCTCGGCTGTGGCCTGCAGCTGACCCGGTCCCATGTCCGAGGCCGGTGTGTTGACCAAATCGCGGGTTAGCGCCTCTGCATTGGCCAGCGCCTCAATTCGCGCGGCATCGACATCTTCGGGTGCAATGAGTCGCGCCTTGGGAGGTGATTGATTTGCGTAACGGTCAAAGGCATATCCCGATAGCAGCCAACCAAGGCACTCGTTGCTTAGCGCATCTGCGGGCACACCGGACACGATGTGATAGGTTCCCTTCCGCAAGGCTTCGGCCGCCGCTGCCAGCGGGAACCGTTTGCGCGCGCGCTTGCTGCTTTTTCCGTAACCCGCCAAGGCCATTTGGGGGGTACCATCCGATTGCGGGATCAGCAGAGCTTGCCCCATGGCCCCGGTGAATCCGCTGACCTCGACCCACGATGCGATGTGGCTTGGCTGGTCTTTCAACCAATCGTCAAGATTGGGTTGCGAAATGACATGCAGCGGAACAGAGGGTTCGGATGGCGAAGCGAAGGACAGGGTCATGTGTATCTCGGCTGGTTCGAATTACGCTCAGCCTAGCCGCCCACGATCCGTCCGCAAGCCCCGTCAGAGGGAAAGATCCTGCTGATCCCAGATCACGGTCAGCGATTTCTCACCTACACGGATCAGGCGCGACAGGGTGGCCCCCGTCGCGACCGCATCCCCAACATCCACAGATTGCGCCACATCACCGGCGACTCGGGCCAGCGCGGTCATGCCAATCTGTTCGGCGATGGCCACCAATGACCGGGCGCATTTGCGCAGCCCGGCCCAGTCGCGCTGACGCCAAAATCGCTCGCAGTTTGACAGGCGCACGGCCAATTCCTCGACCGTACGGCACAAAACATCCAATGCGTTCCTGTCGCCCAATTGGTGATACAGCCCGTTCAAGCGGTCCGTATCCAGCCGAACGGTTTCCTTTTGTTCAAGCGTGACTATTTTATCCACCACATCTACCCCAATTCTCTACGCCCCCACGGCATAGTTGGACATTGGCGGTAAAATCCTTTGCAAAACCTTGCGTCGATGCTGGAAAATGGGTCGAATTTTCTGCGAATTCAGGTTACAGCAGCCGACAGACAAAAGAACGGGGACATGAGAATGGACTTAGCCAAACCTCTGCCGACCTATCTGGTCAAGCGGTACCACGGATGGAAAGCCACCACCTATTCGGAAAACCAGGTCTGGTATCGCCGCCTGGCCACTGAAGGGCAGCGCCCGCGTGCGATGGTGATTTCGTGCTGTGACAGCCGGGTTCACGTGACATCGATCTTCGGTGCCGATCAGGGCGAGTTCTTTATTCACCGCAATATCGCAAACCTTGTGCCGCCTTACGCACCTGATGGCGATCACCACGGCACCAGTGCGGCAATCGAATATGCGGTTACGGCGTTGAAAGTCGCGCACCTGATCGTTCTTGGCCATTCGCAATGCGGTGGCGTTCAGGGCTGCATTGACATGTGCAAGGGAAAAGCCCCGCAACTGGAGGCGAAAGAAAGCTTTGTCGGCCGCTGGATGGACATCCTGAAACCGAAATATGACTTGGTTGCCGATGTTGAAGACAGCGTCGATCAAGCGCGGCAGTTTGAACGGCAGGCAGTCGTGGCATCGCTGGAGAACCTGATGACCTTTCCCTTCGTTTCATCTGCGGTAGATGACGGCTCGCTGAGCTTGCATGGGCTGTGGACCGACATCGGTGAGGGTGGCCTGCAATGTTATGACCCGGCCGAGAAGAAATTCGTGGTTGTCTAAACGGGCTGGCATCTGAGAATTTTTGAATGGCGCGGATCAGGTCTCTGATTTCGCGCCATTTTTTGTTATGATCGAAACCAAACTCTTTCGATCAGGAGCGCGTCATGCGATTCATTAAACGTATTCTCATCACTCTGCTTGTTCTTATCCTGGTTCTGGTTGGCGTGTCTTACCTTTTGCCCGGCAAGGCCGAACTGTCCCGCAGCATCACGATCAACGCACCCGCCAGCGCGATCTTTCCTTACGTGAATTCGATGCAGGAAACTGAAAAATGGTCGCCCTGGTTGACGCGTGATCCCGAAACCCAATTGTCCTACAGCGGACCTGAGGCGGGCGTTGGCAACACCCTGAACTGGACGTCTGAACACCCACAGGTGGGCACGGGATCACAGGAAATCGTCGAAAGTGTCCCGGATCAAACCGTCAAAACGGCGCTTGATTTCGGCCCGATGGGGTCCGCATCGGCCTCGTTCGATCTGACACCAGAGGGCGATCAGACTCAGGTGACCTGGGGGTTCGAATCCGATCTAGGCATGAACCCCATGTCACGCTGGATGGGTCTGATGATGGATAAATGGGTCGGCGGAGATTACGAGCGCGGTCTGACAAACCTCAAAGCATTGGTCGAGGGGCAGGGGTAAATCAGGCGCTTCGATGCATTTCGCGACGGCTGGGTTTGATCGGTCTGATCACCCCTCGGCTGGGGAAACAGCCCTTTGATAAAGATGCCACGTGGTGTGGCCCAGAATCGGAAGGGTGAAGATCAGGCCTAGAAATGCAGGTAACATCGACAGCAACATCGTGACCGAGATAATCGCTGCCCAGCTGAGCATGACCACTGGGTTTCCGGTGACAACCCGGATGGATGTGATCATCGCGGAAATGAAGTTCGTCTCTCGGTCCAGCAGCATTGGCATGGCGACGACCGTTACCGAGAACAGGACTGCCGACAAAAATGCGCCCACACAGGTACCTATGACAAGGAACGTCCAGCCCTGCGGCGTAAAGAAGACGATGTTCAGAAAACGGTCAAAATCAGAAAACGATGCATTTTGCAGCGTGATCGCCAGCCAAAGCCGTATTTGATAGGTCCATACCCAGAAAATGAACAGGGTTACAAAGGCCATCCAGCCCATTTCACGCTTTCGCTGGTTGGCCATGACGGTGAGGATATCAGACCATCCGAAATCCTCGTTGTTTTGCATCCGCCGAGACATCTCATAGAGCCCGGCGGCGGCAAAAGGCGCAACCAACGGAAAGCCAACAGCCGCGGGAATGATCATCCAGATTTTGCCAAGCCAGACCAGACACCAGACAAACAGAATCCCAAAAATTGCATAGAATAGGCCAAAAAAGCCGCTCATGACCGGGCGTGCCAGAAAATCGGCTAATCCGGCTTTTAGCGATGCGCTGATATCTGCCGCCGTCAATGTGTTCACCTCGGGCATGGCTTGCTGCTGCGGCGTCAGGTTGTCCGGGGGCGAGGACCCATTGGTTTTGGATGTCATGACACACTCCTCCAAAAGGGCGGAATCGTACTTGTCGGTTCGACAACAGGCATTGCGGCGAAAGTAGCCCCTGCTGCGTATCGAAGTGTGTATCAGCTAAAGGACAAGAGCAAGGTTCCCGGGCGATCCTGGACGCCCTTCGAGTCCGCGAAGATTCCGCTGCCTGCCAAAAATAAACCCCACTGACAGCGCAGCAGGGTTTAAAAAAATCCGCAGTTTCGGGTCGGGGCTTAGCCCTTCTTCAGAACCTCACGGCCCAGAAGTTCCGCAATCTGCACTGCATTCAGCGCCGCACCTTTGCGCAGGTTGTCCGAGACGCACCACAGGTTGATACCATTTTCCACGGTCGAGTCCTGGCGGATCCGGCTGATGAACGTGGCAAAATCGCCTGCGCATTCGATCGGCGAGACGTAGCCGCCGGGTTCGCGCTTGTCGATCACCATGATGCCTGGGGCTTCGCGCAGGATGTCACGGGCTTCGTCTTCGTCCAGGAATTCCTCGAACTCGATGTTCACGGCCTCAGAGTGGCCGACGAAAACCGGAACGCGAACGCATGTGGCTGTGACCTTGATCGACGGATCGACGATCTTTTTGGTCTCAACAACCATCTTCCACTCTTCCTTGGTCGAGCCGTCTTCCATGAAGACGTCGATCTGCGGAATGACGTTGAAAGCGATCTGCTTCTGGAACTTGTTCGGCGGCACGTCCGTGGTGGGGTTATAGATCGCTTTGGTCTGATCCCACAGCTCGTCCATGCCTTCCTTACCGGCGCCAGACACCGACTGATAGGTCGACACGACGACGCGCTTGATGCGCGCGCGGTCATGCAGCGGCTTCAGCGCGACAACCATCTGCGCGGTCGAGCAGTTGGGGTTGGCGATGATGTTCTTGTTTTTGTAGTCGTGGATCGCCTGCGGGTTACATTCCGGCACGATCAGCGGAATGTCCGGGTCATAACGATAGAGCGACGAGTTATCGATCACCACGCAGCCAGCTTTGGCCGCCTTGGGGGCGTAGACCTTGGTCGCCTCGGACCCTACGGCAAACAGCGCCATATCCCAGCCGGTGAAATCGAACGTGTCCAGATCCTTGGTAGTGAGTGTCGTGTCGCCAAAGCTTACTTCGGTGCCCAGCGAACGACGGCTTGCCAGAACAGCAAGTTCATCGACGGGGAACTGGCGTTCAGCCAGAATGTTCAGCATTTCGCGGCCCACGTTACCCGTGGCGCCGACGACTACGACGCGATAGCCCATTTCATGTCTCCAATGTTAAGGACGCGCGTTCATAGCCGCGTTGCAGCAAATAAAAAAGAGTTTTCGGGGTTTATTTCGCGCAATGACACCGATTTGACGTGGCGCATCGCCTCAGGTGTCGGTCAAAAGACGTTCATATAGCGCCACAAGCGTCTTTGCCTCGCCGTTGATGTCGAAATTCTGCTCGACATGGACGCGGGCGACGGCACCAGAATGCGCAAGGGAATCACGGTCGGCCAACACCTCGGCGGCGGCGTTGGCCAGCGCGGGGATATCGCCGGGTTCGACCACGCGGCCCAGCGACGGGTCGGTGACAATCTCGGAAAACGCGCCCACGTCGGTCGCAACAACCGGCACGCCGCAGGCCATTGCTTCCAGCGGCGTCAGGCCGAACCCTTCCCACCGTTGCGGGGCGATGAACAGGTCCAGCACCTGATACCATTCGGCGATCTGATCGACGTTCACCTCGGGCATGAACAGAATGCGGTCGGACAGGCCCGCCTCGGCGACCTTGTCTTTCAGTTCGGTCAGGAAGTTGGTGTGCTTTTCCGTGGCGCGGCCCATGACGATGCCATGGACGTCGTCGAAGCGGCCGCACAGGTCGATCATTGCGTCGACAAAGGCATCGGTGCCCTTCTGGTGACGAATGCGGCCATAGCAGCCCAGCAATAGACCATCTGGCAAACCCAGTCGCGCCCGAACTGCGGCTTTGTCTTCGGGCGGTGTGAAATCCTGCAGGTTAATGCCATGCATGATGACTTGCGCATCTCTCTCAAGATATCCGGCAGTTTTGCGAGAAGTTGCGACGACCGCGTCCATTTTGTCGATCAGCCATTTGGTGTAACCCGAATGCGCGCGTTGCGAAGCGCTGGTGAACAGCAGCTTCAACCGCAGCCGCAGCACGTTGCGCAGGATCAGGCCCAGCAGCATCTCGGTATTGCGGCGCGCGTGCCAGACGCGCAGTGTTTTGCGCGACAAAAAGGGCAGGCGGCCCAGTGGGATATGTGGGATGTCATCCGGCAGACCCGGCCCGGTGGCCGCGATGTCGATCCATTGCACTTGCAGCGGCACCAACCGGGCAATCGTCGCGGTCACACCCGAAAGTCTGCGTTTGAGGTTGGGGGCAATGACGCGCGGGTCGGACATGGACACTCCTGGCAGTTCCAGCGTTAGTCGACGCTGTCGCGGCTGAACAAATAGATCACGCAGCCGATGGCCAGCGTGACCGCAAAAAAGCCGAATATCGCTGTGTAGGGCGCGGTCGGGCTGATGTCCACCGTGGCGGCATGGATGCGGCCGGTGACGAATTGCGCCAGTCCTACACCGCCAATGCCGAAGAGGTTCAGTAGGGTCATGCCGCGCCCAACCAGATGCGGTGGCACAAAGGCCCGTCCATGAGCCATGATGACCGGAAAGCTGGCCCCAAGAAACCCGATCGCTGCCATCAGGACAACCGCCAGCCAAATTGCGTTGTCGACCCAAAGGCACATCAGAACCAGCCCCACCGTGCCCAGCGCGTTGCCGCCAAAGATCACCCATTTTCGCGTGCCCAGCATTCGATCGAGCGGCCCATACGCAAAGGTACCTGCAATCATCGCCGCCCCCATGATCAGGGTCGCTGTCCCGATCTGGGTGGTGCTAAGGCCGAAGATATCGCTGAGGTATGGCCCGGCCCAAAGGCCGCGCGTTGCCGCCGACGGGGCATAGGCCACCAGCATCAGCGGCAAGATCGCCCACAGGGCGGGCTCTTTCAGCAGGTCCAGCACCGTTCCCCTGTGTTCGGTCTCGACACGTTTGGGATCATGCACGCTGAACCAGATGCCCAACGCGATCGCGGCGGAAAAAACGGCCAGCGTCCCCATCGTGGCCCGCCATCCCATCAGCTCAACCGCCAGCGCAGTAGGGTACGAGGCAACCAGATTGCCGACCGATCCGACGCCAAGCATGACAGCCGCCAAAGTGGCGAAGCGGGCAGGGGGGAATTCGCGGGCGAAGATATAGTAAGACGCCATCAAAACCGGTGAGCAGCCGACCCCGATCAGCCCCATGGCGATGGCGATGTGAAAAGGGGAGCTGGATAGGGCAAACAATGCCGCTCCGCCGGCACCACCGACCAGCAGCAAGACCGCCGCTGTCAGGCGCGGTCCAACTCGGTCCAGTGCCCAGCCTACGGGCAACTGCATGGCGGCAAAGATCAGAAACCAAAGACCTGACGCAAAGGCCAGATCCTCGGGTGTGGCCCCGATATCGCGCCCCAGATCAACACTGAGAACCGCGAGAAAGGCGCGAAAGAACTGGCTGAGCACATAGCCCAGGCACAACACCACCAGACCTGCCTTCATGAAAACCCTCTCCCCCAAACCGGCGAAGAAATGCTTGGCACGTCACGGTGCCACACACAAGCGCGTGTGCTATACTGATTTTGCCGGACAGTGATCACATTCGGGCTATCCTTGTCCTTACCGAATATCCGAGGTGCCAATGAAAGACGCCCAGGCCGCGTTCTATGACAGTCTTCCCCTGTTGCGGGACTTTACCCGTTTGGTGGACCCGGCGCGTTTCTCTGCTGTTCCGGGCGATTGGGCGTTGGGCGTGGCAGATATCGTCGACTCCACTGGTGAGATTGCAAAAGGGCGCTACAAGACGGTGAATATGGTCGGCGCGGCGGTGATCTCGGCCATGATCAACGCGCTTCACGGCAAGGAGTTCCCTTATGTTTTTGGCGGTGACGGCGCCGGATTCGCCGTGCCCGCAAGTGAGATCGACACTGCAAAAGCGGTAATGGCGGACCTCAGGCGCTGGGCGGACGAAGAGTTCTCGATCTCGCTGCGCGCGGCGTTGGTTCCGGTTGCCGAAATTCGTAAGGCAGGTAAGGACCTGCGGGTCGCGCGTTATGCGCCGTCTGATGGGGTGGATTACGCCATGTTCTCGGGTGGCGGGTTGGCCTGGGCTGAGGCGCAGATGAAGGCTGGTACCTTTATGGTGCCGCCTGCCAAACCTGGTGCACAGCCCGACCTAACCGGTTTGTCCTGCCGGTGGTCCAACAGCAAGGCACGCAATGGTCAAATCGTCTCGGTCGTCGTTCAGCCCACAGCAAATGCGACCGAGAGTGACTTTGCGGATTTGGCCCGCTCGGTTCTGTCAGCTTCGGAGGGGTTGGAGCGTTCGGGTCATCCAGTACCAGAAGATGGCCCGCCGATCAGCTGGCCACCGCCGGATGTTGGCCTGGATGCCCGCGTATCACGAGCCGGGAACAATTTGTTGCTGCAGCGGATCAAATTGCTGGGCCAGAACCTTTTGATCGCCCTGTTGTTCACATCGGGCAAACGGTTGGGCAATTTCGAACCCGGTCACTACAAGCGTATGGTCAGCCGAAACGCCGATTACCGAAAATTCGATGATGGGCTGAAAATGACGCTGGATTGTGACGCTGCCACGTTGACGCAAATCCGGATGATGCTTGAACAGGCACGCGGACAGGGCAAGATCCGCTATGGGCTGCATGCGCAAGACGAGGCAATGATGACCTGTATCGTCCCCTCGGCGACACGCGACGATCATGTTCACTTTGTGGATGGGGCCTCGGGTGGTTATGCGCAGGCCGCGGCCACCATGTACGCCTGACGCGCTATTTCGCCTTCCATTTCGCCGCCAGCGCCCGGGATGCCTGCGCCAGCAACATCACATCAATGCCGACCGCAAGAAACTGTGCGCCCATTTCATAATAGGTTTGACTGGCCTCTTCACTGGTGCCCAGTATGCCGGGGGCTTTGCCCGCGGCCCTGATCTTTGTGATGGCGTCCGCAATGACAGCGCGCACTTCGGGTGCTGCGCTGTTTCCCTGAAACCCCATGTCGGTGGACAGGTCCGCAGGGCCGATAAACACTCCGTCGATGCCTTCGACCTTCAGGATATCATCCAGCGCGGCCATCCCGGCGCGGTTTTCCACCTGAACCAAAAGGCAAATTTGATCGTCTGCAGATTGAATGTACTCGGGGATTGAGCCGTACATTGTCGCTCGGGCCGCACCGGCCCCAACGCCGCGCACACCCGTCGGGGGATAGCGGCAGTCCCGAACCAACTGTCGCGCCTGATCGGCGGTCTCGACCATCGGTACCAGAACGGTTTGCGCCCCGGCATCCAGCACCATCTTGATCAAAGCGGTGTCGCCAACCGGAACCCGCACCACCGGATGCGAGGAGCTGGCAGCCAACGCCATAAGCTGATCACGGATTGATCGGATATCGTTCGGCGCGTGTTCACCATCAATGACCAGCCAGTCGAATCCGGCGGTGCCCATAATTTCGGCAGTGATGGATTCGGCAAAACTCATCCAGCAGCCTATCTGCCGATCACCCTGTATTAGAGCCTGTTTGAAGCTGTTTTTTGGGACTGGCATGGCCGGACCTCCTGTTTATGTCAGTGAGCGGGCGATTTCGGTTATGACGTCATAGGCCATTCGGACATCGTCTTCGGTGGTTTCGAACTGACCGGCCTGGAACCGGATCACCAGATCGCCATCCACGCGGGTTTGCGTCAAATAGATGCGGCCGTCGTCATTGATGGCGTTCACCAAACGCAGGTTCAGGTCGTCCAGATCCGCATGACCTTCCGGCGCATAGCGGAACGTCCACAATGACCACATGGGCTGAGTGACGATTTGGAAATCCGCCTCGGCCGCCAGCCGATCATGCAGCGCCACAGACCAGTTCACGTGGTTGCGCAGGCGTTGGCGCAGCCCTTCCAGACCATAAGCCCGGATCACGAACCACAGTTTGAGCGCCCGGAACCGGCGGCCAAGTGGCACAGACCATTCCGAATAGTTGATGATGCCATCCTTGCCGTGGGTCTTGAGGAATTCGGGGCTGATCGCCAGCGTCTGCACCAGATCATCGGGGTCTTTCAGGAAATGCGCACAGCAATCGAACTGTACACCCAGCCACTTATGCGGGTTGAACACGATGCTGTCGGCCTGATCCACGCCGGGCCAGTAGTGGCGGTATTCCGGGCAAATCATGGCCGATCCGGCCCAGGCCGCATCCACGTGGGAATAAAGACCGTATTTCTGGGCGATCTTCAGACATTCATCCACAGGATCGGTTGCACCCGTTCCTGTTCCGCCAACGCAAAGGATAACGCCCGCCGGATGTAAACCAGAGTCTAAATCGGCCTGGATCGCTGCCTCCAGTGCTTCGGGATCCATCCCGCGCCAATCTCCCTTGATCGGAATCCGCACCAGATTGTCTTGCCCGATCCCCGCAACCCAAATGGCACGATCGACCGACGTGTGCACTTCGGCCGAGCAATAGACGCGCAGGGGTTTTTGCCCAAACAATCCTTGTTGATTACCCTGCCATTTCAACGCCTTCTCGCGCATCGTTAGGACAGCAGCCAATGTCGCTGATGAGGCGGAGTCCTGAATAACGCCAGCGAAACCCTGGGGCAGATCCAGTGCGTGGCGCAACCAGTCCATCATCCGCGTTTCCATCTCGGTCGCGGCCGGTGAGGTCTGCCACAACATACATTGCGGTGCGATGGCGCTGGCCAGAAATTCGGCCAGGACCGATGGGGCTGAGGCGTTCGAGTTGAAATAGGCAAAGAACCTTGGATGCTGCCAATGCGTTATCCCCGGCATCACGATCTGTTCGAAATCCTGAAACACGTCCTCCAGTGGCTGCGCGTGCTCGGGTGGCCGCGCGGGCAGGGCATTGAGGATATCCCCCGGCTCAGTCCGGGCGCGGACGGGTTTGTCACCTACAGTCAGGTGATAATCCTGCGTCCACTCGGCAATTCGTTTGCCCCAATCCGAAAACTCATCCCACTTCATCTTAACCCTCAGATATCTGCCAACCCCGGGATCGGACCGGGACTTAGTTTCTTTGTGCGTCCAGTGATCGTCATTCTGAAGAAAACGTCAATATTAATTGCTTTGTTTACTAATTTTGAGATGCGGCTCGAAGCTGCGATGTGCCTAAAAGGGTAGTATATTGCGCGTTCAAGTTACTGATATCATAACTAAAATTCTTGGACAGTTGCAGTTTGATCCAATTTGGGCAAAAATTCCAATATGACCAGAGACCTGCCTAATACGTCCCGCTCATTGCCGATTGCACTGCTGCGGGCGCGCGAAAGGGTCATGGGGCCCATTCGAAATATGCTGGCTGATGCGGGAGTTACGGAACAGCAATGGCGCGTTCTGCGTGTTCTGAAAGAAGAAGGCCCTCAAGAGCCAACGCATATAGCGGATCGATCGTGCCTTTTGCTACCCAGTCTGACGCGCATTCTGCAAAAACTGGAAGCCAAGGATTTGATCCGGCGCCGGGTCCATCCCGAGGATAAGCGTCGTCAGATCATCGATATCACGGCCAAAGGCGAAAAGATCATCCAAGACAACATACAGGTGACACTACGTCTGGCTGAAGAGATCAAGACTCAGCTAGGCCCGGATCGGCACGAAGCGCTGCTGGACTTACTGAACGACCTGCATGATCTGAAGACCTGATTGCACGTCGCGCATGCAAAGGCTTTTGTCCCCGCCAGAGAAGTATGGATATCCTCCGGCGGGGTGGCCAGACTTTGACTGGACTGCGTGTCTGGCCCGCGGCCGGATGGATTTATCCGGCTCACACCTCAGAGAAACAGCCACCTGAAAATAAGCGGACATCCGGACGCAAAGACCGTGTGGGGGTACAAGTCTTTGGCCGTCGCTCTCTGATTCAGTTGCACTCGCCTACAGGCAAATCACCTGATCAGCGACGAGTGGATTTCGGATATCGCTAGGGAATGAGTGTCAAAACGATGGTGGCGTGATCCATGATACAACCAAAGGTAGCGCGCACCCAAGGCTTTCCAAGGCAAAACTTTGAATTGTGAACAGCCAGCCACGGGGCTAGTTCGCGTGAGGGTGATGCCTGGCGCGAACCTGCATGATTTGTTCAACTGGTCCCGCCAACTTAGAAACAAGCTGCAAGTTGCAGTTAGGGGGCTTTGATGCCGGACAGCTTGTTTTCCTTACCCGACCCGATTTCGATCCCGGTTGAGGGTGAATTGTCGACCTATCCCGTGGGACGCATTTTTTGTGTTGGCCGCAATTATGCGGCCCATGCGGCCGAAATGGGAAATGAGGTCGATCGTGAGGCGCTTTTCTACTTTACAAAATCTGCTCCGAACGCGGTTCTGTCGGGTGCAACCGTGCCTTATCCGCCTGGAACTGAGAATTTTCACCACGAGATGGAACTGGCGGTCGCGATCGGCAAACCCGTTTTCCGTGCGACGCGTGCCGATGCGCTGGATGCGGTCTATGGCTATAGTTGTTCGCTGGACATGACACGCCGTGACCTGCAAGTCCGCGAGCGGAATAAACAGCGCCCGTGGGATTTGGGCAAGGATCTGGAAAACGGCACTGTGTTGGCCGCTTTGACCCGCACGGCAGATTGGTCCCCGGACGACAATAAACGCATTTATCTTAACGTGAATGCGGAAACGCGGCAGGACGCGACGCTGGAAGAGCTGATCTGGAAGATAGATGAGGTCATCTGCCATTTGTCTGGATACTATCACCTGCGGCCCGGTGATCTGATCCTGACTGGTACACCGGCTGGGGTTGGCCCGGTGTTGGCGGGCGATGTCCTGGAAGGCGGGATTGACGGGTTACTGCGTATCGGAATGGCTGTTTTAGAGGCTGAAGACCTCGCTAAAATAGTTTGCGTCGGTGGACTATAGGCAGGGTTGGCAAGCTAAACACACCAAGGCATGCAAAACAAGAATACGTTAAAGCATTGATATGTAATTCGTAATTTCAGTCAGTGTTTACCGATTTTTTGGTGGCTTGGGTGCCCTAGAGGCTGGTTTCTTGCGGATTGGTCTTCTTGGATTACCAAGAGTTTGGGCTCTGCTTGGTCTGAGGGTCGTTAGAGGCCAATTCTCAAGATGCATAAAATTTTGTTTTGGTAGCCGGCCAAATTAGGGTGGTTGCTGAAAACATTCTTCTTCGTTGTAGATCTTGCAGTGGGCGATTGCACCATTTTAGCCGCGAGTGAGGTCAATATTCGCCAGTCGGCCTGCTTGTTGAATCATTGTATTGCATAGTGAGAGGAGATGCGGCAATTCCTTGCCCTAAGCCGTTGTTTTTGGATCAGAACCCTTTACCATGTGCTGACATTTAAGTAACTACTAAAAACGTTATAATAGAGTAGAGAATGGCTTTCTCTCTTAACGATAGCCGGATGTTCGATGTGCCAGAGCCGGGGTCAATATCCATAGATTAAAGGATTGTTTTCAGAATGAAAATTGACGGTTGTAAGGTCCTTGATCTTCCCAAAATAGAGGACCATCGCGGTAATCTGACCTTTATTGAAGGCGGCAATCATGTGGATTTCAGTATACGAAGAGTTTACTATTTGTATGACGTGCCCGGCGGAAGTGTTCGCGGTGGTCACGCACACAAGGCGCTGCACCAACTGATGGTGGCAATTTCAGGTGCCTTTGAAGTAACACTGGACGATGGTCATTCGAAGAAAACAATTCAACTGAATAGATCACATAAAGGGCTGTACATCGGCCCTATGGTCTGGCGCGATCTCAATAATTTCACTTCTGGTGCAGTCTGTATGGTTTTAGCGTCAGAAACCTACGACGAAGCCGATTACTATCGGGACTATGATGAATTTCTACTGAAAGCGAAGGAAGAAAATCGATGACTGTACCATTTCTTGACCTCGCCGCAGCATACCAAGAGCTAAAGGTCGATATTGACGCCGCTGTTGGGCGTGTCCTCTCAAGTGGCTACTATATTTCGGGTCCAGAAGTCGAATCCTTCGAGCATGATTTTGCCAATTACTGTGAGGCTGAAAGAGCTATAGGTGTCGGTAATGGATTAGATGCCTTGATACTATCTCTACGGGCGCTTGGGGTCGGTCCCGGTGACGAGGTCATAGTGCCATCAAATACGTATATTGCGTCCTGGCTCGCTGTTTCTGCGGTCGGCGCAACTCCCGTAGGAGTAGATCCTAACCCTCTGACATTTAATATTGAATCCAACAATATCTCAAAGGCGATAACTGATCGGACTCGTGCAATTATGCCAGTTCACCTCTATGGACAGCCGGCAGATCTTGATCCGATTTGCTCTTTGGCAAAAGGGCGTGGGCTATTCGTTATTGAGGATGCTGCTCAATCGCACGGAGCTCGGTACAAGGGAAAGCGCATTGGATCTCATGGCGATGTAGTTTGTTGGAGTTTCTATCCGGGCAAGAATCTTGGTGCCATGGGCGATGGCGGTGCAGTGACCACGAACAATCCCGACATTGCTGATAGAATTGCTCTCTATAGGAATTATGGATCTCAGAAAAAATACTATCATCAAGTCAAAGGGACCAATAGTCGATTGGATCCGATCCAGGCGGCTATACTGCGTGTCAAACTCCAGCATTTGGACGATTGGAATGAAAGACGTCGTATTGTCGCCAAGAACTACCTTGATTCAGTCGATGTCTCGGGTCTGATCATGCCTTATGTGCCAAACTGGGCGGAGCCTGTTTGGCACTTGTTTGTAGTTCAGGTAGATCAACGGGATATTGTTCAGTCCAAATTGACGGAAGCTGGCATAAACACGCTGATTCACTACCCGGTCCCTCCGCACCTTCAGGAGGCTTACCAAGATGCTGATATTCCTAACAACGCTTTTCCAGTTGCAACGCAAATGGCCGAGAGTCTGCTGAGCCTACCAATCGGACCACACTTTTCGCAAAACGACCAAAACAAAGTACTCAGAGAGTTGAGCTGCACGCTGGAAAAGGTGTTTAAGAAATGAAGATCGCTGTAATTGGAAGCGGATTGATCGGTCGAAAACACATCGATTTGATTGCAGAGAACCCTGGTCTGGAATTAGCGGCAATTGTGAATCCAAATCACACCCCATTCGACATTATGGAAGCGTATAGCGTTCCAAATTTTGGATCGCACCGAGATCTGATTGGCGCGGGCCTTGCCGAGGCTGCGATTATCTCAAGCCCGAATGAGACACATGCAGAAATTGCAATTGACTTGCTTGAAGCAGGTATGCCCGTTTTGATTGAAAAGCCCATCGCAGCATCTCTGGAAGAATGTGAGGCCATCTTAGACGCGGAAGCACGCACTGGAGTGCCGGTACTCGTTGGTCATCACCGTAGGTACAATCCAGTCATCCAAGAAATGCATGACCTCATTCGAGGAGGAGAACTGGGGTCTTTGGTAGGGTTTTCGGGCGTTTGGTCTGTTCGAAAGCCCGACGACTACTTCAATACTGATTGGCGTGTTGGTCCTTCGGGTGGGCCAATCATGATCAACTTGATTCATGAAATTGAGTATCTGCAAGCGATGGTTGGTCGAATCCACGGTCTGTCGGCATTCTGCGCCAATCGGCGACGCCGGCCAGAAGTCGAAGCTACAGTTTCGTTGAATATGGAGTTCGAGAGTGGGGCGTTAGGGACAATACTCTTGAGTGATAGCGCCGCGTCTCCTTGGAGTTGGGAGCAAGCGACTGGGGAGAACGCACCGACTTTCCCTCAATCCAGGAAGAATCCATATCGCTTTCTGTTTGACCGGGGGGCGGTAGAGTTTCCCCAATTAAAGATTTGGAAGCAAGAAGACCCCGATTGGACAAAGCCGTTTGAAACTGAAGATCGCAATAGGCTGACGCAAAGCTGGCAGAGTGTTTTTTCAGATCAGCTTGCCCATTTTCACGATGTTGCTCTCGGCAAGGCTGTGCCAAGAATTTCGGCGCGGGATGGAACGAACGCATTGAACACTGCGTTGGTTGTCCGTCAGGCACTTGATGAACCGGGGCGTTATCTAAAAGTACCAACACCCCGGAGTGCTAACCCGTCATAGTGTGGCTATGACGGGATGAAGTACATCACGGTTTCATAAATCGATTCCGTGTAGTGTCGCAAATGGACGTGATAATTGGGATTGAAGCCCAGCACGATTTCTGGGACTTCCCAAAAATCGCTGGGACGATGATAGACGGAAATCGCTAGTGTTGGTCTGTGTTTTGAAATAAGTTCCCCGGCGCCCTTCAACGCGCCTATTTCTGCCCCTTCAATATCCATTTTTAGGAATGTGGGTGGAACACTTCCAAACTCATCCAGTCTGCGTATTTTGATTACCAATTCGCCGTTTGTTGCCAGGGTAGATGCCGAACCATCAGATGAAAACCGCGCTTCACCGGGCTCCGATCCGGCGCCGTAGGGCATGATTTCCACGTCATGCAGGTCTTCGGTCGCCTTTTTGCAGTTCTCTTGATTTCTCGGCTCCGGTTCGAAGATTTTAATGGAATCGTATCCTGGGAATCGCCTGGCGAACTCTTGAGAGGTATACCCATCAAAACCACCGACGTCCCAGAAAACGGCGCCATCAGGAAAGGTTATGAAGGGTTCAAAATACTGTTCTTTTTGCCGATCCGAAAATCCGTCCAAATGTGCCAGGTCAAGTGAGGACCTAAAGCCCAAAAGCTTGTCGAGAATCTCGCTCGACGTCGGATCCGCCATTAGATTTCTTAGCCACTCAACACGTTCAGGGTTTTGGGCTAGTGCTTCGTTAAACCCCTCATTGAAAACAATATCGCGGAGCGGCAGATTCGAGTGCTTTAGGAATGAAAAATAGTCGAGGTGATCAATGCTGAGATCGCCCAGGAGCTTTGCCACTGTCAGGGGTTTCCCGCCCGATGCAGCCAAAACGAGTGCATCTGCCGGAAGATCGCTAATCTTTAACACGGGAATTCCACAGTAAAATTGCTCGTTTGTGAAATCGCCGATTACTCCGGCAATACTGACGTGTTCAAGGATGCTCTTTGTATAAACTTACGTCCAAACACGAACCGTTGTCGTGTGTCGGCATTGAGAAACCGGGAGCAGAACGCTTTAGCTATGTCTGTGCGCTCTTCAGATTGATGTTTATTTTCCAATTTTTCAGCTTTCAAAAGAGTTATTCTCAGTTTTGGGAGTGCGATTGGTCATAACCTTGCGTACCTACTTCGATTTGTGGGTTAGGAGTATCCTCACTGCTACTGACGGAGAACAGTATCCCTGCTTTATCGTAGGGGGCGACTTCCAATTCCCCACCACTAGTTTTTAGTGGTACATATTCCAATCTGTTTCCAGAATTATTGAATGTAACAGAGAACAAGGGCTGTTTTTGAGAGACTGTCAAAATGCGGCGCTCAACCTGAACCGTAGCCTGAGGCATCACTTTTTGAGTGTCGTAAGTCAAACCGAGGAAGGGCATCACATAGTACTTTGCGTAATCGATGCCGCATGAAAGTTCGATCTTATGTCCGTAGAGGTCGCCGGGACACCTTCTCATGCATTCAATAATCCAATATTCATCGCCCTTTGCGATGAACTGTGTGTGCATCAGTCCGTTATTGGGTCTCATATCGTCGACAAGGCGGCACATGCTTTCTTGCACGCCCGTCTTGATCTGTTCTGGGAGGATGGACGGAAAAACCGAGCGATCGACTGCATAGGGATACACCTCGCAATACTCATCTGCGAATTCATGCCAAAAGACCTCACCATTGAAAACAAATGCCGTATGGCTATGCAGACTTCCTTCAACAAACTGTTCGATCAAGACACGTTTCTGCCTGGAACTGCCAAACGCATCCTGGATCGCGCGTTCTAAATCTCCCTGCTGGTAAACAACATTAACGCCGCGACCGCTAAAACTATCAACTGGCTTTACGATCGCGGGCATTGGGATGTGACCGGCGTCAAACAGGCTGTCAGGAGTAAACTCACCGTATTTACGGGGCGAAGGAATCGTTAGCTCCTCTAACTTCTCCCGATATGCATCTTTCGTGTGAAGAACGTGCGCAACTTCCGGTGTATCAAAACCCGGGTAGCCAAGTTTGTCGGCAACATAGGTTGCGGCCATATACGCATAGTCATTGCACGATGGTACAATGCAATCGAAGTCGTTCGCCTTGCATGCTTCAAGCAAAGTCTCAGGGTTTGAGTAATCTTCGTAGATGGACGCATTTGCATAGGCGTGGCAGGGATCATCCGGATTGCGGCCAATGACGGTTACCTGAGCACCGAGTTCTCGCATTGCCTCAAATATTGGGGCCGCACTGAAACTGGAGCCGATGAGAAGTGCTTTCATTTGTCAGCCTTTTGCATTCGAGTTTTGGGTTCGCCTAGCACATTCCTCAAGGCGTCTTCTAGGGCCGTCAGATCCACATAAAAGTCTCGTTTGTAAACGCTCCGCGCTGGGTCAGGAATTTGAGCTCCCAGCACAAACAGTGCTTTATGTTCCAGAGCAGAAAGAAGTGCAGAAAAGTATGCGAAACTCGCGTTTTTGTAGTACGGTGCAAGTACCACAACATTGCAACCAGCAGCGCTAAAGATTAAGTTGCTCACCGCTGCTCCGACAGTTGACACGACGCATCGACAATCTTTCATCAAGTGTACTTGCTCTTCAAAAGACAACTTTGTCGGATCTGCTGCGATAAACTCCCATTTTGCCAACAATGCTTCCAAAGCATGCGAGTTTGCCACCTCACGTTGATTAAAAGTGGTGTTTGGTGCTCTTCTCAAAAACACTCTTTTTGGCGTTTCTTCAGATTTTTCTCCGTTTTTGCCCGCGATATTTACCTGTAACGCAGTCGCCTCCTTGGGATTTTCTAAACGACTGAATACAGAGGGTACTTCGAGCATCGGCAAGTTGGAGAAATCAGCATACATGTATGGTTCACACCGCTCCCTAATTCGTTGCCTTACCAACTTAAGAGCACTTTGTGAGAACAAAGAATCTTGTCGTCTGTCGTCTTGCAGATCGCCACTTTGGACTCGCTCACGACTATCCGCGGGAGTATAGCTGGGCGGAGATAAGTAAACTAGGTTGTCGACTTTGACCCTTTGCCATTTGTCGACAAAGATTACGTTTCTAGTCCGAAGACCGAATATTGACAGTGATCTAAGAATGTTGTCATGAATTTCTCTGTCAACGAGGATGGGGAAATCTAAAAACTCTTCAAACTGATCTGCAATAGCCAACCTTGCAAGCGCTTCTGTTAGCCAATGTGCGTAATTTGAGCTTGATTGACCAAGCAATGAAATCCCTTGTTTAACATGAAGGGGTTTTTTCAATGGCAGAATGCTTAGCGAGTGTTCTTCGAGATTAATTCGCCCGCGCTTTTCCAGTTCAACAATTTGAACATCGCGATTAATATCTGCCACATCCGGATATGCAGCATGGTTTTTCCAGATGACAAAGTCACTCCATCCCATTACCTCAACATCAAAGAAGCGAATAAGGTTGAGCTCTGGAGAGTAGAAGTCGACGGAATACCGCTTGTTTAGATCATTGGAGTTGATACCAAAAAATTTCGGACTAGGCCCATCAATTTTCGAACTTTTCTCTATTACAAAACTTGTCGCATTGCAGATTTTTGCCAGAGAAGAAACCTTGACAAGTTTGTAGCTTTTTGTTCGAATTCTTCTCCTAATCGCCGTTTCAATTTTTTTTAATTTTCTGTAACTCAAGTTGTTCCCTCCCCAATTGAGTGGGTCTGCAATTGAAATATACCGTTAGAAGAGGCAGTAAGCTATGTTGCCCCGTTGCAGATGTGGCTGGCCACTACGGTAATTTGAAGCTGGCATCAAGTAAAACAAAGTCTAAAAATCACCCGCTCACCCTACTTCTTGTTGCGCAGTTGCCGCATCCAAACCTGCCAATAGTAACGCAGTGCCTTAAACCTTAGTGGAAGCGACACAACGCGGGACTCGTAGAACTCTTTAAGAAGTACCTGATCTCGCCGATTGCGAGCTTCTTTAAGTGCGAGTAACCCAATTTTGTCGGCTACTAAGCCTCCAGAGTCATGACCGAGTAAATCAATTACCCAACCCCGCACTATTTTGTAGTCGTTAAAGGTTAACGTTCTTACATGTGACCAGTCGAAGGTTTTCCAATATGATTTTGGGACATATTTGGCGACCACTTCCAATATCAGTTTGCTCTGACGCAATTTTACTTTGTGCACGTTTTTTTGGTGTACTCGATACAACCAAGTTGCTTTCTCGTGGAACTCGAAAATACGATCATTATTAGCCATGTGTTTAAAAATGCGAAGAACAAATGAGTAATCATCAGCAAGCAATTCTTCGTCAAACCCGCCCACGGAGTTTATTAGATCTCGACGCATCACGGTTCCCTGAAGAAATATCCGTGAGACCTGTCTAAATAAATGCTCTTCCAGTACCCTTTTCGCATCGCCGCTTCGTAGTGGTTCAATAAAACCAGCGTCATAAAAATGGGGTGTTCTTTGGGCCGGATCTTCGTCAAAATAAACAAGATAGGGAAGGACTAAATCTACGTTTCTATTTTTCTCTAGGCCTGCGACAATATCATCAAGGGGATATCCGGGCGTTAGCATATCATCCCCGGACATCATTAGAACATATGGCGCATCGGTGGCGTCGATTAATTTTTGAGTATTCGCGGCCGTGCGGCCAGTATTTTCCTGCTGCAAGATCCTGATAGGGCTATTCGTTTGAGAAGCAAAGGATATGGCAACTTCGGCAGTGCGATCGACCGAACCGTCGTCCAAAACAACGACCTCGAAATTTGGGTAACGGATAGATGACAAGCTACGCAGGCAAGCTTCGATGTATTTCTCGTGCTGATATGTCAACACAACCACGGAAACTTTCGGCAGTTCACTCGACATTGCTTCTCCTTATGAGCCCAGGGTGCGGTCACGGACTGATATATGTGATTAAGGTGGGATACCAGTCCTGATACTCATCGGTTAAAGCAATTCATCTGTACTTTTATCAGACCTGTGAATCATTGTTCAGTTCGAACAAAATTTCTGTGAAGAAGCAACAAACCTACGGACGGCCAAAATCGGCAGGGCTTCTAGGTCATTGTTTACGGTTGTCGTGCTTCTGTAACAACTTACAATGGGTCTTTTAACCAATCACGGGCGAATTCCACGTTGTCCAGCCCGGCAAATCGTCGGACTCGGTCGAGCTCTGACTGCAACCTTTTGGTTCTGGCATCGGACCAGCGCGCGGATCGTTCCGGCCATAAGGCGCTGATTTGCAGCGCCCCGCAATCCCGGTTGGCTTTCATGTCAATCCGCCCGGTCAATCGGTCGCCCTCAAGCAACGGGAACACATAGTAACCGTAAGTGCGCTTTGGGGCAGGTACAAAAACCTCGATGCGATAGTGAAAGCCGAACAATCGTTCGGCACGGTTACGGTCGCGCAGCATGGGATCAAATGGGCTAAGGACCCGAATGCGACCTGGGGGACGGGGTGCAGCCTCTGCATCCTTGGAAATGGTTGGTCGGGCGATCACTTTGCGCAGCTTGCCGTCCGCGCAAGTCACCTCGATCTCTTCCAATGTTCCCTGAATTAGACCCTGTTCACACCAGAATTTTGCCTCGCTTGTCGTGACAGTGTCCCAAAACGCAGCCAATTCGCCCGAGGTTGCAAACCCCAACCGATCAAGCGCCGCGTTGCACAGCCAATCCACCGTCTCCTCGGCATCACAGGGCATATTGCCCAGGCAAAGATGCGTTTCGATCACCCGCTCAGTCAGATCATAGCGCTTTTGAAATCCTTGCCGCCCTATGACCGTCAGTGCGCCCGAGCGCCAAAGAAACTCCAGCGCCGTTTTTGACGGATGCCAGTCCCACCAGCCGCCGGACCCCTTTTTCTCGTCCTTGCCAACATCGGACGAGGATACTGGCCCGTGATCCCGGATATGTTGCAGAACGGTTTCAAATCGCTGCTCGAACCCGTCGCGGCGCCAGTTTTTCCATCGGGACTTCAGCAGATCTGCATCGCGCTGAAACCGCAAATGCCAGTGCGGATAAAACGCCATCGGAATGACAGCTGCGTCATGGGTCCAGTGTTCAAACAGCGCCCTGTCGCTTTCGTACAAGCGTTTGAGATTGCCTGCGCGATAGGATGGGCGCCGCGAAAACAGGATCATGTCATGGGCGCGCGCAACCGTGTTGATGCTGTCCAATTGCACAAAGCCAAGACGATGGATCAGGTCCAGCAATTCCGCGCCTTTTGCGCCGCCCGATGGCGGCTCGGCCAATGCATGACGATCCATGAACAGCGCGCGAGTTGTTCGGTTGTCCAGCCGTTGCAGCGCCACGTGTTCAGCGCCGCTTTAGGGTGTCGCCAAAGCTGATCTTGGGGGTCAGGGTCACACGCGTGTCGACCTCGGCATTGGGATCAGCCAATTGCGCCGCGATGATCTCTGCCGCTGTGCGTCCGATCTCCAACCTGCAGGCGTCCATTGTGGCCAGCTTGCGCGGCAGACCTTGCAGAAGCTCGACATTGTTGAACCCGGCGAGGCCGATCTGTCCCGGCACATCAATACCCTGATCCAGCAGATACAGCAGCCCACCTGCACCGATCATGTCATTGGAGTAATAGAGGAAATCCAGATCGGGGGACCGTTCCAGCATGGTCTGGGTCATCTCACGCCCTTTGGCCAGAGCCGATCCACCAGAGTAGAATTCGCGATCCTCGATCTCAACCCCGTGTTTGCCCAGAACTTCGGTGAAGCCTTCGAACCGTTTGCGCGCCCGGTGATCCAGCGGCATTTTGGTTCCCATGAACCCGATATGCTCATAGCCCGCCTTCAGGATCGCCTGCGCCATTTCGCGCCCGGCACGGCGATGGGAAATCCCAACCATCGCGTCGACCGGTTTGCCGTCGGTATCCATGATCTCGACCACCGGAATACCAGCTGAATCCAACATGGCGCGCGCGGCCTCGGTGTGTTCGAGGCCAGCAATGATTACTCCGGACGGCCGCCACGAGAGCATCTCGTACAGCACTTTTTCTTCTTTTTCCGGCATATAGTCGGTGACGCCCACAACCGGTTGCAGCTCGGTGTCTTCCAGCACCTGGTTAATGCCGGTCAGAACCTCAGGGAAGACCATGTTCGATAGCGAGGGGATGATCACCGCCACCAAATTCACCCGGCTAGATGCCAATGCGCCCGCAATTTTGTTGGGCACATACCCCAGTTCTTTCGCGGCGGCTAAGACGCGGGTGCGCGTGGCGTCCGAAACATCGCCCCTGTTGCGCAGAACCCGACTGACCGTCATTTCCGACACTCCGGACGCTTCCGAGACATCACGAAGAGTAAGCGGGCGTTTGGTTTCTGTTGTCACTGAGGCACCTGCGATGTTGTTTTGCCCGATGGTAGCGTGAACAGCGCAAGATTTACAACCGTCGCGCAAAGGCCATGACAAGGTTGAAAAACCGGGCTAAAGAGAGCGTCGCACGGCCCCGTGGCTCAACTGGATAGAGCAGCCCCCTCCTAAGGGGCAGGTTGCAGGTTCGAATCCTGCCGGGGTCGCCAAAATTTTACAAAGTTTATCTTGCTAATGGTGATCTAACAAATTTGAGCGCTCCGATATGTGAAAAAACCGGTGAAATCTGCCCTGTGGCTTATGATGAATAGCGGCCGATGGCTGGATCTCCAGCGAAGTACTTGTAGTGACACGGCAAGTTGAATAAAGGTTCGATCAACGATCAAGGACCTTTTTAGTGCAAATATTTGCATGGCCGGGCCACTAAATTTGGACGGACTCATTCCTGGCTCCAAGCGTGCACTCAGATAGGCGAGAAAGACGATGGAGCGTTGAATGAAGGTTGAAAAAACTGCCTTTCCGGGGGTTTTGGTCGTCACACCAGAACGGTTCGAAGATAATCGCGGCTACTTCAGCGAGACTTGGAACCAGGAGAAGATGAAGTCGTTTGGTGTCCACACGCAATTTGTTCAAGACAATCATTCTTTGTCCACATCATCGGGAACATTGCGTGGCTTTCACTTCCAAGCGCCACCGTTTGCGCAAGCCAAACTTGTACGTTGCGGTCAAGGCCGCCTATTTGATGTAATTGTAGACATCCGCCGCGGGAGCCCAAGTTACGGAAAATGGTTGGGTGTGGAACTTAGTTCGGAGAACGGCAAGCAATTGTATATTCCAAAAGGATTTTTGCATGGATTTCTAACTCGTGAATCGAATACAGAAATAATCTACAAATGTTCGGACTACTATTCGCCGGAGTCCGAGGGAACTGTGTGCTTCGATGACCCCGATCTTAATGTTGACTGGGACCTGGCGGGCCAAGTGCCCATACTATCCCCAAAAGACTCGACGGCCCGACGGTTAAGGGATGTAGCTAGCCCATTCGTTTTTGAAGGATCTCAATAATGAAAGTTCTTGTGACCGGTGGGGCCGGTTTTATCGGTTCTGCGGTCGTACGATTGGCGATCGCCCGCCGGCATGATGTTGTTAATCTGGACGCCTTGACCTATGCTGCTTGCCTCGAAAACGTCGCAAGTGTCGCTGATCATCCAAACTACTGTTTTGAACAAGCGGACTTGCGCCATCGAGCGGCAGTCGAAGAAGTTGTGGAAAAACACAAGCCGGATGCGATTATGCATCTGGCGGCAGAAAGCCACGTTGACCGGTCGATAGATGGGCCTGAGGACTTTATCGATACAAACATAAAGGGAACTTATAACCTTCTCGAGGCGGCCCGCAACCATTGGGAACGGACTGGTCGACCTAAGAAATTCAGGTTTCATCACGTTTCTACAGATGAAGTCTTTGGTTCTCTTCCTATGGATACTTCGATTAAGTTCACTGAAGATACTTCATACGATCCAAGGTCGCCATATTCCGCGTCTAAAGCTGCGAGCGATCACTTAGTTCGCGCTTGGAATGCCACCTATGGATTGCCGGTCGTTTTAAGTAACTGTTCAAACAATTACGGCCCTTTTCATTTTCCCGAAAAGCTTATCCCCGTCACCATTTTGAATGCGTTGTTTGGTAAGCCGTTGCCGATCTACGGTGATGGATCGAACGTTCGAGACTGGTTGTATGTGGAAGATCACGCTGATGCTTTGATCGAGGTCATGACGAAAGGCCAGATTGGCCGTTCCTACAATATTGGTGGGAACAACGAATCCTCCAACCTTGATCTTGTTAAGGCGCTTTGCGCTATTTTAGATGAGCTACGTCCAAAGAGCTCCGGTAGCTACGCTGATCAAATCACATTTGTGGCGGACAGGCCAGGACACGACGCCCGATATGCCATCGATGCGAAGCGAATTAGTGAGGAATTGGGATGGGAGCCCGCAGTGACTCTTGACGAGGGCCTGCGCAAAACAGTGCAATGGTATCTGGATAACGAAGCATGGTGGGGCCCGCTGCAGCAGCGTGACGGCGTAGGCAAGCGACTCGGGACAAAGACGTGAAGGTTGTCGTTTTCGGGAAGACTGGCCAAGTAGGTCAGGAATTGCAGCGGCACGCCAGCGACGTTGTTGTGGAAGCAATCGGCCGAAATGTAGTAGATTTATCGGATCCTGATGCGTGCGCATCTTTTGTCAGGGCAACTGATGCCGACGCTGTCATCAACGCAGCGGCATTCACGGCTGTTGATGCTGCTGAAGAACAAGAAGAAGCGGCGCGGATAGTTAACGCCGTTTCTCCAGCAGCTATGGCGTCAGAAGCAGCAGAACGCGGTTTGCCTTTTTTGCACCTGTCGACTGATTATGTGTTCGATGGTAGTGGCACCGCGCCCTTCAAAGTGGACCATCCGACAGGTCCTTTAAGTGCCTACGGACGCACAAAACTGCAGGGCGAAGATGCCGTGCGGGTCGCAGGCGGAGTACACTTGATTTTGCGGACATCGTGGGTTTTTTCGAGTCATGGGAAAAACTTCGTCAAAACGATGCTACGCTTGGGTACCCATCGAGATGAGATTTCTGTCGTTGCTGATCAGATCGGCGGGCCTACGCCTGCAAAAGATATTGCAGTTACGTGTCTGAACTGTGCCAGACAACTTATTCGGCACCCCGAAAAATCAGGAACCTACCACTACTCTGGCGGGCCGGATACAAGTTGGGCCGAATTCGCCCGAGAGATTTTTCGGTTGAGCGGGGTAAGTTGCCAAGTCACTGATATTCCAAGCACCGCATTTCCGACGCCGGCAAAGCGTCCCTTGAACTCCAGATTGGACAACGGTGGTCTTGAGAGCGTTTTTGGAATTAAAAGACCAGATTGGCGCAATGGGCTTAAAGATACAATTTTTGAATAAGAGGCGATGAAATCATGAAAGATCGCAAAGGAATTATCTTGGCTGGTGGATCGGGAACGCGGCTTTATCCGATCACAATCGGAGTCTCAAAGCAATTGCTGCCAATCTATGATAAGCCGATGATCTACTACCCAATTAGTGTGCTTATGTTAGCTGGTATCCGCGAAATCGCGATTATTACGACGCCACTTGATCAAGATCAGTTTAAGCGCGTCTTGGGCGACGGAGGCAAATGGGGCGTTTCCTTCACCTACATTGAACAAGCGAGTCCAGACGGCCTGGCGCAAGCCTATCTTTTAGCCGAAGAATTTTTGGACGGAGCGCCATCTGCGTTGGTTCTAGGAGATAACCTGTTTTTCGGGCACGGTTTGCAAGACGTGCTCGCAGCAGCTGACGTGGGCAATAAGGGCGGCACCGTTTTTGGATACCGGGTTTCTGACCCACAGCGATACGGCGTTGTTGGGTATGACGTGCGTGGCCGGGTAACTGAAATCGTTGAAAAGCCGACTGTGCCCCCATCGAATTACGCCGTGACAGGCCTTTACTTCATGGATGGAACAGCGCCTGAACGTGCGCGAGGGGTAAAACCTTCTGCGCGCGGGGAATTGGAAATTGTTGATCTTCTAAAAAGCTATCTTGATGAGGGCACGCTTGAAGTTCAGCAAATGGGTCGAGGATTCGCATGGTTGGATACGGGAACTCATTCTAGCCTTCTTGACGCAGGAAACTTTGTTAGAACCCTGTCCGAGCGACAGGGTCAACAGGTTGGTAGCCCCGAGGAAATCGCTTTTCGTAAAGGATGGATAAGTGTCACAAAATTGAAAGAACTGGCGACAATGCTAAAGAAAAATGCATATGGGCAATACCTTTATGAGCTTGCCGAGACCGCTACCCAGGCCGAAAATTCCGACAGGGCATTTTGAAAGAGGTGGGCACTCTCATCTGGTTTTGATCGTGCTTCCCGGTTTTCAAACCGTTGACATTCAACACAGTGCATAATTTTGTTGTTAGATGCTCATGATGGTAATTTAATTACAAAGCATTTGTCCGGTTTGCCTGCTCTGACGTCTTATGGAGTGAGTTGAAAATGTCCACGTTCATAGTAGAATTCTTGGTGCATTCAATGGTCGGGAAGAAAGGTCAGAAGAAGCGGTCGATCTGTTCTTAGACGCAGGCGCTGGGCGTTTGGGTTGCGCAGGCGGCGCGTCGGTATTCGATGAACGTCAATCTGATCCACAATTGGCTTCGTGATCTGATCAGCCCCACATGAGTGGTCCAGTTTGAATGTTAGTTCATGATCGACCTGGGTTCTATCGGCACGATGGTTTCCGGCGCCGGTGGGCGGTAGTCCAAGGCACTATGTGGTCGTTTCGTGTTGCAGTGTTTCCTCCATTGTTCAATCAGGATTTGCGCTTCCCGTAGGCTGTAGAAGGTCTCGCTGATCAGCACCGCGGCCAAGGGACAAAAGCACAGCGAGCTTTGGATTCAACCGGCAATATAGAGGGAATACGCAGATGTAGCGAAAGACTCAGAGATTGAAGTCGCGGCTGAACCGCAAAGGAGCGCTCCGCCCAAACGTCAGCAAATCCGTAAGCCGCCGCCTGATAATTTAGAACGGCGAGACTCGGTACCTTCTGCAGAAGAAGGCTGCACTGACTTCGGTGGTACTTTGTGCCAGTTCGGCCAGCATGCCGCCGGAGATCTGGAGTACTTCAGCGACGAGCGGCTTGAATTCGGCAACAACATCTGTGAACGCAGTATTCTTTCTATTATGGCCACGAACCGCAAAAACTAACTGCTTATAAGCTCTTTTTGCGGCGGCAAGGTTGTTGCCACCTCCAGCCGTACAAGGCTCAGTTGAATCCAATTGCAGCAAGACAGCCTAAAGCAAATTGCGCCTTAGAAACTCTGCTTCCTCCAAAATCCCCCACGTATCACCATACTCCTGAATTATGCGGAGCGTCGTGTCGGATGCCTCCTGTTGGTGCCAAACTGGTGACTTCTTCAGAAATGGGAACTTCATTTCATTCAGGTTGAAATCTGGTGTCGCGTAGGCGACTCCCAAACATCGTGCCGCAGACAAGATCAGAGCACGCAGGTTGTTTTTGTCCGTTTTTTCTTTCAAAACTCGATGTTTAAGCGCAAGAAATTCTGGATTTCCAAGCACAATTAAGTTTTCAGAGATGGCTCTCAAGCGAGGTTCTGAAAGGGGTTCTATCAGCGTATCCATATTTTCTATCGGGTACGTAGACGAAGTGGACCAATCCCGCGAAAGCGCCCACTGAGACAAACCCATTTCTCCGCGAAGGACAGTCAGATCTTTGTTATTTGTCAGTGGAAAATTGGCCCAAAACTTAGAAAACGCCGGGTCTTTGAATGCACTATCGCGGAACGAAAGCGCGTATGACTGATAGTGGAAGTTCTTCCTCTGTGGACCGTATCTCCAAGTTTCCGGACCCAGTGATTTTGGAACTTTAAGGGATCCCCCATAGTTCGAAGTTGCACCTGTAAAAATAGAGTTCTGAGCATCTAGAGACGAAAACCAGTTGGTGGCATTCGGAGCAGGAAACCAAACAGAATCGTTGAGCATAGTTACTCGTGATAACTCTTCGAAACGATCGCACAGGTACAGGTATCCTTCTCGAAATGCTCCGAAGTCATATCCTTGATTTGGTCTTTCGATAACTACAGTCGCTCGCTCCGAGATGCTGTTCTTCTCGGTCTCGCTTAATGGTAGATTTGAAACAACAATCGGTGCGGCGCCTGATGCTACCAAAAAATCGAGTGCTTGAAGGTGAGACGGCCAAACGCCGTGAAATGGCGCAATCACGTAAATCGCAGCATGGCTTTTCCAGTGGATAGCACCTGGGGAAATCCGCACGCGACGGCGTGCTGTTAGGTCATAGAGGTAGGGCGAATACAGTCGCGACGAAACCCTATGGGTCAGTTTTGTTAACTGTTTCGCGGGCCGTGCAATCTCACGAATGAGTTTTGAAGCCTTCTTACCAGACACGGTTTACAGCCTTTCGGGACTTGCTAAATCGATTTCGAAGTGAGTTTTTGACCTGCCGTAAGAACCGCTTTGATGTAGTTTCACGCCAAGGTGTTTGGTTCCTAAGTTCCCAGTAGAGATGGCGCAATGGATGATTGCAGTTGGTGCACCATGGCTTTTTTCTATCGGTGAAATGGAGAATTCCAGGGGATAGTGCTGACGATAGGGCTTCTTCTGGGGTATAAGCTGGTTCAATATCGTCAGGAATAAACAGCCGTGTGTTTGCGTTCCAACGAAGATCAAGGCAATGAGTTCGTCCCTTGAAGGCCAGGTTCAAAATGTCTTGGTCCTGGAGTTCGAGGTTGATGGATTCATCATACACAATTGTTTCGACTAATTGCCAATACTTCGCAGGGTCCAACGCCTCCAAGTCAAAAACCAAAACCCCGGCATTGAAATAGAAGGCGTTGTTTTCTAAATTCAATCGCTTTGCTTGTGTCAACCCGCCTTCATCCGGTGCTGCTGCGATCGGGCTTGAGCCAAGGTCTTGGCACCACAGCTTTCCAAGTTCGTCCGCGACGATTGTATCGCAATCCAGATAAATCACCCGCGAGGAAAACTCGCTTAGTACTTCGGGAATGAAAAGCCTGAGGTAAGTGGCCAGAGAAACATGATCACGGTTATCTGGAAGGCTGTTGAAACGTTCCACGTCGATTTCGTACCAGTGAAATGTGCAATCCGGCGCAACGTTCTCGAATGCGATCTGAACTTCAGAACCGATGTCACCCGCCTGCAAAACGTGCACGATCAGTTTTTCAGTTGAGCTCAATGATTGAGATGCGGACAAGAGCGTTACGGCTGCATGCTGAACAAAATTGCGATCAAACGCTAAACAAATTTCAATCGTTTCGTTTGATGATCCTAGCGATACGCACTCAAGTTGCTCTTGAGTGCTTTCCGGTGCGGCCTGATTGTTCCGCTTGTCCATTTCCGTTGCCAGTTTGTCGTTACGTAATGTCAAATTGCTCCTCGCTCTTGGGCTGTCATGTCCCAAACAGCTAACTTTGTATTGCGTTCCGATTGCCAATTACGGTGCTTCCAAAGAAGCGCCTCCAACCGTTTTTTGAAGTTACGCCAGATATTAGCAACATTGAATGTGGTTTTGGGCCTTTCATCTCAGGAAATTGAGTGTTTTCAAGCTAGATCAAGCCAGGCAGATCAACATCTTTCCCTAAAGCTACGTTTGTTTTCTAGCCTTGGCCAGGAAGCGGGAAAACGGCTCACCTAAACCTTACTTTCCAATAGCTTTCCTAACGAAATCGTCACCCTATAGCTGCGGTTTCGCGTTTTTTGAACTGCTGGTCGAACAGATTGCGGAATTGACCGTTAAGTTGCATGAGTTCGTCTAGGTTTCCTTGCTCGACCACGGTACCATCTTGAACGACCATGATTTTGTCCGCCTCAAGGACAGTTGAGAGGCGGTGCGCAATCACAATTACAGTCATATTCTGCGTCAGCGAGTCCAACGCTGATTTGACCAAAGCTTCTGATTCCGCGTCCAACGCACTGGTGGCTTCATCCAGCAACAATATTTCTGCATTGCGCAAGATCGCCCGAGCGATCGCAATGCGTTGCTTCTGACCGCCTGATAGGAAAGTCCCGTTTTCTCCAACCTCCGTGTCGTAACCTGCAGGCAATTCGCAAATGAAGTCATGTGCGTGCGCGGCTTTTGCAGCTTCCATGACCTCTTCGTCGGTCGCTTCTGGCGCTGAACATCGCAGGTTTTCCATAACAGTTGTCGAAAACAGGAAAGTGTCCTGTCCCACGTAAGAAATTTTTTGCCGCAGAGAGGGGTAACTGGCAAACTGAATGTTCTGCCCGTCGATTTCGACATTTCCTCCGTCAGGGTCGTAGAACCGCATGATTAAACCGAAAATTGTGGACTTGCCCCCCCCGGACTGGCCAACCAGCGCAGTAGTTCTTTGAGCATCAAATGTAATATTCATATCCTTTATTACAGGAACGGAGCCATTATAGCTAAAGGTGACATTACGAAGCGCGATCTCACCTGGCCCGTCCAGAAGGTCCCGCGCCTCAGGGCTTTCCTGCATCGTGTCTTCGTGATCCAACAGCCCAAAAAGCATACCGACACCGACCATTGCGGCCTCGATTTGTACGCGCATCTTCGACAAGCGTTTTGCCGGCTCATATGCCATCAGCAGGGCTGTAATAAAGGACATTAGCTGACCTGCGCTCGGCTGTTCGCTTCCCGCGATTCCGAGGGAACTAATGACCAAGACCCCAGCCACAGCCAAGCCGGCTAAAAACTCCATCAGCGGACTGGCAATAGACTGCAGTTTTGCAATGTCATTCGAACGTTCTTCGACTTTTAGGATCGCGTTTTCCATTCGGTCGATCATACGATCTTCTAGCGAGAACACTTTTATCACTTTGATACCAGCAGTTGTTTCCTGCAAGACTCGAATGATCTCGGCCAACGATTTGAATTCTTTTTGCATGATGGACCGCACACTTTTTAACAGATAGCGAACACCCAGCATAGCTACAGGACCGACTACGAAAAACATGATGGACAGCACGGGTTGCTGATAGACCATCACGACCACGAGACCAACCAACGTAAAGGCGTCACGCACGAAGCCAGTGACGAGAACATCAATGAGTGTCCGCGCTGCCTGTGCTCCAAGCGTTGTTCGCATAATAACGTCTGAGGATTCATTCTCGGCGAAGAATGACACGCCATGCCGCAACAACTTACGATATACGCGGTCTTGTTGCATTGCGATAATCCGATTTCCAGCGCGCGCGAGATAGATGGACTGAATATAAGAGGCGACCGCCTTTGCCAGAAAAAGCAAAACAACACCCAGGGCAATCATGGCTGCCCACTCTCGCATATCCGGGTTGGTCATCGCATCAATGATGTATTCCATCATAAACGCAGAGCCCGCGGTGGTCGCGGCAACGGCGATCATCGCAACGATGGCGACGGCATAAAGGCGTCCTTGGGCAAAAAAACTCTCGCCGATGAGGCGGCCCATATAGCCTGATCGCCATTCGGTCCAGGCACGCTTAATCATTGCTTTCTCCAGATCGTGAAATCATGCGCTCGCTCAGATAACCTATAATCGTTCCCGCCTAAAGGGCAGATCAAATGACGCGACAGAGTTGCCCAATCCTAAGGTTGCGCGGGGGGCCTTGGCAGATAAGGGTTGGAGCTGGGTTGTTCAAGGTTTTGATGCTCTCGTTCAACAAGCTGGCGCGATGTATTGTGGGCCTTCGTGCACCGACCTCTATTTGGTGTTTAAATGTCTATGCCGGTAGTTGTCCGCACAACTTTATAGCGTCTTGTATGCACCTTCTGCTGCGCGAGGTCCCTTGATTATGGTGGATAGATTGAAGCGTTGGCAGAAATTCGCGCTAGCCCGCGTGAAGTGGTCAGGTGATTTTCTTTTTGGTTTCATCGTGATATCTACATGTTTGGAAGAATGTAAGCTCTGATATTGTGGGGCAAATTGCTGTAGCGTGAGAGTAACGATTGAATTTCAGCGGTTTTCTGCAGCAGGAAATCCTTGACGCGTCGCGGGAAAAGGGTAGACCAGTTTCGCTTGTGCTTAGTAAATACGGCCCGTAGTAACGCGGTGCAAAAAAAATTATTGGTAATGGAACAGTGTCGATTAAGGCCGTCATTCTGAGTTTGCCGCAAGATGTTGAACGGCGACGTTTCTGCGAAAGCGAATTTACCCGCTTTGGCTTGAACCATGAGTTTTGCGACGCCATTGCTGGAGACCAGCTGAACAACTCTGAGTTGCAGCGCGTTTATGATGCCGACATGAATCGGAGCAAATTCAAACGCCCGCTCAGCCGCAACGAAGTCGCATGTACCCTTGGGCATCGCCGGATATGGAGGGATATTGCGGCCTCTTCCGATTTCGTGAGCCTTGTTTTGGAAGATGACGCGACATTCGTGCAAGATCCCAGGCCATTTTTCAATGAACTGGCTGAATGTGGCGAATGTTTCGAAGGTGTTATGATAAAGCTGGATGGCACTTCGAGGAGCAACGGGCAGGTGATTAAATCCGTGGCAGATCAGGATCTTGTCCTGTCGGATCGCCTGCCGCCAAGAACCACAGGTTACATCATCGGTCGGCGTGCTGCCGCTCAACTATTTGCGATCGAGGCCCCGATTGCGCGCCCCATCGACATCGACTTGAAATTCTATTGGGAACACAACGTACCCATCCTCACACTTGCCGAGCAGATGGTCGCGGAGCGCAAAGAGGTAGACAGCACGATTGACCACTGCCGCAGTAAAATGAAACCCGGCTCGCCCATGGCCAGATTCGTTCGAAACCTAATGTACCAAACAAAGTACACGTACGGACGGTTGAGCCATCCGTTGAACCCAGACATGATTGAGGGGCTCGGCCCGTTGATGCAGGCAGGAAATCGGGTTCGGAACCGCGCATGAAGAATAGCCTTGTGGTTGTCCGTGCGGGCAACAAGTCATTGCACCATCGGTGGCAAGAAATCCCCTATGAAGATCGCACCTACGATCTTCTGATCAGCTATTTCTCGGACGAGGCTTTTGCGGCATTCAAACCTGAACCCGGTGTCGAGGCTGTGCTGGTAAAAGGCGGCAAATGGGATGGGTTGTTCAAAACCCTCGCTGAACGTGACCTTGATAAGTATGACTACTATTGGCTGCCAGATGACGATCTGGACATCAGCGCTACGGATGTAAACGCGCTGTTTGATGCCATGCAGGTTCACGGATTGCGTATTGCACAACCGTCGCTGACCCCCGAAAGCTATTTCTCGCATTTTGTGTTCAGCCAATGCCCGGGCTTCGTGCTGCGGTACACAAACTATATCGAGATCATGGCGCCGTGCCTGCACAAGGACATTTTGAAAAAGGCACTGCCGCTTTTTCAGGGCACCATGAGCGGCTATGGTCTGGACTATATATGGTGCCGATGGGCCGAGGCTGGCGCGTTTCGAACCGCCATTCTGGACGAGATCGCGATGCACCACACGCGGCCGATCGGAAAGAACCTGAAAGCTGCGATGGCCGAGTCGAATAACCTCAGCTCAGAGGAAGAAGAGGCCGTTCTAAAGCAGATGTTTGATCTGTCGCGGCGTACCGTTCCGGTCGTCTTTGCCGCGATCCTGCAAGGTGGGCAACCCATCTCGGGTCGTTTGCAGTTGGGATGGCACATGTGCCGGGCATGGATGTCGGTCCTGCCGAAGTTCCGTAGCGCCAGCGAGGCGCGGTCGGGTATATTCAAAATTGCCCGCCGTCAACTGATCAAACCCCTCGACATGACGACGATTTCGATGAAACAGGAAAGCCCCTGATATGCAGTTCTTGATGGTTGGGGCCGGATTGTCCGGGGCTGTGATCGGTCGGCAACTTGCGGAACAAGGGCATAATGTCACCGTGGTCGACAGCCGTGACCATATCGGTGGAAACTGCCACACAGAACGGGATGCCGATACCGACGTGATGGTCCATGTGTACGGGCCACATATCTTCCATACGGATGACGAAGAGGTTTGGCAGTATGTGAACCAATACGCCAACTTCTTGCCTTATAAGAACCGGGTCAAAACCACCTCGCGCGGGCAGGTCTATTCGCTGCCGGTGAACTTGCATACAATCAACCAGTTCTTTGGCAAGACCATGCACCCGGACGAAGCCCGCGCGTTTATCACCGAAGAACAGGCTGATACATCCATCACCAACCCGCAGAGTTTCGAGGAACAGGCGATGCGGTTCGTCGGTCGCGACCTTTATGAGGCGTTTTTCAAAGGCTACACGATCAAACAGTGGGGATGTCACCCATCCGAGCTGCCGGCGTCGATCCTTAAGCGTCTGCCAGTGCGGTTTAACTACGACGACAATTACTTTTTCCATAAATTCCAAGGCATGCCCGAGAATGGGTATACCGACATGATTGGTGGCATCCTCGATCACCCCGGCATCACAGTGAAGCTGAATACCACTTTCGATCGCGGCATGGCGGATGGCTTCGATCACGTGTTCTATTCTGGCCCGCTGGATGGCTATTTCGACTACGAGCTTGGGCGCCTGGGTTATCGCACGCTTGATTTCGAACGGTTCACCTATGACGGCGACTACCAAGGTTGCGCGGTGATGAACTATGGCGAGGAAGAGGTGCCCTTTACCCGGATTACCGAGCACAAACACTTTTCGCCATGGGAAACGCATGACGGCTCGGTCTGCTATCGCGAGTTTTCTCGAGCTGCTGGTCCGGATGACATACCGTATTACCCGATCCGTCAGCTAAAGGAAAAAGCGCTGCTGAGTGAGTATGTTGCGCTGGCCGAAGACACCCAAAACGTCACGTTCGTTGGCCGTCTGGGAACCTATCGGTACCTGGATATGGATGTCACGATCCGCGAGTCGCTGGATACCGCCTGGGCGGTGCTGTCTGCGATCTCGGAAAAGGAACGGCTAAAGCCGTTCTTTGTTCCAGTTCTCTGACACACACGATGGAGCGTTAGTTAGGTTTACGACGGCGCGAGTTCGGGGAACCGCGCGCGTGTGCGGTTTGCAAATGCGACCAGTGACAGCATGACCGGAACTTCAACCAGAACGCCGACAACCGTTGCCAGTGCCGCGCCCGAGTTCAATCCGAACAGGCTGATGGCTACAGCGACAGCCAGCTCAAAAAAATTGGACGTGCCAATCATTGCGCAGGGTGCGGCGATCCGGTGCGGCACCTTTAGGGCATAGGCTGCACCATAAGCCAGGGCAAAGATGCCGTAGCTCTGTATCAGAATTGGTACCGCGATCAGGACGATCACTAGCGGTTTGGCCAGAATGGTCTGTCCCTGCAAGCCAAACAGAATGACGACAGTGGCGATAAGGCCCATGACCGACCAGGGTTTGACTCGTGCGGAAAACGTGTCGATGGCTTGGGGCGATCCCAATGTACGGCGCGTTATCAGGCCGGCGATCAGCGGCAAAACGACATACAGCACAGTTGCCAGAACAAGTGTCTGCCATGGAACCTGAATGTCGGTCACACCCAGCAGAAAGGCCACGATTGGGGCGAATGCCACCACCATGATCAAGTCGTTTACGGAAACCTGCACCAGCGTATAGGTCGCATCGCCCCTAGTCAGCTGAGACCAGACGAATACCATAGCGGTGCACGGTGCCGCACCCAGCAGGATCAGCCCGGCCGTGTATTGAGCCGCGTCTTCAGGTTCGATCCATGGTGCAAAGACGTGTTCAAAGAACAGAACCGCCAGAAATGCCATGGTGAACGGCTTAATCAACCAGTTGACAACCAGCGTTACGATCAGCCCGCGTGGCTGGCGTGCTACGCCCGCCACTGCGCCGAAATCCACACCGACCATCATGGGGTAGACCATCGCCCAGATCAGCAAGGCCACGACCAGATTGACGCTGGCCACTTCGGCCGAGGCGATCAGTTGAACCAGGCCGGGTGCAACCAGTCCGATCAATACGCCGCCAACCATGGCCAGCGCGACCCAGACGGTCAGGTAGCGTTCGAAGATGCTCATGTATATGCCTCATTCGTCTGGTCGGTTAGTTTGCCGGATGTCAGGGCGGCCAGCGCGACCATAGCAGCAGCGGTGCCCAGAACCAGTGGAAGCCCGCCAATCTGATAGGTAAGTCCCGACAGGACAGTGCCGACCAGGCGGCCAGTCGCGTTGGCCATGTAGTAAAAGCCCACATCCATCGTCACACGCTCGGACTTGGTGAAGGCCAGGATGAGGTATGAATGCAGCGCCGAATTGACGGCGAAGATTGCCCCAAATGCCAATAGGCCCACAACCAGCGTAACGGTCAGCCATGTCTCGGGGCCGGATGAGAGCAGAACCGCGATGGTCAGGGCAGCAGGCACGCAGAACAGCGCCGCGGCCCAATTTTTGGCGGCGTGGATAAGATCCCCTTCCGGGCGTTCCTTTGCGCGCAGGATATTCGGCGCGCTGGCCTGAACAGTGCCGTAAAGTATGACCCAAACGGCCATGAATGTGCCGATCATAAAAAATGCGGCACGGTTGCCATCCTCAGTTCCATCCGACAGAACTGCGTAAAAATAGATCGGAATGCCGACCACGAACCACACGTCCCGCGCGCCAAACAAGAAGACACGAGCGGCGGATAGCCAGTTCACATTGGCGGATTTTGAGAAGACCTCGGAGAACTTGGCGCTTTTGCGCCCTTTGGGCAGGCCGGTCGGCATGAACAGGATGACGGCGACGAGGAATGCAGCAAGTATGATCGCCATAGTCAGAACGGCCCACATGAAGCCCACTGTCGCCAACAGTGCCGCCCCAAGCAGAAACCCAAACCCTTTCACAGCGTTCTTCGAGCCGGTCAAAATCGCGACCCAGCGAAACAACCCTCCGCCCTCGGTCGGGGCCAGCAGTTTGACGGCGGATTTTGAGGACATCTTGGCCAGGTCCTTTGCAACCCCGCTGGCCCCTTGCACAATCATCACAAAGACAACTTTTACCGGGATCGCCCAATTAGGGTCTAGTTGCGTAAGAACCAGCAACGCTGCAATCTGCAGTGCCAGCCCTGCATAAAGCGTCGAGGTCAGCCCGAACCGCGCCGCGATCCAACCGGCGGCAAGGTTCGTGCCCATGCCGGCGATCTCATACAGAACAAACAGATATGCCAACTGAACCGGCGAGAATCCCATGCTATGAAAGTGCAGCAGCACCAGCATACGCAGGGCCCCGTCGGTCAGCATGAAGGCCCAATAGGCTGCTGTGACCGTGATATAGGCCGACATACCTTCGGGCCTTTGGGTCACAGCGATGCACCAACCATCAGGGCAACGTCGACCAGACGATGCGCGTAACCCATTTCATTGTCGTACCAGGCATAGATCTTCACCTGTGTCCCGTTCACCACCATGGTCGAGGGCGCATCCACAATCGAGGACCGTTCGTCGTTGGTGTAGTCGGTGGAAACCAGCGGCCGCGTCTCATAGCCAAGGATATCTTTCAACTCACCTTCGGCCGCGGCCTTGAAAAGCGCGTTGACCTCTTCGACTGTGGTTTCACGCTCAACCTCGAAGACGCAGTCGGTCAGCGAGGCATTCAGCAAGGGAACCCTCACCGCGTGGCCGTTCAGCCGCCCCTTGAGTTCCGGGTAGATCAGCGTGATTGCCGTGGCCGACCCGGTGGTGGTCGGGATCAGAGAGTTCAAAGCAGATCGCGCCCTGCGCAGATCTTTGGCGGGGCGGTCCACGATGGTTTGCGTGTTGGTCACGTCGTGAATTGTGGTCATCGACCCGTGGCGAATACCAAGGTTTTCGTGGATGACCTTGACCACTGGGGCCAGACAATTCGTGGTGCACGAGGCCGCCGTCACGATACTGTGGACATCCGGATCATAAGTGGCCTCGTTCACGCCCATAACGATGTTGGCGGTCGGGCCATCTTTGACCGGGGCCGAGACAACAACCTTCTTAACACCCGCTTCGAAATAGGGGGCCAGCTTGGCCTGGGTCTTGAAAACACCGGTGCAGTCGATCACCACATCGACACCGTCCAGCGGTAGTTCCGCCAGATCTCTGGTGCCGATAAAGGGTAGGCGGGTGCCGTTGATCGTAACGCTGTCGGCGTCATGCGCGAACGCGGCATCCCAACGCCCATGAACCGTGTCAAACTCCAGCAGGTGCGCGTGCATCTCGGGGTCACCGACTGCATCATTGATCCAGGCGATCTTTGCGCCTTTGTCGAGCAGCGGTTTCAAGGCCAGCTTTCCCATCCGCCCCAATCCGTTCACAGCATAAGTCGTCATTTCATGTCCTCAGTGGGCGTCCTGCCGATGTCATCAACAGCAGTTTGCAGTGCGATCCGGTCGAGGCTTTCGACCGGCAAAGACGTAAAGGCCTCAATCCGGCGCTTGAGCGCGCCATATGCATGTTGAAATGCAAGGCTTCTTTCGGCATCCGTGCCCTCGGCCCTGACCGGGTCCGGCATGCCCCAATGGCCACTGATTGGCTGGCCTTCCCAAGCGGGGCATTCCTCATTCGCGGCCTGATTGCAGACCGTGAAGACGAAGTCCATCTCGGGCGCGCCGGGGGTTGCAAATTCGGACATGTTCTTGGATCGCAGGATGGATGTGTCATGTCCTTTGTCGTCCAGAACTTGCACGGCCATCGGGTTGAGCTCGGATGTGGGTTGCGTGCCGGCCGAGAAAACGTTGAACCGGTCACCTCCCAGCGTGCGCAGCAGGGATTCCGCAAAAATCGACCGGGCAGAATTGCCCACACACAAAAACAAGACGTTGAATTTCCGATCCGTCGCCGCCTTATTTCCCTGAGCAAACGGCATGCAGATATCAGGGCGACCGCGACAGCAATCGACAATCAGATAGTCGAGCATCTGCTGCACGTTTTTCATTTCAATCGAATAGAGCAGAGATGTCCCGGAACGTTCCTGCTTGACCAGCCCGGAACGCTGAAGCGCGTTCAGATAGTTCGACAAGGTGCTGGCCTTCACGTCGAGCTCCGCCGCCAGCTCGCCCGCCGGAACACTGTCAGGAAAACGTCGCATGAGCATGCGAAACACAAGGATACGCTGCGGATGACCCAGGATGGCCAATTGGTCTGTTATCTGTTCTATCATATTTCATGAAATATTAAAATAATACAACCCAGTCAACCGAAAATACATGGCCATCGAAGGTGCGCGTAAGCGTTGGAGCAGGCGTGATATTCTTGCTGGAGCGTGGTGATGGAATGGGCTTCAAGCGATCTGAGCTGCGGGAATCACCATCACACACCGGTAGGCGTCCGAGGATATCGAGACTTGCACGCATCTGCCCGAGGGTTTAAAGGAACCGTCGCTTGCCTCAATAGCTCAGCTGGTAGAGCAGGTCCTTCGTAAGGACAAGGTCGGGGGTTCGAGTCCCTCTTGAGGCACCACTTTCCCTTGGATAGTTAAGCTAAACTAGCGGCCTACCTCGTATCTCACTTTTGGTTTGATCCTGCGGGCTATCATCGGATGCTAGCGCAGCTCAATCTCCGTAGCTATTTGCCTGCGTGATTTTGATCCGCAAGGGCCATGCTTGCGATCGGTAAGCAGGTATCAGGGAATCGTATGTGCGGTGGAAAAACGCTTTCAAGTGACGGGTTCTGATTCAAACGAGAATCGTCAGGAAATTTTCAATTACCTGTTTTAAAACAGATATTTGAAGGTTTTGGGTTAAGCTGCTCTGGTGGTAGCATTCAGCTTAAAAAGTTGTTTCCACGCCAATTCTTAGACAAAGCCAAGGAGTTTCATCATGAAAGGTGACAAAAAGGTAATTGAATACCTGAACAAAGCTCTGCGCCACGAACTAACAGCCGTCAGCCAATACTGGTTGCATTATCGCCTGCAAGACGATTGGGGCCTTGGCAGCATGGCCAAGAAAAGTCGAGAAGAATCCATTGAAGAGATGGAACACGCCGACAAACTGATCGAGCGGATCATTTTCCTGGAAGGTCATCCCAACCTGCAAAAACTTGATCCCCTGCGGATCGGCGAAAACCCCCGGGAAACGCTGGAATGCGATCTGGCGGCGGAACAAAGCGCGCGCGCGCTCTACAAAGAGGCGCGGGATGTCTGCAAAGAGGCAGGAGACTATGTCTCGATGGGATTGTTCGAAAGCCTGATGTCGGATGAAGAAGGTCATATCGACTTTCTGGAGACTCAGATCGAACTGTATGATCGCGTCGGACCCGAGCTTTTCGCGCAACTCAATGCAACCAAAATGGAAGATGCCGAATAGGTGGTCGTGTTGGCGACGATGGCCGCGGGCATAGGGTTTCCTATCAGCGGGTGGTTGCAGGATTAGGGCGTCGTTGCCCTAAGCACATTCCTGCACGCCGAGACCTATCAGGTACTCACCGGTCACGAACAAAAGTTCATTTGGTCCGGCGAACCGCGCTTTGGACATGAACCAATTTCTGACCGGGTTTGGGTAGTAGCTGGATAGTGACGCGCTTTTCCTGTCGAACTCATCTGCCGTCATTTTCTTTCGGTTCGAGCGATGGGGGCCATGAAAGCCAAAGACAGTCTCGGGCGAAACGCAAACTTCGTCCGCACCCAGCAGCATGGTGCAGCTAGAGTGGCAAAAATCTCCGATGATTTGAAACTGCGCGTTTGTCCGGTTGGCGATTTCGATCTGAACCATGCGATCCACAATCCGCCCACCCGGATCATTGCCAACCTGAATCTCTTTTGAACTTGCCGGCATACTCATCAGAACGAGCGTCGCCAACGCTGCTATCGTGTTTCTCATCCGCCCGCCTGCTCAAGGGTGGAGTTTTCGTTTTTCTTATCATTATCAGAAAAGCGGGCGTGCTGGAACGGCGCGCCGGGACGCAAGTGGTTTCTGTGCTCTCAAGGACTCACCCGAAACCGGATGAATTCGACGGCTTTCCGAAAACTACGCCAAAAACGGTACTTACGGATTTTCAAACAACGGTGAAATTCAGTTGGTTAGCGTCGTGCCTCAGGCGCGTTTTTCGCCGATGGTTGCAACACCCAGAACGGATAGCACTTTGGCCTCGATTTGCTCGGCATTCAGGCCTGCTACTGTATACATATCTGCGGGGTTGGCCTGGTCGATAAAGGTATCAGGCAGAACCATCGAGCGATACTTGAGCCCCTGGTCAAAGACGCCTTCATCGGCCAAAAGTTGGGCAACATGGCTGCCAAAGCCGCCGATGGCACCTTCTTCAATGGTGATCAACGCCTCGTGGTTGGCGGCCAGATCCAAAATCAGGTCGTGGTCCAAGGGCTTGGCAAATCGAGCATCAGCGATAGTGGGGGTGATCCCACGCGCGGTCAAAGCTTCGGCCGCTTTCTGCACTTCGGCCAGCCGTGTCCCGAAGGACAACATTGCGACCCGTGCGCCTTCTTGGATGATCCGGCCTTTGCCGATTTCCAGGACTTCGCCACGTTCCGGCAAGTCGACGCCGACACCTTCACCGCGAGGATAGCGGAAAGCAATCGGGCCTTCATTATGTGCGACGGCGGTGGCCACCATATGCACCAGCTCGGCCTCATCCGCTGCGGCCATGACCACAATGCCGGGCAAGTTGGACAAATAGGCGATATCGAACGACCCCGCATGGGTCGCGCCATCCGCGCCCACCAAACCCGCACGGTCGATCGCAAAACGAACCGGCAGGCGCTGAATGGCTACGTCATGCACGACTTGATCGTACCCGCGCTGCAAAAACGTGGAATAAATTGCACAGAAGGGCTTCATCCCGCCGGCGGCAAGAGCGGCGGCGAAGGTCACGCCGTGCTGTTCGGCAATCGCCACATCGAAACAGCGTGAAGGGTAGCGTTCCGCAAACAAGTTCAGCCCGGTGCCGTCGGGCATCGCAGCGGTGACCGCAACGATCTTGTCATCGCGCGCGGCCTCTTCCACCAGCGTTTTGCCAAAGACCGATGTGTAAGACGGTGCGTTTGAGGGTGCTTTCTTCTGCTCGCCCGTGACGACGTCGAACTTCGCTGTCGCATGGCCTTTGTCGCGGGCCTGCTCGGCTGGGGCATACCCCTTGCCCTTCTTTGTCAGCACGTGGATCAGGATCGGGCCCGTGGCGCGGGCCTTGACCGTGCGCAGGACAGGCAATAGCTGATCCATATCGTGCCCGTCGATCGGACCGAGATAGGAAAAGCCCAGCTCCTCAAACAATGTGCCGCCCACGGCCATGCCCTTGAGCATCTCCTTGGCGCGCTTGGCACCCTCGCGGAAGGGTTCCGGGAGCAGTGAGACCGCGCCCTTGGCTGCGGCTTTCAGATCATGGAACGGCTCTTCAGCGTAAATTCGGGACAGGTAATTGGACAGCGCGCCGACAGGCGGTGCGATGCTCATTTCATTGTCATTGAGAATGACGATCAGGCGTTTCTTCAGGTGTCCGGCGTTGTTCATCGCCTCGAAGGCCATGCCTGCAGACATTGAACCGTCACCGATCACGGCAATCGCGTCACCCAATCCCTCGGGCGTCACACCGCCCAGATCGCGCGCAACGGCAAACCCCAGCGCGGCACTGATCGAGGTTGAGCTGTGCGCTGCGCCAAACGGGTCATAGGGGCTTTCGCTGCGCTTGGTGAAGCCGCTCAGCCCGTCCTTCATGCGAAGCGTACGGATACGGTCGCGCCGCTCGGTCAGGATTTTGTGCGGATAGCACTGATGACCAACGTCCCAGATGATCTTGTCGCGCGGCGTGTCGAACACGGCGTGCAGGGCGGTCGTCAATTCGACCACGCCCAGACCCGCGCCCAGATGCCCACCGGTGACGGACACGGCCGATATTGTCTCGGTCCGCAATTCCTGCGCCAACTTATGCAACTGTGCGTCCGAAAACTGCTTGAGATCCGCAGGGCGGTTCACAAGGTCCAGTAGGGGTGTATTCGGGCGGTCAGACATGTGGCGTTCCTGGCTTAGCTGTCCCGGGCAATAACGAAGCGTGCCGCGTCCTTCAAGGTTTCAGCCTTGGCACCGTAACCATCCAACGCAGCGCAGGCCTGATCGACCAGTTCTACGGCGCGGGATTTCGCGGCGTTCAGACCCAAAAGCGAAACAAACGTGGCTTTGCCCGCCTGGGCGTCCTTTTGCAGTCGTTTGCCGGCCTTCTCGGCATCACCTTCAACATCCAGAATGTCATCAGCGATCTGAAAAGCAAGGCCAAGCGCCTGGGCATATTGGCGCAAGGGTTCGGGATCTGCCTGGGCCAAACGCGCACCGGCGCAGGCGGACCATTCAATCAGCGCACCGGTTTTGCCAGCCTGAAGCGTGGTGATCTGCTCCAGTGTCAGGGGCGCGGCCGCTGTTTCAGCCGCCATATCGAGCGCTTGCCCCAGCACCATTCCCTGCGCACCGCTTGCTTGGGCCAGGGTTAGAGCCAATTCAGCACGAATTTCTGCATTTCCGACCTCGGGCCGGGTGCACAGCTCAAAGGCTAGTGTCTGCAGGGCATCACCGGCCAGAACGGCGGTGCCTTCGTCCCACTTTACGTGCACGGTCGAACGTCCACGTCGCAGATCGTCATCGTCCATGCAGGGAAGGTCATCATGGACCAGAGAATAGGCGTGTAGGGCTTCGATGCCTGTCGCAGGCCAGATTGCCTGTGTTGAGTCGATGCCATGCATCCGCGCGCTTTCCAGAACCAGAAACCCGCGCAATCGCTTGCCGCCCTGGGTGGTGTAGGCCATCGCCCGGGTAACATCCAATTCGTCCAGCGCTCTCAGGACCAGATCGAACTGAGCCTGAATCCGCGCGGCATCCTGCGCCAGAATTTCCTTGAACATTTACTGACCTTCGACAGGCGTCGTCCCGGTTGGCTGCCCATTGGCATCCAAAGTAATGGCTGCGACCTTTTCTTCAGCCCGCTTCAATTCGTCTTCGCAGCGTTTCTTCAACGCGGCACCGCGCTCATACAGCGCAATGGACTGATCCAGCGCCACGTCACCACGCTCCAACTGGCCGACAACGGCCTCAAGCTCTTTCATCGCTTGTTCGAATGTCATCTGATCAACAGGAGTATCGGTCATCGGGCTGCCTTCATCAGTTCTTCCACATGGGCACGAGTGGCCTCGGCAAGGGCGTTCAGATCATACCCGCCCTCCAAAGTCGAGACGATACGACCTTCACACAGCTCATCGGCGATCTTGCACAGCTCAGCAGTAACCCAGGCAAAATCGCCTGTAGACCAGTTCAAGTTGGCCAGCGGATCGTCCTGATGCGCATCAAAACCTGCCGAGATGATGATCAGTTCCGGCTTGAATGCGCGCAGACTCGGGAAGGCTTGCGTTTCGTAAGCTGTCCGCATCTCGGTCCCACCAGTGCCGGGTGCCAGCGGGATGTTCAAAACGGTCTCATAAGCGCCGGTTTCATCCGGGCGCCCCGATCCGGGCCACAGCGGCATTTGCTGGCTGGTGATCACCAGTGCACGTCTTTCGTCCCACAGCAGATCCTGCGTGCCGTTTCCGTGGTGAACGTCGAAATCGACGACGGCTACGCGTTTCAATCCATGATGATCCAATGCGTGCTTGGCCGCCAGCGCGGCGTTTCCAAACAGGCAGAACCCCATTGCCGTTTCGGTTTCGGCATGGTGACCGGGCGGGCGGATGGCGCAAAACGCATTCGAGGCTTCGCCACCCAAAACCATATCTACCGCCCGCACAACCGCACCTGCAGCCCGGTAAGCCGCGTCCACCGACCCCGGAGACATGAAGGTGTCGCCGTCAATCTGTTTAAAGCCATCGGATGGCCTGCTATTACGGATTTCACGGATATGGCTTTCCGGATGCACGCGCAGCAGGTCGTCATCCGCCGCCAAAGGGGCGGTTACACGTGTCAGTTCCAAGCCTTCTAACGCATGCAGAATATGCTCTAACCGCGCCACCCTCTCGGGGTGACCTTGCGGTGTCACGTGATCAAGGCAATCGGCGTGGGTCAAAAGGGCGGTTGTCATCGGGATCCCATCTTCATCTGGCCATAATTATCCTCGCCCAAGGCAAGAAAGCGCCGCGCCACGGCTGAATCAATCTGGTGCCAGCATATATCCGGCGCCGCGGACGGTCTGCAGGTAACGCGGCTGCTTGGGGTCCTGTTCGATTTTGCGGCGCAGACGGGTGATCTGAACGTCCACTGCGCGTTCCTGCGCCTGACCCTTGTCGCGGCCCAGATCTTCGACCAGTTTGGTTCGGCTGATCGGCTCTCCGGGCTGGGCCGAGAAAATCTTCATCAACTGGCTTTCGGTCGCCGTCAGGCGCACCGGGTCTTCGCCCTGCCACATCTCGCCACGCTCGATATCGTACCGGATCGGACCAAGATGCAGTATCTTCGCCGTCGCGTCCTGCGCAGGCGTTTCCGGCATCCGCCGCAGGATTGCATTGATCCGCAACAACAGCTCTTTTGGCTCGAACGGTTTGGCTAAGTAGTCATCCGCACCGGCCTCAAGCCCGGCAATGCGATGTTCGGTTTCGCCGCGCGCGGTCAAAAGCAGGATAGGAGTGGTATGGGTTTCGCGCAGCGCCTTGGTTAGGCTGACCCCATCCTCGCCGGGCATCATCACGTCCAGCACGATCATGTCGAAATCCAACCCCAAAAGCACCCGCCGTGCATGTGCTGCATCCCTTGCAGCCGTGACCAGAAATCCGTTCCGCATCAGAAACTTCTTCAACAGATCGCGAATGCGCTCGTCATCGTCGACGATCAGCAGATGGGCATCCATTTCGTTCATGAGGTGGTATCCCGCAGTTTCGTATAGGCATGACGCATATCAGCATCCATCATTGCTTCAAGCACTTTACGAAACCCCGACACAGCCTCGGGTCCCGCCTTTTTGTACGCCGCACGCATTCGAACGCGCTGGGCCTCAGACAGTTTGGCCTCTAGCGCCTTGCCCTGTTCTGTCAGAAATAGGTGTCTTTCGCGTTTGTCCACTGATCCGACCCGGCTTTCGACCAGACCGTCGTCGATCAACGTCCGCAAAACCCTGTTCAGAGACTGTTTTGTTACGCCCAGAATGGCCAGAAGGTTGTTGACAGTCGTACCCGGCGCGCGGTTGATGAAGTGGATTGCCCGGTGGTGCGCCCGTCCATAGGCCATTTCGGTCAGTATGCGATCAGGATCTGCGGTAAAGCCGCGATAGGCGAAAAACATCGCCTCGATCCCCTGCCGCAACTGTTCGTCGGTCAAAAACAACAGGCTCTCGCCACCAAAGGCTGGGGCGGGGCGGGTATCCGACATAGTATGCCTCATTCGTTACTCGACCCGAGTTTATGTCAGCGTTATTGACATTCCAAGAGTGTACGGGTATCGAATCGCAGTTTTTGCGCAACTTTATGTCCGATGTGGACTTAATTTACGCAATAATCGGAAATTGATCCCATGTCAGGAGGTTTCGCATGGCGGGGTATGATGATCGTGATGGCGTCATCTGGTTGGATGGCAAACTTGTGCCCTGGCGCGAAGCCAATGTGCATATCCTGTCCCACGCGATGCACTATGCGTCTTCGGTGTTCGAAGGTGAACGTGCTTATAACGGCAAGATTTTCAAAAGTCGCGAACATTCTGAGCGTTTGATTGCCTCGGCCGAAGCGCTGGACATGCCTATGCCCTATTCGGTGGATGACATCGAGGCCGCCAAGGACGAAGCGCTGAAAGCCAGCGGTCTGCAGGACGCCTATGTCCGTGCGCTGGTCTGGCGTGGCTCGGGGGAAGACATGGGTGTGGCATCAGCCAAGAACCCGGTCCGGATGGCCGTCGCCGTGTGGCCTTGGGGTGCCTATTATGGTGACGCCAAGATGCAGGGCGCCAAGCTGGATATCGCGGAATGGAAACGCCCCAGCCCGGAAACTATTCCGGTGCACGCCAAGGCGGCGGGTCTGTACATGATCTGCACCATCTCGAAGCATAAGGCCGAGGCCAAGGGCTGCTCAGACGCGCTGTTCATGGATTGGCGCGGTTACGTGGCCGAGGCGACCGGTGCGAATGTGTTCTTCGTGAAAGATGGTGAGGTTCATACGCCTCTGGCCGATTGTTTTCTGAATGGGATCACCCGCCAGACCGTCATTCAGATGCTTAAGGACAAAGGCATCACTGTTCACGAACGCCGCATCAAGCCTGAGGAAATGGCCGGTTTCGAACAGTGCTGGCTGACCGGGACGGCAGCCGAGGTCACGCCGGTGGGCCAGATCGGCGACTATACGTTTGAGGTCGGAGATCTGACCCGTGAAATCGCGGCAGATTATGAGGCGCTCGTGCGCGCTTGATCGGATCTTGCAGCTGTGATTGAAGCCCTTGCGTTTTCGTGGGGGCTTTTTCATTGCCGTACGTTCAAGAATCCTTGCAGATCGTTCACACAGCTGGACGAACGCGCGGCCGTGTCTATCTTAATCCAATGTTGGATCTACTTAGCGATATTCTCACCCGCCTGTCCTTGAAGGGCACATTCTACTTTCGAACCTCGTTTACACCGCCGTTTGGCGTACAGGTGCCGGCCTATCAAAACGTGGCCCGATTTCACTTTGTACAGCGTGGCGAGCTAAAAGTATTCGTCTCTAATACAGGGGAGTCTTTGCGTCTCAAGCAGGGCGATCTGATCCTGATCCCACACGGATCTGCCCACGCGCTGCTGTGCAGTGAGGTCCAGCCAATGGATGCCCTGCCGCTTGAACGCGTATTGGAAGAGGCCGGGTACAAGGGCGACGGGGTTCTGCTTTATGGCGGCGAAGACAAAAGCCGCGATACGCAATTGATCTGCGGTCATTTCTCATTCACAGGACCGCCGGGGCGACAGGGAACAGGGCATATGCTGATTGATCGGCTTCCCCCATACATCCTGATCGAAAACTATGGCGAGGAAGCCGGGGCCTGGATCGAAGCCACCTTGCGTATGATCGGGTCCGAGATCAACGGCGCGCGGATCGGTGGTGACCTCATAGCGTTGAAACTGTCCGAGGTCCTGTTTGCGCAGGCCATTCGGGCCCATCTTGAACATCAAAGCCCCAGCGAAACCGCGCTTGCCGGGTTCGCCGATTCCCGCATTTCGCGTGCATTGACTGCGTTTCACCATTCGCCCGCGCAAGAGTGGAGCGTCGAGTCTCTGGCACGTGAGGCCGGAATGTCTCGCACTGCTTTCGCACAGCTATTCGCAGACAAGATGGGGACAACGCCCATGCAGTATCTGACCGATTGGCGGATGCAGATTGCGTGTCACGGATTGACTGAGGCCCGCTGGAACGTGGCCGATGCCGCGGCCGAGGTCGGCTATGCTTCGGAAGCCGCCTTTTCGCGGGTGTTCAAGAAGCAGGTTGGCGTATCGCCAGCCGCCTATCGATCAATGCACTGATCGAATTCAAACTCTGGACGATCTGCAACGTTTCACGGACGATCCAGAATTAAACGTTCCGAGATCCTTTCCTAGTTTGAGGTCATCCCATATCAGGAAAGGAACTCTCATGTCTCTCCGCTTTGTCACCCGCAATATTCACGCTTATCTAGACTATCCTGTTGCCTTTGCGCTGATGGGGTTGCCCTTTTTGCTTGGACTGGGGCAATCCAACCCGATGGCGTTGTGGCTGTCGGTGGTCACCGGCGTCGCGGCGTTTGTCCTGACGGTGTTGACGGATCACCATTTGGGGATCTGGCGCGTTCTTCCCTACAACTTTCACTTGGCGGTCGATCTTCTGGTCGGCGTCGTTTTCTTGGCCGCGCCCAGCTTGTTTGGGTTTTCGGGCCTGGATGCAATTTTCTACTGGCTGAACGGGGCTGCGGTGGTCGCCGTCATCTCGCTTAGCGCACCAGAGCAGGGTGTTACGGCCTGAACCTGACGCACCTTGGGTTCACCACAACAAGGTGAATTCTCAAAAAACCAGAGCCGCTTGTCCAGCCGACAAGCGGCTTGCTGATCTGTTTGTTCGCGCCGTGTATCAGCATATGTGAGCCTAAAAAAAGAGATTTCAGGAAATTGGTATTCTCAAAACGCCTGAAGTAACTCCGTTCCAAGCCGATTAACTGTGGGGCTATCCAGGAAGTGTTATTTTGATCTTGCAAATTCCGACAAAAATAATCAGATAAAGATCAAGGCCAGATGTGTTAGCATCCAGCACGGGGTTTCGAGGCGGTCTGCGGGCTTAGCGTATAGCTTGGTGAGAGCGCGCCACCGCCTCGGAAACGACACGCGCAACAGGAAATGACGATGGGTGACCCACTTGATGAAATCATGGCACGGCACGAAGCGGCCACCGCTTGTGGATGTTGCTGTGACGACGACTATTGCGCCTATGTCGACAAACCCAAGGCGGCCCAGGGTGACAGGGCTGAACAACCGTTGCCGGATAGCGCCGCGTGTCGACGCGGGTCAGTTAGGTTTCTCAACGAAAACCCGCCAGCGTAACAGCCCCTGAGGGGGGGGACTGTTTTGACCCTGATGCTCAGAAATCCACGCCGCGCTGGGCTTTGATTCCGGCCTGAAACGGATGCTTTTCCTCGGTCATCTCGGTGACCAGATCGGCATAGTCCCGCAACGCCTGCGGCGCATCCCGACCCGTCAGGAAAACACTGGTCTTGTCAGACCGTTCTTTCAGCCCATCGATCACCTGTTCAACCGAAAGGTATTCGTAGCGAAGCGCGATGTTGATCTCGTCCAGTACGATCAGATCGTATTCGCCGCTGGACATGAGGGCACGCGCCTTGTCGAAGGCGGCGTTTGCAGCGGCGATGTCGCGTTCACGGTCCTGAGTGTCCCAGGTGAAACCTTCGCCCATCGTGTGCCATGTCACTAGATCGCGTTCTTCGAAAAAGCGACGTTCGCCGGTTTTCCACTTGCCTTTGATGAATTGAACAACGCCGACCTTCTGGCCCCAACCCAGCGCACGGATCACGACCCCGAACGCGGCCGAGGACTTACCCTTACCCTTGCCAGTGTTGATCAGCACCAGCCCGCGGTCGGGATCAACTGCCTCGGACACTTTCTTGCGGTGCTGGGCCTGCACCTTTTGCATCTTTTCCTTGTGGTCCTGTGCGTCGCTCATGGGAAACCCTCATCTTGTGTTGGGCACACCCTAGGGGAAGTTCTGCAAAGGTAAAGGTCAGGCTTTGGGATCCGTGACCGCGCGTGCCTTGCCGCGCTCCAAGCCCAGTTGATGTTCGCGCCAGATCACCACGACGTTACCGACAATCACCAGCGCCGCTCCGGCCAGCATGACCAGCGTTGGCAGTTCACTGAACCAGACATAGCCAATGACGATGGCAAACAGCATCGAGGTGTAATCATAGGGCGCCAGCATCGAAGCCTGCCCAAACCGATAGGACGAAGTCACTAGAATCTGCGCCACACCTCCGATCAGACCAGCCAGAATCAAAAAGCCTGCCTGTTCCCATGTGGGCATGACCCACCCCCAAAAAATAGTCAGCCCGGACAGGATGGTCGCCGTCATCGAGAAATAGAAGACAATGGCCGCAGGGTGGTCGACCTGCACCAGCTGCCGGATGTGGATCTGCACAAAGGCCCTGGCAACGGTCGCACCCAGAATACACAATGCGCCGAAGGTGGCAGCAGCTTCCATGTTGTTGCCACCCAGTCTGGGCCAGATCATGATCAGGACACCCAAAAGCCCGATGGACACAGCCGCGATTCTGATCTTACGGATGCGTTCGCCTAACATCACCGCGGCAAGGATCAGGGTGAAAATCGGGGTGGCATAGCCAATCGCCGTCGCTTCGGGCAGCGGGATCAAGCCAAGGCCGGTAAATGTAAGCCCCATCGCCGTGGTGCCCAACACGCCGCGCCAGAAATGACCCGAAGGTTTGCGGGCTTTGAACCCTTGCGCCAATTCTCCGCGCGCCATCAGCCAGATGACAATCACCGGAATGGCAAAAAGGGACCGGAAAAACACCATCTCGCCAGGTGGGAAGTGATCGGACTGCGCTTTGACAATCGCCGCCATGACCGTGAACAAAAACACCGCGCTCGTTTTCAGAGCGACGGCCAGCAAAGGTCGATGCGATGTTAAGGGTTTTGCCATCGGCGCGAAACTGCGCTTTTGGCGGGGAAAGATCAACGCGTCGTTTACAGATTCGTCCAATCGGTCGGCAGTGGGCTGCCGATCTCTTGCGCGAACTCTTCCAGAAAGCGGATCATGCGTGTGATTCTGCGCTGCGCGATCTCTTTGCCACCCTCGGTCAGCATATCGCCAGGAAGGCCCAGTAGTTTGACCTTCCAGTGGTCGATTGAAAAATGCAGGTCGTCCAGCGGGCGGCTGGCAGCAAAGGGATCTGCCGGGTCATAAAGCGACCGTCCCAAAGCACCGGAGACTGAGAAATTCCGGGCAACTCCAATCGCGCCCAGCGCGTCCAGCCTGTCGGCATCGCGCAGAATGCAGGCTTCGAGCGTTTCCGGCGTGATGTTGGCCGAAAAACTATGTGCCTCGATAGCATGTTTGATTGCGTGGATCTGACCTGTAGAATAGCCTAAGTTTACCAAAATAGACTCTGATTCTTCGGCCGATCGACGCGATGCCAAATGGCGGTCTGGGTCGTCCTTGGACAAATTTACCAGATCATGCAGATAAGCGGCGGCCAGCAGCACCGGCATGTCGGTCTGGTCGTTTGCAATGGCCTGCGCGTTTACCCAGACCCGGTCCAGATGGGCCAGATCATGCGCCGGGTCGGTTTCCATACGCTGCGCAACGACGGCCCGCAGGCGCGTGCGCAGATCAGCCGATCCGTCCACGGTTCTCTCCGATCTGGCCGCGATGCAGCAGCAGGTGGTCGAGGATCACGCAAGCCATCATCGCCTCACCCACCGGAACGGCGCGGATGCCTACGCAGGGGTCGTGACGGCCCTTGGTGATGATCTCGGTCTCTTCACCGGATTTGGTGATGGTCTTGCGCGTCGTCAGGATTGACGAAGTCGGCTTGACAGCAAACCGCACAACAACGTCTTGTCCAGTCGAGATACCGCCCAAGATACCGCCCGCGTGGTTTGAGCTGTATTGCGGGCCGTTCTGGCCCATGAAAATCTCGTCCGCATTGGCTTCGCCCGTCAGTTCGGCGGCGGCCATGCCTTCGCCGATCTCGACACCTTTGACGGCGTTGATGGACATCATCGCAGCGGCCAAATCAGTGTCTAACTTGGCGTAAACCGGCGCACCGATGCCTGCTGGGACGCCACGGGCCACAACCTCGACAATCGCACCAACCGAGTTCCCGGACTTGCGCAATTCGTCCAGGTAGTTGGCCCAGTCTTCGGCGGCTTGTGCGTCCGGGGTCCAGAACGGGTTCTGTTCAATCTGGGACCAGTCGAAATTGCTCCGGTCAATCTTGTGCGGGCCGATTTGGGTCATGTATCCGGTGATCTGCACATTCGATGCGATCTGTTTGATCGCCTCACGCGCAAGCCCGCCTGCGGCCACACGCGACGCAGTTTCACGGGCCGAGCTGCGCCCGCCGCCGCGATAATCGCGGATGCCGTACTTCTGCCAGTAAGTGATATCGGCGTGCCCGGGACGGAACTTGTCCATGATATCACCGTAGTCTTTCGAGCGCTGATCCGTGTTCTCGATCATCAGCTGCACCGGTGTGCCCGTGGTTTGCCCTTCGAACACGCCCGACAGGATTTTGACCTGATCTGCCTCGCGCCGCTGGGTGGTGAACTTGTTCTGACCCGGTTTGCGCTTGTCCAGCCATTGCTGAATCATCGCCTCGTCGATCGTAACACCCGGAGGGCAGCCATCGACGGTCGCACCCAATGCGGGCCCGTGGCTTTCACCCCAGGTGGTGACGCGGAAAAGGTGGCCAAAACTGTTCATCGACATGGGGCATGCTCCTTTGCGCGTCGTGATTAGCGGGCGAGGCCCTTGGCCTCAAGCGGATTTGCGGTTGGGGCAGGGGAACCCCAACCAGCTGTGCCTATGCGGCACGCGTAAACGACGCGCGCGTTTGGGTGATCTTCAGGGCCGCCTGCGCAGCCTCGCGACCCTTTTCGACAAAATGCGCGCGGTAGATGGCATTGTGGTGATCGGTTTCCTGATACTGGTGCGGCGTCAGCGAGACTGACAGTACCGGAACGCCGGTGTCCATACTGGCGCGCATCAGCCCATCTACCACGGCCTGTGCGACAAAATCGTGCCGGTAAATGCCACCATCCACGACAAACGCCGCGCAGGCGACCGCGGCATAGCGCCCGGTTTGGGCCAGATCGCGAGCCAGCAGCGGCATCTCGAACGCGCCGGGGACGTCAAAAACGTCAACCTGTTCGGCGGGGACAAGCTCCAGAAACCCTTCGAGAGCCTGGTCAACGATATCGGAATGCCAGTTGGCTTTCACAAAAGCATAGCGGGTGTGTGTCATCATGATCTCCTTTCGCAACAGACACGTCACCCAAGGCGATCACGGGCAGGCGCAAGCCAGGGCCGACGCACTGCACGTTCTCTTTCATCCGGACTTTAACCGTCGGCTCTGGCATCTCACCAGATCTGCTGACACCCCGTACACCGGGGCCGCTCGCGGGCTTACGGGTCATCGCCCGCATACCGCCGGTGGGGAATTTCACCCCGCCCTGAGAACGGGCGGACCTTGCCAAGGTGCGGCCGGTTCTGCAAGAGATTTTGCAGGAGGATAGCCATGCACCCCAATCCAGCCTTCCGCGCAGAAGAGACCGAGCGCCACGTTACCTTTGCGCGTGACCGCGCGTTCGGGGTTCTTGCGGTGTCGACGGATGAAGCGCCGTTGATTAGCCACGTGCCGTTTATGCTGTCTGAGGATGGCGCGCTGGCCGAGCTGCATCTTGTCAGATCCAACCCGATCGTCCGCATGCTGAAAGAGCCTAAACCGGCGAGAATCGCCGTCACGGGACCAGACGGATATGTATCTCCGGATTGGTACGGGATCGCCGATCAGGTTCCGACATGGAACTATGTCGCTGTGCATCTGATCGGTCAGTTAGAACAGCGGCCGCACGCGGAGTTGCTGGACCTGTTAAATCGCCAGTCCGCCTTTTATGAGGCACGCTTGCTGCCCAAACCGCCTTGGACTACCGGCAAGATGAGCCAGGACGCGTTGGATAAGATGATGCGCATGATCGTGCCGTTTCAGTTTCGCATTGACGACATTCAAGGCACCTGGAAGCTAAACCAGAACAAGCCCGATGCAGCCCGCCTGAGCGCGTCAGAACATATCGCAAACGACGGGATCGGGTCCGAGCTTGATACTCTGCAAAAGTTGATGAGAGGGTGAGGTTGGCGCACCAATTGACGGGTTTTGTTTTGCATTGGGTGATGTAGAGTTCCGGCAATTCAGGGAGATCTCTTATGAAACTCTATTTCAGCCCCACTTCGCCCTATGTCCGCAAAGTCATGGTTTTGTTGCATGAAACAGACCAGTTGCAGGATGTCGAACTGCTGAATGTTGCAACAACGCCAATGTCCCCGGCCGAGCCGCTATTGGCCAAGGCCCCGCTGACAAAGGTGCCCGCGTTAGAGCGCCCTGATGGGCCGACCCTGTTCGACAGCCGTGTTATCTGTGCGTTTCTGGACGCACGCGGGCAGGCCGGTCTTTATCAGGACGGTGCCCGGCATTGGGATGTGCTGACGCTTGAAGCGCTGGCGGATGGTATTCTGGATGCGGCGTTGCTGATCACCTATGAGGCTCGGATGCGGCCCGAAGACAAGCAATGGGAGGGCTGGGCCGATGCGCAATGGGACAAGATAGAACGCGCCTGCGCCGCGTTGAACCAGCGGTGGATGGCGCATCTGTCCGGACCATTGGATATGGGGCAGGTCGCAGTGGCCTGCGCGCTGGGCTACGTCGATTTCCGCCACGATGCGCGCGGGTGGCGCAAGGGAAATGACGCGCTGGCCGCTTGGTACGAGAAGTTCGCCGAGCGTCCCAGCATGGTCGCAACGCAACCGCCGGCCTGATCGGGGATCAATGCGCTGGTCGCTCTGACGGCAGAACGACCAGCGACAGACATCATTCGTTGAACGTCGCCAGATAGGCTGCGATGTCATCGGCGCCCTTTTTCAGTTTGACGCTCATGTTTGGGCGCGCGGTTTCGTCATCTAGATACTCCTGAATAAATGCGATCGGGTTTTTGGAATACGTGGCGATATTCTCTTGCGTCCAGACCAGCCCTTCCTGGCCCGCCCGGATCATGTCGTCGGTGAACATTCCGATGGGCAAACGCTCGCTTCCGTTCAGGTAATCTGACTCGGTTCCTGCGACGCGACCGACGACGCCGTAAAGATTCGGGCCAGTGATGCCGCCTTTGACCAGAATTTGGCCATCTTTGATGATTGCGTGGCAAGAAGAGCAGCGATTGTAGAGTTTTTCGCCTTTCGCCGGATCACCGGCCGCTATCGCCTGAAAGGGCACGGTCAGTGCGAGGATCAGGGTTGGTGCAAAGAGCTTTGACATGAGAAACGTCCTGCAGAGATTGGGATTTCCCGCATTTCGATCATTTGCGTCTAAAGTTCAATCGAAATCAAACATGACTAAGCCTTTGTAAAATATCTATTTTTAACTCAGATTTTCTACATCTATATGCCCTGCAGAAGCGGCGCGTCTTACTATGTCGGGCGTCTCCGTGAATTCGAGCTTAAGTCAAAGGTATCGGTACATATAGGTCGTCGCGTGACGTGATTTTCCTTCCGGGTCGAATGCGAAATCGGGGATGACACCTGCCGATTTGAACCCGACAGACCTGTAAAGGGATTCCGAGACGTCTCCGGTGCGCGTGTCTAGTGTAATGAGTGTCTTCCCGGCTTCTTGTGCGGATTTCAGGGCTTCTTGCATCAGGGCCTTGCCCAAACCGCGACGCCTGGCATCAGGGTGAACGATCATTTTCGAGATTTCTGCCCGGTGGGGCTGATTTGGGGGCATGGCAAGCAACAGCTGGACCGTACCGATCATGCGACGCTGATAAAATGCGCCAAACAAGTGCCGCGCGCCTGTTTCGATGGCGGGTTTGACGTCATCCGTCCAGAACCGCGCGGCGGTGTCATGGTCGAGCGGCATCATGAAGCTGATCGCGGCACCGTCGGCAACGCTGTCAACAAGCGTGCGGCATAGATCTGTCAGATTGTTGTCGATATCCGCCGGGGTAAGACGGGAGACGTTGGGTGTCTGAATGGTCATGACAATGCGATCACGTAAGTGCAGGGACTATGGGTCGTTTCAAAGACTGTCTCGCCAAACAAAATGTACCGCAGACAATCCCCTTGTCGAAGGTCATAAGCTTTCCCCTCGACCGTGATTTCGATCTGCCCGGACAAGACATACAGGTGATGCTCTTGCCCCGGAACTGCGGGTGCATCATAGGCGATGCGCTGCCGCGCGGTCAGGGTTCCTTCGATCAATTCAACCGAAAGGTGCCCACTGGGGGGCGAAACGCTGCGACGTTGAAACGCGCGCCCACGATCCGTCCAGAACGGCTGGTCGTGCCGCCGGACGATCGGTTGGAAACCTTGCTCCAGCGGGGCAAGTAGCTGAGAGATCGGCACTGCATAGACCGTTGCCAGACGGCCTAGCGTCTCGGCGGTCGGGCTGACTTCGTTTTTCTCGATCCGCGACAGGGTGGCGCGGCTTAAACCAGTTCTTCCGGCCAAAGTGTCGAGGGTCATGTTGTGCTGCTCTCGCAATCCACGCAAATGCGTGGCCAGTTTGTCAGAGGTGGCTTCCATGGAACTTCTCATATACGGAAATATTCCCGAATATGCCGAAAAGTTCAAGGTGGGCGGATCGGCATTCTGCAAAACCTTGTGGGGCTGGGTCTGTTCAGCACCGTTCTACCCCGCCGAAGCGAATCGAATCACATTTGGAAAAGCCGGGGGACCGGAGTGTTTTCGCCAAAAAACAGGTCCGTATCTTGAAACTTTCGCCCCTCGTTGTGACATGAATGCCCTGATGTGGCGCACTGCGCGCCTATGACCGCTGGACGAACCGAATTCTCCCGGATAGATAGCCGCGATGAGACGCCGCTTTGATGCGGTGCTGATGCATGTTTGCTCGGGTCACCCCCGGGCGCCGGAATCGGAGAAAACCTCGTGTCCCACGCAGAAGACCACGAAGGCACCCGCAGAGATTTCCTCTACTACGTCGCAGGCGGCGCAGGTGTCGTCGCGACGGGTGCAGCCGTATGGCCCCTGATCAATCAAATGAACCCATCGGCAGACGTTCAGGCGCTGTCCTCGATCCGCGTGGATGTGAGCGGCGTTGAACCCGGTACGCAGTTGACCGTGAAATGGCTGGGTAAACCCGTGTTTGTCCGCCACCGCACTGGTGCTGAAATTCAAGAAGCGCAGGAACAGGACGCCGAAGGCGTTGATGCACTGCCTGATCCGCTGGCCCGCAACTTCAACCTGAACGCGGATGCTCCGGCAACCGACGCCAACCGCGTGATGCCGTCGCCCGAGGGCGAAGCGCCGGGCGCGTGGATTGTTCAGATGGGCGTATGTACGCACCTTGGCTGTGTGCCGCTGGGCGATGCTGGCGACTTTGGCGGCTGGTTCTGCCCCTGCCACGGATCGCACTACGACCTGGCCGGACGTATCCGTAAGGGCCCCGCACCTGAAAACCTGCCCGTTCCGCCTGCAGAGTGGACCGACGCCAGCACCATCAAACTCGGCTAAGGGAGACCCAAACTTATGTCCGGAATTCCCCACGATCATTACGAGCCGAAGACAAACGGCGAGAAGTGGCTGAACAGCCGCTTGCCCATCGTCGGCCTGATTTACGACACCATCATGATCCCCACCCCCAAGAACCTGAACTGGTGGTGGATCTGGGGCATCGTCCTGGCGTTCTGCCTGGCGTTGCAAATCGTCACCGGTATCGTTCTGGTGATGCACTACACACCGCATGTCGATCTGGCCTTCGCCAGCATCGAGCACATCATGCGCAACGTGAATGGCGGCTATATGCTGCGCTACATTCACATGAACGGCGCGTCACTGTTCTTTGTTGCGGTCTACATTCACATCTTCCGTGGCCTGTTCTACGGCTCATACAAAGCCCCGCGTGAGATCACGTGGATCATCGGTATGCTTATCTATCTGATGATGATGGGTACTGCCTTCATGGGCTATGTTCTGCCTTGGGGTCAGATGTCCTTCTGGGGTGCGACGGTGATCACCGGCCTGTTTGGCGCGATCCCGTTTGTGGGTGACGCGATCCAGACCTGGCTGCTGGGCGGACCCGCGGTGGACAATGCCACGCTGAACCGCTTCTTCTCGCTGCACTATCTGCTGCCGTTTGTTATCGCGGCTCTGGTCATCGTGCATATCTGGGCCTTCCACACCACCGGCAACAACAACCCCACAGGTGTTGAAGTTCGCCGCACGTCGAAAGCCGATGCCGAGAAAGACACCCTGCCGTTCTGGCCGTACTTTGTGATCAAGGACCTGTTCGCTCTGGCCGTGATCCTGGTCGTGTTCTGGGCCATCGTCGGCTACATGCCGAACTATCTGGGCCACCCGGACAACTACATCGAAGCTAACCCGCTGGTCACGCCTGCACACATCGTGCCCGAATGGTACTTCCTGCCATTCTACGCGATCTTGCGCGCCTTTACCGGTGAAGTCTGGGTTGTACAATTTGCCAGCTTCATCACCGGAGGCATCGTTGACGCCAAGTTCTTTGGTGTGATTGCGATGTTCGGTGCGATCCTGGCAATGGCGCTGGCGCCCTGGCTGGACACGTCGACCGTGCGTTCGGGCAAATACCGCCCGATGTTCAAATGGTGGTTCTACCTGCTGATCATCGACTTCTTTGCCCTGATGTGGCTGGGTGCGATGCCCGCGGAAGAGCCCTATGCGACCTTCTCGCTGATCGCGTCCGCCTACTGGTTCGCCTATTTCTTCGTGATCCTGCCGATCCTGGGTGTCATCGAAAAACCGCTGCCACAGCCAGAGACCATCGAAGAAGACTTCAACGCGCATTATGGCAAGGCCGACGCCGACGCCACGCCGGCCGAGTAAGAAGAGGGACCGGAAACATGTTCAAGAAACTTGCAATCGGTGCCGCGTTTGCTTTGGCCCTTACCCCTGCTGCGTCCTTCGCAGCGGGTGGTGGCGAGCAGCACATCGAAGACTTCCACTTCTCGTTTGAAGGCCCCTTTGGCACCTGGGATCAAAACCAGCTGCAGCGTGGCCTTCAGATCTATACTGAGGTCTGCGCAGCCTGCCACGGCCTGCGCTATGTGCCTCTGCGTGATCTCGAAGCGCTGGGCTATTCGGAAGAAGAAGTCATCGCCTATTCGGCAGACAACTTCGAAGTGTTCGATCCCGAGCTGGACGATTTCCGTCCGGCAATCCCGACCGACCACTTCCCGGTCAATGACGGTGTTGGCGCACCGGACCTGAGCCTGATGGCCAAGGCCCGCGCCGGATTCCACGGACCTTATGGTCTGGGCATCAACCAGTTCTTCAAAGGCATGGGTGGCGCGGAATACATCGCCTCGCTGCTGGACGGCTATACCGGTGAAGAAAAAGAAGAAGCAGGCACCATCCTGTATGAAAACAAAGCCTTCCCCGGTGGCTGGATCTCGATGGCGCCGCCGCTGTCCGAAGATCAGGTTGAATTCGCCGATGGCCACCCGGCCACTGTCGAAGCCTTGTCCGAAGACATCGCGGCCTTCCTGATGTGGACGGCCGAGCCAAAAATGATGGAGCGCAAGTACTCGGGCTTCGTCGGCGTTCTGTTCCTGTCGCTGTTGTCGGTGCTTCTGTACCTTGTCAACAAGCGCCTGTGGGCAGGTGTCAAAGGCAAGAAACAAGGCTGAGTTTCACAGCCCCGCAATGTTTGAACCCCCGCGCCACCGGCTGCGGGGGTTTTTTTGTTGCAATCGGGCAGGGGCCTGATGAAGGCCGGATCAGGCTTGTAGCTGCGTGCCGGTGGCACCTATGATTGTTGCCGTCACAATCTGCCCTTCGGCCTGTGGTGCCTCAAAAGCGACTTCGGTGAATTGTTCGGTGCGGCCCATATGCGGGTTTTCCATCAGGATGTGATGAGTTTTGCCTATTTGGGCTTGCAGATGCTGTGTGACCTGCGCCTCACCGGCCGCGCGCAGGCGGGCGGCGCGGTCCTTGATGATGTTCCCATTCACCTGCTGCGGAATGCGGGCGGCCGGGGTGCCTTCGCGCTTGGAATAGGGAAAAACGTGCAACCAGGTCAGATCGCAATCTGTCACCAGTTTCAGCGAGTTTTCGAAATGATCATCCGTTTCGGTCGGGAAGCCAGCAATGATATCGGCGCCAAAGGTCATCTCGGGGCGCAGCTTGCGGGCTTCTTCGGTGAACCGGATGGCGTCATCGCGCAGATGGCGGCGTTTCATCCGTTTCAGGATCAGATCGTCGCCATGTTGCAGGGAAAGGTGCAAATGCGGCATCAGGCGCGGTTCGGTCGCGATGGCCTGCATCAGGTTCTCATCCACTTCGATCGAGTCGATCGAACTGATCCGCAGGCGTGGCAGGTCGGGCACCAGTTTCAGAATCCGCATGACCAGATCGCCCAGCTTGGGTTGCGCAGGCAGGTCGGCGCCCCAAGAGGTCAGGTCAACGCCGGTCAGTACGACCTCGTTATAACCCCGATCCACCAACCGCTTGATCTGATCCACAACAACGCCGGCAGGGACGCTGCGCGAGTTCCCACGGCCATAGGGGATAATGCAAAAAGTGCAGCGATGGTCACAGCCGTTTTGGACCTGAACATAGGCGCGTGAGCGGGTGCCAAAACCGTCGATCAGGTGGCCTGCGGTTTCGGTGACGGACATGATGTCATCGACCTGCACGGCCTCGGTCTGGTCAATAAAGTCCGCCGCCATGCCTTTCCAGGTCTCCGGCTGCATTTTCTCGGTATTGCCAATGACCGCGTCGACCTCATCCATTTGGGCAAAGGTGTCAGGCTCGGTCTGGGCCGCGCAGCCTGTCACGATCAGCCGCGCGTTAGGGTTTTCCCGCCGCAGCTTGCGAATCTCTTGCCGGGCTTTGCGCACCGCTTCTGCCGTGACGGCGCAGGTGTTCACGATCACCGCGTCGGTGAGCCCGGCCTGCGCTGACAGCTCTTTCATCGCCTCGGTCTCATAGGCGTTCAGGCGGCAGCCCAGGGTGGTGAACTTCGGCGCGCTCATTCCAGTGATTCCAGAAATTCCGGTGTCAGTGTGCCCGAGAAGACGTGGCGGGTTGGTCCGGTCATCCAGACGCCATCGTCGCGCCAGTCGATCCAGATCGTCCCGCCATCCAGTTCAATTTGCACTTTGCGTCCGGTCAGGCCGCGACGCGCAGCAGCAACGGCTGTGGCGCATGAGGATGATCCCGAAGCCAGGGTGATGCCCACGCCACGCTCCCACACGCGCATGCGGATGTGGTCCGGTCCAATGATTTGTGCCACTTGGACATTCGTACGCTCAGGATAGAGTGGATGGTGCTCGTAACGCGAACCGAACTCGGTCAGAGGGATAGCCTCGGCATCATCAACAAAAAAGGTGCAATGCGGATTACCCATCCCGGTGGCCGTCGGCGCTCCCTCGATGGGCAGTTCCAGCGTGTCGACCTCCTCAGACAACGGAACCTCGTTCCAGTTTAGTTGGGGGTGTCCCATATTAACTGAGGTCAGGCCGTCTCCGGCGTCCTTGGCGTAAAGAGTGCCGCGTTCGGTCGTCAGTGTCAGGTCGGATCTATCCGATTCCTGCATCAGGAAACGGGCGATGCAACGGGTGGCATTTCCACATGCTGCCGAGGTAGATCCATCTGAATTGTAGAACACCAGATGCGCATCCGACCTGCCGTTTTCGATCACGGCAAGCTGATCGAAACCTACGCCGAATTGACGATGCCCGATTCCCCGCGCAAGTGCCGGGCTAATCCGCGTCGCAGACGCGCGCGCGTCCACAACGACAAAGTCATTGCCCAGCCCGTGCATCTTCATGAAGGGCAAACCAGTGTTCTGTAATCCTTGCATGGCGCGCATATAACCCTGCGCCTGAAAGGAATCCACCCTGCGACGCAGATTCCTTTAAAAAGGGGGTTGACCCCCCAGCGCCACCTGCCTAATTAGGCCGCCTATCGGGTCGCCGGAAACACTGACTACTTTGGCGAAACGAGGTGCAAATAAGGTCTTGAACCCGGTCGGGAAAATGACTTAAAGAGCGCCACGGATCGACAAGATCCAGCAAAAGAGTGGGCCGTTAGCTCAGTTGGTAGAGCAACTGACTTTTAATCAGTGGGTCGCAGGTTCGAATCCTGCACGGCTCACCACTTTTTTAATTATCCATCCTTGCTACAAAGTGATCAAAGAAGCACCGTAGCATTCATTGTATGTAGGGATCTGATTTCAGCCGAAAGAAAATAGTGGATCGTTCGTCCGTTCACCGCTTGGGAATGGACTCATCCTGAACACCTGCGAAACGAGTATTCAGCCTAAGAAGCCCCCTTTTGCTTAAAGTGATCTGCAAGGCGAATCGATAGGGACATCATCATAAGTGTTGGATTTGCGTGTCCCGTCGTTGGCATAACGGAACCGCCGGCAGCATAAAGTCCCTCAATATCTCGAATTCTCAAATCAGTTGTAACGACCCCTTCCCTTGGTGACAGTGACATTCGCGTGGTCCCCATGGTGTGCCCGACATCAAACATATCCGCCTGATCCGGCTTTCCATTGCGCAGCCACTCGGAAACCTTAGGGGGTGGTAAGCCGCATTTCTTGAACTCGGATACAAAGTTCTTCCCCATTTGAAGCAGTGTGTGGCGCTCTTCAAAACCGGTCGACCAGTTTACCTTGGGTAGGTGTTGTCCCAGTTGATCTTGACGATCTGAAAGTACGACTCTGTTTTCAGGATTGGGCGCTTGTTCGATTATTGCATGGGCCACGATGCCATCCAGCTTGTGTGGGAGCCCTCGATAACGAAATTCGCGGACAGAGGAATTTAGAAAGAGTGCAGCAGCAGCTTCGGCGATCTGATTGCGAACGGATTTGGGGAGCTTTCCGCTATTCAGTGCTTTCATTCCAGCGGCCTTAAGAGCAAAAACCGGGCTTCGCGCCACAAACATCACGTCTTGCAATCTGGATTGGCTCTTGCCGCCCAATAACCGCCCTAACGCACTGACCGGATCTTCCTGAGAACGTTCCTCCAGAAAAAAGATAGCGCCGTTTAACAGCTTTTCGGTTCGCTGAATTGCCGGGGAGGTTGCAAGCCCACTAGAGTACATATGCGTGCGCCCACCTGTGGGGAGGCCAAAAAAGCCAAATCGCTGCGTCATTCTCTGTGCGTCGGAGGCGTCAAAATAACCGAGTTCCGCCTGCAGATGGTCACAAAGATAGCGTCCGACCAAGTCGAAACGGTTGCCCAAGCCATTTGGGTGAACATCGTTGGATACCAGTAGCAACCTTGCGTTTTCGATTGCTCCTGCCGACAGGACGCATTTTTCCGCATGGATTGTAACATTACGGATTTCTGGCGACAGCGTTGCAAAACTCACGCTTTCGAAACGGGTTCCGGTAGTGTCGACGTTTATCTTAGTTGCAGTAGCGTTGAGCAGAACACGCACGTTTTTGGCGGTCAAATTGGCGAATTCGCTCCCCATTCGCAAAAGGTCGAGAGGGTTTTCTCGGCCACGCGAAAACTGCCAGAAACAATCCTCGAATACCGCCGGGTCGATTGAAGGTTGCGCCGGAGTCGTCCCTAAAAGCTCCCACAAAGCAGAGTTGTATACCTGTGGACCAAGGTTAAGTATTTGTCCGGCTCGCTCGATATATGGTGCAAGCTCGCGCTGTGAAATCGGCCAACCCGAGCCGATAACCCATTCCCGCTGCTGATAGTCGATTTCGCTGAAAGCTGCAGACTTCCCAGCCCACGCCAATGTGGACCCACCGAGGCCGCGACACCGGACGCCGAATGGCTGGCTGTCTTGATCCCAATGAGTCGCCAGACCTGAATTGAATTTGGCCCGAGCTTGGGATCGAACTGCATCGGGCATGTCCACGGTGTTGAGCGCTGAATGTTCAGGTGTTTCTTGTTGCAGACCGCTTTCAGCCACGACCACATTTAGACCTGACCCGATCAACTCGCGGGCAATGGTCAAACCGCAGGCTCCGCCGCCGACGATCAGTACGTCTGTTCGAATCACCTTTTCATGCGGTGCTTCTTGAAGTTGAATAATTTCCATATTGTTGTGTCGGAGCGCTTTTTATCTGGCGCGATTGGAAAAAGTTACTTGGTGAATTTTGCGAGTAAATTAGAGATGAATATTGGAAACATCTTTTTAGCGATCTGTAAACCTTCGCACGGCCATCTGAAAACAGGGACAGGGGGAGGGTCGCGTGCAGCGTTTGGGATTTAGAGAGTGGTTGGCAGCGGGAACAGCGATCGCTCGGGGTGATTTGCTTCGAAACTCTGGGTCTGGCCAATACTGTCGCCGTTTTGAGCAACGATTGTCCGAACTGACCGGTGCGAAACAAACGCTGATGGTTAACAGCGGAACCTCGGCCCTTACCGTGGCCCTTGCATCTTTGGGTGTCGGGCCCGGTGATGAGGTGCTGGTTCCCGCATATACATGGATGGCAAGCGCGGCGGCCGTCGTCCACGTTGGGGCGGTGCCAATTCTGGTCGAAATTGATGAGACGTTGGCGATTGATCCAAAGGACATAGAAAACAAAATTTCACCCTACACACGGGCGATTTTGCCGGTGCACATGAGCAACCGCCCGTGCAACATGGACGCAATACTTAAAACCGCGAAGAAACACGGTTTATTGGTTGTAGAGGATGCGTGCCAGGCCGTCGGGATAAAGTACAGGGGTCAGTACTGCGGAGCAATTGGCGACGCTGGCGCCTTCAGTTTCAATCAGCACAAAAACATAACCATCGGCGAAAGCGGCGCAGTTTTGTTAAGCAGCGATCACGACTACTTTCGTGCGTTTAACTACCACGACATCGGGATTTCCTATCGGAATGATGCGTTTACCGAACCCTCTCCTATGTTCATTGGGCTGAATCTGCGGGCAAACGAGATTTCTGGTGCCATGATGAATACGCAACTGTCTAAACTGCACCGCGTTATCTCACGTATGAAGCAGCGATACGAGGTGGTGACAGAAGCGCTAGAAAAAGGTCGCTTCCCCCTCACTCCACAAAATGACCCCGAGAATGCACTTGGTGTCGTCGTTACATTTGATACGGAAAACGAAGCCGAGGCTTTTGCCGAACGCCGCGGGGTTAGTCGTGTTTTTGACAGCACTAAACACGTTTATTCAAACTGGGATCCGATCCTGGAAAAAAGGACCTTCCATCCAAAGGTCGATCCTTGGGCATGGGCGCAACGGCCGATCGAATATGCTCCGGACATGTGCCCGCGAACACTGGATATTTTGCGGCGCAGTTGCCGGGTCGGGATTGGAGAGCGATATCCACTCGCATTGGTGAAAATGGTCGCGCGCGATTTTTCCAAGGGATAATTTCATGCGCCTCGGACTTTGGTTTGCGCGATTGTGAAAGTAGGTATCTAGATTGAAAGGGGCCCAGAGTTGACGCGCAAAGCACCGTCCTGCCGCCCGAACTGATGTGCAGTCGACATCCAAAAAGGTCTCGAGACGTCAAAAACTGTCCTTCTTCACATCTGAAAGAAACGTTCTGCTTCCAATGATTTAGGGAAACAGCATCTATTCGCAAATGCGGCAGCAGTCTTATGTCGAAACTTGATCTGTTTTGCGACCACGTCAAAAAATCGTAGAGTCGTCAAAATATAAACGAATAGTGATTGATATGCGTGTGCGTCTAATGCCCCGGTAAAAGGTTCTTTATGGATAACAATGTAAAAAGTCCGCGCAGGTATGTTCCGCTAGACTACTCGTTTCGCTTCAAACGCAACAAGTCTACCGGCCTACCGTTTTTTCTCGATAATCTTGGCGATGATTTGCTGTTGGTTCTGTTGGCATTCGTGCCATTTTCATCGGATCCAATCAGCGTCGCCCTAGCCATTTTTTTCTTCCACATTTCTTTCTGGACCGTCTACGAGATCGGCTACTTCGAAAACGACGCGGTGTCGGCAAGCCTTGAACATGAAGCCAAGGTAACGCCTGGCTTTGACAGGGCCGCGACGTACTTCTCCGAACGCCAAGCTTGGTTGTGGGCGGTGGCGTTTGCGGCGCCTGGGGCATTGCTGGCTGCGTGGGTTACAGAACCCGAAGCAACCGGGCTATTTGTACTCTTATACCTGCTTACTTGGATCACTTTACTGGGTTGTCTTCGGGCGGTCTATTATGCGTACAACCGTATCGATAAGTTGAGCCGCGTATGGGTCTATTTACCCTTACAGATCCTGAAATACGGGTTTCCGTTGCTGTTCTTTTACCTGCCTGCTGCGGGCGCAGCCCTCATATTTGCGCAATGCCTGCGCCGTTGGGTGCCATACATCGTGTACCGATACGGACGCAGTGGCCTTGTAGGACTTCCGTCTAAAGTGTTGCGAATACTCTCGTTCGTGTCGATCTGGCTATTGTTGTTGCCATCCAATCTGAGCGAAAGCTACCTTATTCACGGGGGCATTATTCTGGGGTGGCTCTGCTTGCGAGGGTTCAAGCAAACAAGAAAAGTGGTACGTGAGATGCAGCATGTGCAGCACGACAAATGGTCGTCTTCAGGCGGTATGGACAGTTAATGGTGATGCAGCGTCCCCTTTACGAAACTGCTTCTCCTGAACAGCTCACACATGCCATGGAAAAAGCTGCGGGCAAGCTGCTGATCGTGGATTTCGATGAGACACTTTGGTTGCGCAATTCTACCGAGTGCTTTCTGGCCCATGCGCGTCCTGCTCCTTTGGCAGCGGCAATCTTGCGCGGTCTTGATTTGACACGCCCGTGGAGGGTCATTGGCGGGCGGCGACGGGCGCGAGACTATCGTGATTGGCTTCGTGTGATGGCCATCGCGACGTTGATGCCATGGACCCTTCGCAGTTGGGCACGCATCGCTCCCAAGCTTGGTCGCACTTTCGCCAACACAGCACTTGAGGACCTAATAGGCAAGGCTCGGCCGGCGCGGTTTGTCGTTTTCTCAAATGGTTATGAAGCTATTATCGCGCCCTTACTGCAATGCTACCCCGGAACCCGACCTGAGCTTGCAGCAGCTTCCTTAAGATCCGGCTGGAAATGGCGCCGCGCAGGCAAGCTTGCGAATGCCGAAGCGTATTTTGATGCTGGACAATTGGATGATGCCACAGTGGTGACGGACCACGAAGATGACGCCGAACTGTTGGCACGGGTAAGTAACGGTCTGCTGTGCGTCTGGCCTGACGCCCGATACGAAAAGGCCTTTGCCAAACGTTAGCGGCCTCTATTAAGCAGCAGATGTTGGGTGATGCACAAATTCAATGGATCTGGTCCAGCGGCCGTTTGATGCGCACGTCAACCCCAACCGACACGCGTTTGCTATTTGTCTTTTTGCACAGGGGTGATCGAAAGTATTGCCCAAGCGTCATGTCGATGAGCCTTTGGCGTCGCCATTGTATGTGGCTTCGTGTGAGTGATTCTGCCTAAGAGTGTTTCGAATTTAGAAACATAACACTAGGGTGGTTTCAAACTGTTACCGATTTTGTTTGTGTCGTCTAATCGAGTTGCGTTTATTGAAGGTCGCGCTGTCAACGCGGCGTCTGTGTTAATTCTGAGGCTGTAATTGCAGACTTCAATTTACTGTCGCACCAACAAATTTAGCATGTAACAGCGTTGGTAACAAAGAACTTCAAGTTGTTACGGTTCATTTTGAATGATTGTCGAGGCACCCATACCCATCTGAAGATCCACTGCGTCAAAAAGTACTAGCATTGCAATTTGAATTTCGCCCGGTGGTGTATGACACTGGAATTGTCTACGTTTGTGCAACCTTCGTGGCGACATGCGTCAATTTTTTTAATGAGTTTGAGGTGCACTGGAGAATGGCGGACAAAATCAACATTGCCGTTGTTGGCCTGGGTAAAATGGGCTTGTCACACTATGCCATAGCCAATGTGCATCCGATGGCCAATGCGGTAGCCTGTGATGATTCCAGATTCATCAGCGATGTGCTAAAAAAGAACGCGCAAGTTACAATTCACAGTGACTACGCAAAGATGCTTGCCACTCAGAATTTGGATGCGGTCGTCATTGCGACCCCGTCACGTCTGCATGCGTCCATGGCCTACGCCGCCCTAGAAAAAGGTTTGCACGTCTTTTGCGAAAAGCCGTTTTGCCTTAACTGGCAGGATAGCCTCCGTTTGGCGGAGTTGGCGAAAGACAAGGGCGTCGTCACGCAGGTTGGCTATCACTACAGATATGTTGGCGCGTTCCAGGAAGTCAGGAGAATCCTGAATTCCGGAGCACTGGGTAATATCACACACGTGCAGGCCGAAGCTTATGGACCCGTCGTACTGCGTCATCGGCGTAGCACATGGCGCACTGACAATTCCGAAGGCGGCGGCTGCCTTTATGATTATGCGGCTCACCCTTTGAACCTTTTGAACTGGTTCTTTGGTACTCCAACGCAGGTTTCCGGCTCAGTTCTCACGCGCGTTTTCTCAGAAGATGCAGATGATCAGGTGATGTCGACCCTACGATGGGATAATGGACCCACGGCACAGCTTTCAGTCAACTGGTCTGACGAGAGCCATCGAAAAATGTCGACGAAGATCACAATGATTGGAACCAATGGACGCCTTTTCGCTGACCGTCAGGAGTGTCAGCTTTATCTGCGAAATGCTGATCCTGAATTGCCGACTTATACCAAAGGCTGGAACGTCAGATATACGACAGATCTTACGGACGACGTGTGGTTCTATCTGCGAGGCGAAGAATACTCAGCCCAGCTTGATGGATTTATCACCGCTGTGGCCCAAGGAAAACCAGACCTCATTTTAAACGATTTTGCTTCTGCCACCGAAACCGACAAAACTATGTCGATGATATTGTCCAATGCCGACACCGGTATGCCTGTTGGTGAAGCCCCGATCGTCACGCAGCCCGCGCCCGCGAAAAGGCGTGGATGGTTTCGTCTTTAAGGAGTGCATGACGTGGATAAGTTGCTTTTCGGCGATAATCAGTTTTTTGGCGTCAACCACATGTCCGAAGAAAAAGCGCGGGCGCAAGCGATGCGTTTTCAGAGAACTGACGCGATTATGGACGTTCTGGATGTTGCCTATGATGTGGGTATTCGCACTTTCATGTGTACGACCCACGATCAGATTTCAGAAGTGGCTGATCGTGTTCGGGCCGATCCCGTTCGTTACAGCGATTTCCAGTTCTACCCCTGTATGCCCTACGCGCATAAATACGCCAACGCCGTAACTGACCACGGTATGTTGGGGGCCATAAGACACCTCATGCCTAATGATGGTCTGTTTGCAACCGCGCTTGCGGGGACAAAAGCCCTAGCATCAAAAGAAATGGATGGCATCGCCAGGGCAATGATTGATATGGAGATGAAGATGTTCACGGGAGCAAAAACTCCTGTTGTTTTCATACAGAACGTCTTTGCTGATTTGTTGATTGGCGTGGGGTTCCATCGGGCTTTCCGAATTTTCCACGATCACATCCAAGAGAAATACGGCGCCGAGCCTGCTTACATCACAATGAACATGCCGCTGCTTCTTGATATACTGGAAAAGCAGGGCATTGAACGCCCAATAATCTGTTCGAATATCAACAAGATCGGCTTCCGTATGTCTGGTGGATATGATGCCTATCTTGACGCATTGAAATCCGGACGTGTGCGGGCTGTCGCTATGTCTGTTTATGCCTCTGGGGCGATCCCCGCAGATGAAGCAATCCACTGGATATCAGAGCTCCCGGGCGTTGAATCGATTGTGTTCGGGGCTTCAAGCGCGGGAAATATTCGTGGGACGAAGGCGTTGGTTGACAAATACATTGGCGGGCGACGCAATGCATGAATTGAGCCCGTCAAGCTACTCGGCCGTTCCGACACACCTGATGTCCTTATTGTCAAACTTTTGCAAACAATAAGGCATGCCCGATACAATTGCGTTTTTTGGATCCGGGAGCATGCATATCTATTGGTTTGGCCGAAATCCGATGCGCATTGCTTTGCGCGCTGACGTCGTGATTTTCAACCATAGTGCAGGTGTTAAAACCGGTCTAAGGGCCAGAGCGCTAAGCGCCGATGATTCCTGACTAATCTTGAAAAGCCAGAAACAAACGGTGACCAGCTGTTTCATATGCCTCATTTTTCACAGATCAACGAAACCGATACTTAGGTTTGATTGGCGACCTAAGAGTCTACCTAGTCAGGAAAAATGGCTTTGGGTGACGTTCCATCTATGCTACCAAATTCGTGTTTGTTCATTGTTTTGAATGTTGTTATGCCCGATCAGGTTTTTCCAAAGAGCGTCAAGCTTTCGTGCCGAGGTTGCGGCAAAGGTTTAGCCGAAACATTTGTCGATCTAGGCGCCACGCCGCTGGCGAATTCGTATGTAGATCCGTCCAGAGTTCTCGAGCCAGAGCCATTTTATTCGCTTCATGCATATGTTTGCCCACACTGTTGGCTGGTCCAGTTGCCAGCTGTCGAACAGCGCGAAACCATATTCAATGAGGATTACGCTTATTTCTCGTCCTTCTCGTCGACGATTCTGAATCACGCAAAAGGCTATGTCGCCGAGATGACCGAACGATTTGGGATCGGCCCGGAACACCGGGTTGTCGAGATCGCAAGCAACGACGGCTATCTGCTTCAATATTTTCACGCAAATGGCGTATCTACGCTGGGGATTGAGCCATCGGCAGGAGTCGCAAAGGTCGCGCGCGAAAAAGGTTTGCCAACGGAAATTCGCTTTTTCGGCCGAGAAACTGGTGAGTGGCTGCAAAGCGAAGGCCTGCAGGCTAAACTTCTTCACGGTGCAAATGTACTGGCCCATGTCCCGGACATTGACGATTTTGTGAGCGGCTTCCATCCGGCCCTGGCAGAGGGCGGGGTGCTTACAATGGAGTTCCCGCATCTGCTGAATCTGATCGAAAAGAACTATTACGACACGATCTATCACGAGCATTATTCCTACCTCTCATTGATTGCAGTTCGGGAGATTTTTGAACGCCACAAGCTCAAGGTCTTCGAGGTGCAAGAGATCGCGCCACAAGGTGGGTCGTTGAGAGTGTTCGCCTGCCGTGCGGAGGACGTGGATACCCATCATCCGGTGTTGCCTTCCGTGGCCGAACTTGAAGTTCGCGAAGTGGCTGAGGGACTAACGTCGCTCAATCGATACCGGGATTACGCGAAACAGGTTCACAAATCAAAGCGGGATCTGTTGAGGTTCCTGATGGACGCGCAGGAAGCTGGAAAAACCGTCGTCGGGTACGGAGCCCCCGCCAAGGGAAACACCCTTTTGAACTTTTGTGGCGTCAAGACGGATCTTCTTGAGTACACCGTAGATGTGAGCACTGCCAAAATGGGCAAGTTGCTGCCAGGAACACGTATTCCGATTCACGCGCCCGATAAGATTTTCGAGACTCGGCCCGATTATGTGCTGATCCTTCCATGGAACATCAAAGAAGAGATCATGGACTCGATGAAGGGCATAGTCGAATGGGGCGGAAGATTTGTTGTTCCATTGCCCGAAGTAAAGGTCTTGGAGTAGTGATGATGGCGGATCGCGCGGATACCCCCGTCGGGGAGTTGCTTCATTCTCAGCTCGTTCGCCTATATCCAATATGCCGTTCAATCACGGGCCCAGGTGTACGCGAAACGCTTTCGCTGATAGGCGAGCATATTCCACTTTCCGTCACCGAGGTCCCTTCAGGCGAACCCGTTCTGGATTGGCATGTCCCAAAGGAATGGACCATTCGCGACGCTTGGGTTGCTGATGCCTCCGGGAACAGGGTGATCGATTTCCAAAAGCACAATCTGCATATCGTAAGCTATAGTCGTCCGGTGCACACCCGTATGTCACTGTCGGAACTGAAGCCACACCTGCATTCGGATCCTTCGAATCCCGAATGGATTCCCTATAGAACCGGGTACTACGCGGAGAACTGGGGTTTTTGTCTGCCGCACCGTGATCTTGAGGCTATGCAGGAAGGGGAATATGAGGTCGTCGTGGACGCGACGCTTGAGGACGGATCTCTCACCTACGCTGAGTGTGTCATACCAGGGCAAACGAAGGATGAAATTCTACTGTCGGTCCACATTTGCCATCCCTCTTTGGCTAATGACAACCTATCATCGATTGTGGTTGCGACTGAACTTGCACGTCGACTATTGGAAGGGCCGCAGCCGCAGCACACAATCCGTGTTCTGTTTATCCCCGCCACAATTGGCTCGATCACTTGGCTCGCGCGCAACACTGCAACCGTTGACCGGGTCAAGCATGGTCTGGTGCTGGCAAACCTTGGCGATCCGGGGGCGATTCACTACAAGAAAAGCCGCCGAGATGACACAGAAATCAACCGGGCAGTCAGATTGGTGATTCAGGATCAACCGGATCACAAAATGCTGGAATTCGAACCCTATGGTTATGACGAAAGGCAGTTTTGTTCGCCGGGCTTTGACATGCCAATGGGCTGTTTTTCCCGAACGCCATATGCCAGTTTCCCAGAGTATCATACCTCGGCGGACAATCCCGAATTCGTCAGACCGGAAGCGTTGGAAGACTCGTTGACTAGGTTGGAGAAGGTAATCGATATCCTTGAGCGTGACAAAAAGTTCATGAACCTCAACCCGAAAGGGGAACCGATGCTTGGACGACGTGGCTTGTATGACGCGATTGGTGGCAGATCGGATTCCAAGGAGCAGCAGATGGCGTTGCTTTGGGTGCTGAACTATTCGGATGGGGATCACAGTCTTTTGGATATCGCGGAGCGATCTCAACTTGGGTTTGATCGTGTGGCGCGTGCGGCTGAAATTTTGCTGCAACATGGCTTGCTGGTAGTCGCGTCATGAGGTTGGCTCGATTTGAGTCGCAAGTTGCCTTGGTTACAGGGGCAAGCGGTGGAATCGGCGGCGCAATTTCCGAGGCTTTAGTGGCCGAAGGTGCCGAAGTTCATGCATTGTCGCGTAAAACGAAACAGAGTGACCGACTTATCTGGCATAAAGTTGACCTCTCTGACGACGGGGCGATGGAAGCTGCTGCCGACAAAATTTCATCCACTATCGATGAGCTTGATATACTTGTTCACGCCGCTGGCGACTTTGCCATGGGCACCGTTGCGCGTGCGCCGATCACGGAATTAGACCGGATGTGGAGAATAAATTTGCGCGCGCCTTGGGTTCTGACGAAGGCGTTATCGCGCGCGCTATCAGCCCGACATGGATCGGTAGTATTTTTGAACTCATCGATTTGGAACAACGCCCGAGGTGGCACCGGCGCCTATTCAGCCAGCAAATACGCGCTCAAAGCCTTTGCCGACGCCTTGCGTGATGAGTTGAACCCGGTCGGCGTCCGTGTCTTAAGCGTCTTTCCTGGGCGAACGGCAAGTGCCATGCAGCAAGGTATTTTCGCAGAAGAGAACCGAGCTTATAATCCAGACCTTCTACTGCAGCCGGATGACATATCGCAGATTGTGCTGCAGTCTTTGTTGTCGGCAAACACAGCGGAAGTGACCGACATTCATGTGCGCCCGGCTAAAAAGTTCTAGCCGTCCAGGTAAAAAACCAAGCTGCAACAATGCAACTTGGATAGTTGCAGCATTCACTCCGTTTGACTTGGCGGGGTCGCAAGTTGAATTCACTTAACAATCTTTTGCTTCATCCACTGCGGTGCATGCTAAGATCTAAATGAAATTTTTCTTCGGTGAATCAAGTTGAATACAGTCGACACCAACCCAGGTCTCCGTTTGGTTTCAAGACTTCGAACCAGAAAGAATTTGCCTGCAGTAAGCAGCGTTGTGTTCATCGCGAGATTCAAAGTTCCGTATCACCAATCATTGAGTTTGCAGAGAGAAGCCTCGTGAAAACCGCTCAAGAAGTTGTGTTCACCGATTTGGAATATATCGCTTCCAAGCTTGGACCAGAATTTGAAACCATGTCAGGCCGAAGCCTTTTGATTATCGGAGGGGCAGGCTTTTTGGGGTATTATTTGGTGCAATCCGTGGTCCATTGGAACAACGTTTCGGGTCAAGCACCGATCAAGATAACAGTGTTTGACAATTACATGCGCGGCGTACCGGATTGGCTGAAGTCCATACAGGATGATGACAACCTAGCACTGGTAACCCATGACATTACGGAACCGTTGCCGGATGACATGGCCGATTTCGATTACATCATCCACGCGGCCTCGATCGCTTCGCCAATCTATTACCGCCAACACGCGCTGAAGACGATGGACGCCAATGTCGGTGGATTGCGGTATATGTTGGACTACGCTTTGGCGCAGCATTCAAAGGAAAAACCGATCAAAGGGTTTCTCTTTTTTTCAACATCCGAAATCTACGGTGATCCAACCCCCGAAAACATTCCAACTCCGGAAACGTACCGGGGAAATGTGTCGTGCACTGGCCCGCGAGCTTGCTATGACGAGTCCAAGCGATACGGCGAAACGCTTTGCGTAGTGTTCGCCCAACAACACGATCTGCCGATAACGATAGTGCGCCCGTTCAATAACTACGGCCCAGGCCTGAAAATTTCGGACCGCCGAGTGCTGCCGGATTTTGCCCGCGATATCTTTGCTGAACGCGATATCGTGATGTTCAGCGATGGCGCGCCCACTCGGACATTTTGCTATGTCGCGGATGCCGTCTGCGGTTACTACAAGATTCTGTTGAACGGAAAGCCGGGCGAAGCCTACAACATTGGTATTGAAGACCCCGAAATCTCTATGGCTAATTTGGCCGAGCGTGTTATCGCAATTGCCCGCGACGAATTTGGCTATCAGGGCAAAGCGGTTTTTCAAGTCTCGGAAGACAAAGACTACCTTGTCGACAATCCCAATCGTCGCTGCCCGGTCATCGCTAAAGCCCGGTCCGATATTGGCTACGACCCTGAGATCGGAGTGGACGAGGGGCTGCGTCGCGCAATGATTTGGTACAGCGGCAATCGAGACGCAGAGGATATGTGATGCGTGTATCAGTCATAGGAACGGGATATGTTGGGTTGGTCTCGGGCGCTTGTCTGGCAATGAAGGGTCACGACGTGGTCTGTGTCGATACGGTTCAGCAGAAAATAGGTCAGATCAACGCCTGCACGCCACCTATTCACGAAGACGGGTTGGCAGATCTCTTGTGCCAGACTGTAGGCCAAACGCTGCACGGAACGACAGATCTGCGCGATGCGGTTTTGAATTCGGACATTTCGCTGATTGCTGTTGGCACGCCGTTCGATGGCAACGAAATCGACCTGAGGTATATCCGCGACGTGTCGCGCCAGATTGGTGAGGTAATCAAGGACAAGGATGCCTATCACGTCGTAGTGGTAAAAAGCACAGTCGTTCCGGGAACAACCGACACGGTTGTCACGCCAATTCTGGAGGAGGCTTCGGGCAAAAGAGCGGGCCAAGATTTCGGTATTGGCATGAACCCCGAGTTTCTCAAAGAGGGCGAAGCCATCACGGACTTCATGCATCCTGACCGCATCGTTATCGGCGGAGGTGATGACCGTGCGATAGCCGCGATGGACGAGCTTTACTCCGTTTTTCCTAATGTTGATATCGTAAGGACAAACCCTGCTACCGCGGAAATGATAAAATACACCGCGAACTCTTTGTTGGCGACTTTGATCTCATTCTCGAATGAGATCGGAAATCTCTGCGCCAAAGTGGGAGTTGATGTAGTCGAGGCGATGGAGGGTATGCATCTGGACAAACGGTTTACTCCTATCCTACCGGAGAACGCGGAGCGCATCTGGCCCGGTTTCATAACTTATCTGGCGGCCGGTTGCGGTTTTGGTGGCAGCTGTTTCCCCAAAGATGTAAAGGCGCTGATTGCGTATGGAGAAAACGCCGGATCTCCGATGCCTTTGCTGAATGCAGTAATGCAGACCAATAATAAACAACCCGGCCAGATGCTGGACCGATTGAAATCTCATTTCCCTGACCTTCGCGGCAAGCGGATTGCTGTCTTGGGCCTGGCTTTTAAACCGGGAACTGATGATATCCGAGAAAGCCCAGCTTTGACCATTGTCCACAAGTTACTGACCGAACAGGCTGAGGTCGTCGCCTATGATCCGGTTGCGCGCCACGAAGCTGAAGCTCATTTTAGCGACTCAATTGCTTATGAGGACGAACTGAGCCGGGCGATCGAAGGTGCGGACGCGGTGATGATAGTGACCCGATGGCCCGAGTTTTCAAAATTGCCCGAATTGGTCAAAACGTTTGTCCCACAACCGCTGGTCATCGACGGACGTCGGATGATCCCGAAAGACAGTGTCGCGAATTACGAAGGAATTGGGCTGCAGGGTTTGGTGCGCTGATCGCCCAAACGTCCGAAGGCGACTTGGCCGGACAAACGATCCAGAGAGAGTGGAGAGCGCAAGAGGGTTCCCAAGGGAATATGGCCGTAATTATTGCCTAGAACGCAAAGTGGTCCACAGTTTGGATCGTGAATAAACGCCCGAAACTGCTTGGCTTGAAGTCGTTTTAGGAAATCGTTTCGAGGTCGGGCTGTTCTGACTGGCTTATACCTAGCTGTCGGGACATGTCATTCAGGCGACTGAGGCGATCTATCATGGCTACGGTTTCCGGCAGATCCAAATACTCCAATACACTGGCCCAGCGGTGCACCCAGTCGTGCCTTTGCAGCGAATTGGCGAAGTTTATTTTCCGCCTACGGTGTTGTTCAGCTGGGTTGTCCAGCAACGCCAGAAGGCTTTCCAAGGCCTCGTCCGAGTCTTCAGGCAAACGGAACACTGCTTCAGGCCAATCAAAGTACTGATAGTAGTCAGGTGTTTCTGGGGCGTATCCAACCTGAACTGCACCGCCCGCCATTCCTTCGATTTGTCGGGGCCCCCATGCGAGATGTCCTGAGCATTGGTCCTTGTGGCCAAATTTTGCGATGTCTACTACGAAAAGTTTACTGTGTTGGATGATACTGGCCAGTAGTTCGCGGTGCGCGGATTGCTGCTCGGTGACCGGAGGTTTAGTCGCCGTGTCGTACAGGTAGAAGCCGCCACGGGCTTTCATTGCTTTTACCAGCTTCTCATGCAGCTCTGGACGCCTTCTACCCATTGAATAGACGTCAACAGGCCTTTCAACACGTGACGCAGCCGGTGCAAATCGCACCATGTCTACAGCTGCAGGCATTTGGATAACGGGCTTACCCGTCAAGCGGTGTAATAGTTCGCAGGTTTCGGCAAACGCGCAGGTTATCAGATCAAATTCGGACAAGGATTTAATCAAAGGGGAATAAAGAGCTACGTCAGCAGCCCAGACCTCTTCGAGAACGCAGATTGCTACACCCGTTCTTTCGCGCCAATTCGGGATGGCATCCAAGGCAAGCAGCTCAATTGGTTTTTGAACATTGCAAACAAAGACATCATAGTCTTTTTCAAGCCGTGTCTTCGGCACGCCAGATGTCCAATATTTGAAAAGACCCGTATGTTTAGACAGCCATCTTTTGGGATTAACCTGAACGCGCGTTTGTTGGGCGCGGGCTGGCATCAAGATATCCGCGCCCTCAACCTGAGCGACCACATCTTCGAATTCGTACCCAGAGCAGCGTGAAATACCTGTGTTCAACTTGCGTTGAGAGAAAATCAAGACATCTCGTCGGGCTTGTTTGAAATTCATAGAACTCGTCAACCTAATACTCCTACTAAACACAAAATTAACAAATCTCTCACCCGTCCGAAACGACGCTCAATGACGAGTGATCGTCCAGACTGTACCGCAGGGAGCAATGGGTGTCTGGCATAAGTGAAACCACTTGAAGCATTGTGCAGCCCGAGGGCAGGTGGCACTAAAGTGATTTATATCGCACCCAATCACCGGGATGCGCGCCACGACCAATACCCAGCCGGTGTCTGTCTCCATTCTGCCCCGACACATCGTCCCGAGCGCCATTTTTTTCTTCCCAAGTCGCCCACGGACGGTTCCCGCTTTTCCACATTTCTTCTAACCGTCTTTTGTCTGCTAGGTGGTCCATGCAGTACCAGAAACCGGAATGGCGATAGGCCATCAATTCGCCCAGCTCCATCAATTTAGGAAGAGGCCCCTCTTCCCACATGATGTCGTCGCCATTGACGCTTGCAACCGCGTCGAAAACTTCGGGTTCGAGCACGAAGAAGCCGCCATTGATCCAGTCAGTCGCTACTTCTGGTTTTTCCATGAAACCTTCCACAAGCCCATCTTCGCGCACCTGAAGGTGACCGAAGGTCGTTAGCGGCCGGACCATGGTTATGGTTGCCAGTTTGCCATGAGATTTGTGGAAAGCCAATAACGCGTCCAGATCAACATTCGAAACCCCGTCGCCGTAAGTCAGCATGAACGTGTCATTGCCAAGATAAGGTTGCAAACGGGCCAGCCGACCCCCGGTCATCGTTTCGGTGCCCGTGTCAATAAGATCGACAGTCCAGGGCGGCATCTGGGTGTCTATGGCCGAATTCCGATACTCTGGCTCGCCAAACAGTTCGCGCTTGGCGAAATCGACGCGCAGATTTCCGTCATGCTGACAAAGATCCGATATGTACTGTTTGATCAGATCGCCCATGTACCCCAGGGCCAGTACGAAATCGTGATGACCATAGGTCGAGTAGTGCTGCATGATGTGCCACAAGATAGGGCGGTTCGCGATCTCAACCAAAGGCTTGGGACGAACGCGTGTTTCTTCGATTAGGCGCGAGCCCTTGCCGCCTGCAAAAATAGCTGTTTTCATGTGGGTCTCCCACCGAATAGGAACTCGTTAAGGCTTAAAAAGATAATGCCTAAATTCCATACCACTCAGCCGTAGCTGTCAATCTCGCTTGGATCCAAATATTGCTGAAATGGTTGTCGTTAAAGAAACGGTCGCAGGAAATCGCAGGTTTTGGTCCGCCCACATAAACCGAAACTAATGGGCGGCGGCATAGTTCGCCCGCGCCGAGGCCCTTAGCGCTTTCGCGACAAGGTTCATCTTTGTGGTGTATGCAACGAAGAAAATCCAGCTGGCGCTCATCCTTTCCATCACCATGCTCTCAGTGATGTTTGAGAAGATGAACACCATCCCCAAAATGAAAACGAAGACTATGGGTTCACGGTCCGGGATGAAGCGTAGCCCATAAAACATCGAGAAGAAAAAGCGAAACAACCCTAGAAGCAAAAGAGAAATTCCCACAAAACCCACATTAAGAAATGTTTCAAGCAACCCATTGTGGGAATAGTGGGGCAGGAAGCCCAAATTGGCCTTGCTCGAATACACACTCAGGTGCGAAGCATTTTCATACCAGTGGGCGGCATATCCGTAGCCGACCCAGAACCGATCCATAATATTGGGCCAGACCAATTCCCAAATTGGAATCCGGGCCGACAACGTGGGCTTTCGTCCGATCAGTGAAAACAGAGGCTCTGCAAGTGTCGAGGCAAGTACAAATGCGACCATGCCTACAAAGATCATTGAGAACAGTATGTATCCTATGCCCCAAATTGTCTCCATTCGAGGCATAATTTTGCTAACATACAGCGCTGTCACAGAGAACAGGGCGATGATCTGAGATGACCGTGATTCTGAGGCAATCAATAGGAATAGTCCCAAAATTGCCGTCGCAACAAAGACAGTCTTTAGTTTGCCAGTGAATTGTCCAGATGCATAGGAACACGTTAGCAACGCGAACATCCCCGCAGTTCCCAGGCCGTTCTTATGCAGGAAAATCCCGTTCCATGTATTCCCCCACGGTGGAATGCCTCGTGCTTGGGGCAAGGCTATGATGGCCACCATAGCCAGCAAAATCACGATGCCATAGAATGTCGCCAAAAACAAAAGCAATCCCCGTAAGGACATAACACTGGCCAGCACAAGTCCAAGCGCGGTTGTTACGACCAATGGAACCGCGCGCTCGAAAGAATGTCTGGGAAAGTCGCTCCAAAGCACTGAAAAAAATGCAAAAATAACTAGCAGTGTGATTTCGGGGGATGAAACCGCACCGCGGATAAGGTGCCGAAAATACAATAGGGTGATCGTAAGTACAGGAACTAGCAGTAGAACTCCGATCTTGTTTGCGATGCCTTTCTGCCAGAACACGATGGCCAGAAAGTGAGTGCCAATCACCACCAGAACACACAGGCAAAAAGCAAGCACAAGGTGGTTAAACGATGTTCCTGCGTGATATTGATACGGTAAGCTGCGGGTAACAGGTTTCATGGCAAAAACTGGTCGATGAAAGAGACGTTCACAAAAAAGGATCACTCAGCAGAAGAGGGCTGCTGAAGCCACAAAACCGTACAAAGATGGCGGACGCTTGTCTACAAGCACCGCTTCGCTGCACGGTCGTAGGCTCAGATATCGTTCCCATAGACAATAGTGACCAGTTAATCCCAAATGTAAGATTAAAAATTCGGATGTTATACACTCAGATCACGCATAGGGCATTGCGACGAACGGTCCGCGTTTGTCGTTCACGATTACCGGTCCAACGATTTGTGCCGATTCAATTCTCCTGGTTGCTCCGAAATGGGCGATTGTATCTAGCTATGTTTAAAGTTTTTTTCTTGTAAGGCGTTCTGAAATGACCTGGTTTTTTGTCCCTCGAGTTCTGTCTGCGGTTTTTGCGATAGCCATTTTGATGGTTATGACGAAAGTTTTGGGCCCGGCAGAGTTTGGACGATACAACTTAACACTTTTGGTCGGAACGATCCTGTTTTCATTTTCGTTTTTGTGGCTGGTTATTGCGATCGCCCGGTTTCATCACGCCAAGGAGTTTGAGGGTAGGACAATTGCCACCGTTATGGGGGCATCGGTTGTGCTGGCATTTATTCTTGTGGTTTTGTCCAGCCTCGTAACGCTGGTCTTGCCCGGAGAATGGGTCGAAAACCTTAAATTTGCGGCGATTTTTTGTATCAGCCACGGGATGCATGAGCTTGGGGCAGCTTGCCTGCGCCAGTATCACGAAGGTCCAAAATATGCTGCGGTGACTTTGTTGCGACACGCACTAGGGGTCGCGCTGGCGGTTGGCTTTATCCTGAACGGAGGGGGCTACGAAAGTGCCGTGATTGGAATGTCGATTGGGGCTGCTGTGACCGGAGGTTACGCATTGCTCATCGCGTTTCGGCGTTCAGGCATCGTTGTTCCCAAATTAGCCGAATTGAAAACATACCTCTCATTCGGCTTCCCTTTGGCCATTGTGTCCTCCAGCGCCACATTCTTCGCGATGTTTTCTCAGTCGATATTGGCGATTTTGGCGGGGATGGAGGCGGTTGGATACTTCGCCGCTGCACAATCCCTTGCGGCACGGACACTTCGCCTGCCAATGGGAACGCTGTCACGTGTGATTGGCCCATCGGTCTTCGAGGCCCAAGAAGTTCAGGGGAAAGCCGCGTCAGATGCGGTTCTTTACCGGTACTTCTCGTTTTTGATGCTGATCTCAATGCCGATCCTTGCCGTGTTGATATTTTCGGCGGACGTTTTTGCCAATCTTCTGTTCGAGCCTGCCTTTGCAGACCAGACCGCCGGATACATTCGTATCCTGACGCTCTCATCATTTGTGTTTGGATTACAGGGTGCCTACCTTAGTTTCGCGTTTACACGATCAAAGAAGACGGTCCTGCAGCTGATTATCTCAGTGACTACGCTGCTTGGTCATGCGGCGATATCGTATCTGTTCATATATTGGCTGGGCGCGAAAGGAGCGGCATATGCATTTCTTGTGAGTGCAATTCTGAGCTTTCTGGTCTATTTTCAATATGGGCGTCGGATTGACCGTATCAGCATCCCGTTGGCAGAATTTGGCAAAGCTCTTGTGGGCTTAGTTGCATTTGCGCCCTTAGGGTTGTGGGCGAACGCATCGACGGGCTTGATGCAGCAATTTGCGATCTTGGCCCTTGGCCTGACGATAATGTTCGTTGCATTACTGTATGTCGGCCAGACCGCCGCATTGGCTGTCGTGCGAAAGCTAAAGCGGCGCTTGCTGATCGGTGGATTTCCTTCGTCCAAGTAGCTCAATCCCAGCGACAGGTGGACACCCTAAAGCAGACTGGGTGTTGCAATTCTGGCATATTTTTGCCGAGTGGATTTGGTTTCTTCGTCAGACCTGTCGTAGTCAGGGCGCGTCAATACTATGTAGGCGATCGATGGCAATCGAGTGCGTGTCGCCTTGCTGTGTTCGACCAAAAAGACGTCGCGACAGCAACAACACTGGGGTTGCCTTAAAAAGACCACAAATTGGACTGAGCATCGATAAGTACCGGCTAAATGACAAACACTGAGAGCAAACACTGAACATGGTCATTGTTTACTTACTGTCCGGACCTTTGGTCGCCGCATTGTGTTTTGTGGCGTTCATCCTCAACGGCATGGGGGTCAGCTCAGCTTTGCTTTTTGGTTTTTTGATCGGGATGTGCACGCCTCTTCTGATCATGGGACTCAAGGTCTTGTGGGGAAGCAAGCTACGCTTGAAACTTGCAGGTAAGCTCCCTTTGAAATCCGGTAGCTAGTCAAAATTGCCGGAACGTGCCGACTTGGTGGTGAATTCACATTTATTTGCCGCCTCGTCCCTGCTGCTTTAGGAGATAGCAACGCAGGGAAGGGCATGGTGGACCTGTGAACAATTTTTGTGCGATTGCGTATTCGCGGGCTCAGCCTCAGCAACAAAAAAGTTGTTTCACGTTGCCTTTAGTGCGATGCTCGTCGCCAGGGCAATTCCGGTACGGTTTTTTGTGCGAATCGGATTAATAACTATGGGTGGGTGGCTGTTTAAGGCGGTTACAGGTCCAAGTCTATTGAGTAGAAAATAGTTAGGCAGCAGCGTTCTGGCCTCATTTTAGGTCACAGCGTTATTTGGCCATTCGCGAGTTATTAGTGTGGGGACGTCGCTGTCCTGCGTGTTAGGGGGTTAATATGAGTGATATTCCCGGTTCGTTTAGATTTGAAGAACCTAGAATTTATAATAAAAATCAGACATCTAGCGTAAAGAGTGATGTCAGCCAAAGGCTAAAGGGCTTCTACGCGTTGAAAGGTAAGCGCCTGCTTGATCTTGCGCTGGTATTGATCGGCGCTCCTTTTGTTTTGCCGCTCATGCTTGCCATTGGATTTTTGGTTAGGCTTGATGGCGGTCCTGCGATCTACCGCCAGAAACGAATTGGTATCGGTGGTGACGAATTTGATTTCCTGAAATTCCGCTCGATGGTCGAAGACGCGGATGAAATTATGCGGCAACATTTGGCTGAAAATGAATCTGCTGTTGTCGAATGGGAAACAAAGCAGAAGCTGGACAACGATCCCCGCATTACAAAATTTGGCCGTTTTATTAGAGCGACGTCTTTGGATGAGCTGCCTCAACTTTGGAATGTCTTGATCGGCGACATGAGCCTTGTTGGCCCGCGGCCGATGATGCCGGAGCAGCGGAAGCTGTATCCGGGCGGGGATTACACCCTGATGAAGCCAGGAATTACCGGTCCATGGCAGGTGTCCGAACGCAACGATGTCGAGTTTGCTCATCGCGCAATCTTCGACAGTGAGTATGTGCGAAAAGTCGGCTTCTGGTTCGACCTTAAGATTTTGTTTCGAACCATTGGTGTGGTGTGCAACGGAACAGGACAGTGAATTCGGAGCCCTTGACTGAGCTTATTTTGGCTTAATGGGTGAGAAGATTAAGTAGCAAAGGTGGTTTGGGATGCTTGAACCGATCCGGTACTTGTCGAAGCTATTCACAGCATGCGCACTTGGTTTGTCCTGCCTTATGCTAGCCACAGCGGCGATGGCGGACTTTGACCTTGAACCAGGAGATCAAGTCAGCGTTTCGCTAACGGGGCTGGATGACCTGTCCTTTGACGCCACAATAGACGCTCATGGCGATGTAAACCTGAAATGGCTGGGGCAATTTCGTGCGCAAGGGCTATCTCTGGAGAGACTGGAACTGCTCGTCCGGCAAGATGCCGCAGGTAAAATCGTCAAACAGTACGACCTTAACGGCGACATCTACATAATCCAGCTCGCTGGTGATGAGATTGAGATTGCTCGAAATGGATACCGGCCCATCATAATCGGCGGCGACGTCGCTCGAACCGGCGAAATAGACTACAGACCAGCAATAACCGTGCGCGAGGCTGTCGCCTTGGCGGGTGGGGTCCGCAGCATGTTGCTGGCCGATGATGTGACAATCGACCCAATCCAGTTGCTGCGCTGGCAGACTGCGTATGGTCAGGCTGCCCTGCAGCATGCGCAAGCGCTTGTCCAATCTTGGCGCAGCTCGAGTGAACTCGCACAGGACATGGATCTTGAGCCGCCAGTTCCCGAGTCCGTCACAGTATCGCCTAGTGTTCTGGCCGAATTGATCGCCGAGCAAATCAGGATCCGCAGTATCAACCAGGAAAACGAGGCCGGTGAACGCGAGTTCTTTGAAGATGCGAGACAGCAGGCGGCCGAGAGAGTCAGAATTCTGGAAGAGCAAATAACTGAACTGGCGAAGGCGTTGGAAGCTGATGAAGAAGAAGAGGCTCGCGTGGTCAGTTTGGTCGACAAAGGATTAGCACCCGGATCGCGGCTCGCGGATACGCGTCGTACAACGGTGTTGTCCGCGACGCGCCTGCTGGAAGTTGAAGAAGATCTGGCGGGAACCAGTCTCATTTTGACCCGGCTAATCCGCGATGAGGAACAATTCGAACAAGAACGGACGTTGAGATTGCTGCAAGAGCGCCGGGTTGCAAGCCTATCCGTACGCGACGCCAAGCATCAATTGGACACAATTTCGAAATACTTGGCAGGTGCATCCAATGAGATTGGAACGGAAAGCCTCATAACCGATATCGACTATACGGTCACAATTTTTCGAACCGAAGACGGCCAGCTTCAGCAACTTGTCGCAGACAAACTGGCGCAATTGCGACCGGGTGACAGTCTGGAGATTTCTGTTCAGGAAATCACCGAAGATGCACCACTTACCGAGTGAGCGTAGCGAGATTCTGGCTACGTAATGCCCATAGAACGTGAGTTAGTAGATCATCAAATCCAAATTTTATGAGTTCAAAGTTGACGAGTTAAGTTTATGCATTTGTGTACAATTCCTCCAGCGTATTTAGGCCCGAGAGTTCAGCAACCCGGTGCCCCAATTTGTTGGACTGACGTTCGAAAAAACCTGACGGGTATGCGACGTCATACGGCAGTAGGCGTCTGAAATGGGTTATGAAACAAACATGAGTGCGACGATCAGGTCTCGGCGCGGACCCGATTTTCTGTGCATCGGGATGCCAAAATGCGGTACATCGACCCTGCAGGTTCTATTTAAGGAACGTACCGAGATTTACGTGTCACCTGTAAAAGAAATCAAATTTTTTGCGCACAATAAAATCGGCTACGATGGGGGTCTCAGGAACTTTCTGTTCTCGAAACACTGGGCGGCCCGTCAAGAGCGCCGCGCAGTTGCTCAGATAGCCAAACAAGTTGCAACAGGGAAAGAGGATCTAAAGCGCTTAAACTGGGCTGTCAGTTTTGCTACCGCTCAGCGGGACCTGGACTGGTATCTTAACCTTTTTCCAAAGAACCGAATAAGCGGTGACATCTCGCCTTGTTACCATATGCTTGACGACGACGAGGTTCAAAACCTCAAAAAACATTTACCGAACTTGAAAATAGTGATCCTTCTGCGAAACCCTTTTGAGCAATTGTGGTCGCATTGTCGAATGTCCACTCGTGCTGTCAGAATCGATGATGAGGTCGCATTTTACAGGGAAAAAGTCGAGTATCAGATGAATATTTGCCGGCGCTATGTCGATCTGGTTGAAAGGTGGCAGAACGCCTATGGCCCCGATAATGTGATTATAGATTACTTGGAAAGCCTGAGCGCGGACCCGGCGGAAGTACTTAGCCGCATTGTCAGCTTCGTTGACCCGGCGAAGGGTGCTGTGAAGCGGATCGCGGCAGTCGACGCACCGCCTAGGGTTTTTAAGGGTAAGAAGATGTTTATGCCCGATGAAACTCGTGAAATGCTGCGGGATGCTGCCCTGCAACGGCTGGAAGGCTTCGAGCGCATCAATGAGGAATGGCGTCGACGGTGGCATTCCGAGATCAGACAACAGTTCGCAAATTAGTGTGCTGATTGGCGAGCGCCAGATCTTTCGCTAACCATATCAAAAAACTTTAGTGAACTGCGTGCCCAGCAATACCATTAAATGCGATTACCCAAGAATTGGATCCCCGTAGAGCTTGACGCGTTTCATGTCTACGCGTGTAGCGACTAAGGCTGAGGGTCGTACACCGGCGTTCTCAAGTTCACGCATGGCTTGAAGGATGGACTTTCGCCGCGTGTCGTTCCATCGAACAAACAGGATCACTCGATCAGAGAGCTGCGATAGATAGCCTGATTCCACTGCGCTCAACAGCGGCGGCGTATCCAGAAGGATGGTATTGTAGGTTCCGGAAAGTGAACGGAGTAGGCTAACAAAAGCTGTAGAACACAGAAAGTCCTCCACGGACTTTATTTGACCTTCGTTCTCTTGGGCACCGATCAAGGGAAGGATGTCCAGACCATCCTGAGGAGTTCCAACGATATAGTTTTCCAGTGAAAGAGGATGAGTTGTCGCAAGTTTCAGCGACTCTGCTGTCATCTGAGACAGGTCGCGATAAGTGGACGTTAATGTATCACAATCGATGATTAGCGTTCGATATCCTGCTTGCGCACACACCGATCCGATCAGAAGAAGAGTTGAGGTATTTCCCTCATCTGGCAAAGCCGCTGCACCAGATAAGATAGTACATCCTTCTTCGGCGACCCGCTTTCTATGCTTGTTGTCCGAGTTTTTGGCAAATAAATCGGCCGACTGCGGTGTCGCAGTTTCGTCATCGGGTCGCATTGTTCGCAGGCCGATGGCGCTGCTGGCCAAAAGTTTTCGGCCGTAGTGCATCAACGTCGGATCAAGCTTTCCGTTGTTCATAAAGAAAGTTTCGAACGGCGGTTCGTTTTTGACCTCCGGAATGATCGCCGAAAGCTTTACTCCCGTTGTGTTCTCCAATTCAAACGTGGTTCTCAGGCGCTTTTGCAGCAGTTCGCGAACCACGGTAAAACCGAGGCCCAAGAAGATAACCGCAAACATGGTCGTTAGAGCGACGGACGACCTCTTGGGGGCAGATGGGTCAACGGACACGCGAGCCCGTTCAATAATATGGGCTCCCGCATCAAGGTAATTCCTTTGCTCGGCTCTGCGACCAAGTTGGGCAACAAAGTCCCTGTAGATTGTCTCAACGACAAGGATCTCATTTTCTATCCTCTTCGTGATCGAAGCGTGCTGGACCTGACGCACCTGCTGTTCCTTGAAGGTTTCAATGCTCTTTTCGAGGGTTACCTTCTGGCCGTTGAGGACCTCTAGTTTGGTTTCCAGAGCCTTGACTCCGGTGTCCAGCACTTCGGCCTGTTCCTCCGGTGTGTCCATTGCTTCAGAAGGGAATATCAAACCGACTTCGGAAGCAAAATAAATGGCTTCCTGTGTTTTTCCCTCGTTGATCAGGTTTTGAATGGTACTGAGGTGCCCGTCCTGCGCGACGATCTCTGCGTCAACCAGCTGCGCCCGTTTCTCTGATTTGATGCGTTGCGCTTTGATCGTTGCATATTCCTCAGGCGAGAACGGTGTCTCGATCGAATGCGACTCCAGTTCGGAGCTTAGAACATTAAGATCCTCGCGAATCTGGTTAATCCGTGTCGACAACCATTGCTGTGCCTGGTCAAGGTCATCGCGCTTCATTCGCGTAAGAACAGTCAAGTATTCAGAGGCCAAGTAGTTTGCGATACTTGCTGCTTTTTGCGGGGACTTTGAAGTGACGCTAATCCTGTAAACCGCTGATATCTCCCCGATCTGCTCTACCTGCCTGGATTCAAGAAGTTTTTCAACAGTTGCCGCGCGCTGAATTTCACGCAGTTCCTCGGGTTCTAGATCGCCTGCCGCACCATTGTCTCCGCCGATCGCGTTCACAATCACATCTTTCAAGCTGCGGGCCCACGAGATTGGGTTTAGGGAAAACCCAGCTTCCGCGCCCGAAAACTCGGGGTCGTCTTGCAATTGCAGACGATCAACAACGCTTTCGATGATGTCGGTGGAGCGCAGCAGTTCAAGCTCACTCTCCAAAGAGGTCAATGACAATGGAAGTCCGGACACTTGTGTCGTGAACTGCGTCTCGGTTTGGACGCGGGTGTCGATCATCACCTTCGCACTCGAGGTGTATTTGGTATCGGAAGTGTAGGTCAGAACATAGGCGGCAAACGCGACTGCAAAGGCTGCCAGGAAAATCCAACCGATCGAGCGTCTGATCGCCCAAGCAATACTCGAAATCACTCGCAGTTCAGGGTCTCCTGCCGGAGCAACGCCTAAACCGGAAAGCTCTGCGTCCAAAACTTTTCGGTACTGATCAGTCATAACAATAAACAATCTCAAACAACGATAACTGGACAATAAGGGTTTACGGGCGACGGCAACAGAAAAAACTGTATTTACCAAAAACAATGTATCGGAATCGCTCATATTGAAGCCAAAATCGAAAAGTGCCGGCTTTGATTGCTGACCTTGTCAGCGCATCCAAGATCAATACCGGATCAGAGAGCAATTTTAGTTTCAAAAAAAATGCGGTCTTTGATAGTGTTGCTCAAGTTAGAAGTATTTGTACTATTTGTTTTGAGAGTGAGTAACGATGGAGCGAGTTCTGAAGATGCGCTTGCCACATGTGATTGTAAGTGGGATGCCAGTTGCGCTTGTCAGCGATACCGAACTTAGCTCAGCGATGGTCGAAGATGTCAAACGCCGGCGAAGCGGTGAGGCTCAACGCGCATTGACTGTTTTCGATGCTAATGCATACGGTATCTCGCTGTACGAAAAGGACCCGCAATTTGCCAAGGCAATTAATTCTGCGGACATAGTGCATGCGGATGGTCAGATCGTTGTCTGGGCTTCCAAATTTGCGCGAGGTTCGAAGCCAATACCAGAGCGCACGGCGACAACAGATTTCATCCACACAGCAGCCGGACCTGCCGTTAAGCATGATATCAGTTACTATCTGTTGGGTGGCACGGAAGAGATCAACCGTTCCTGCGCTGAAAAGCTGATTGAGCTTCATCCTGGCTTGACCATAGCAGGTCGGAGGAACGGCTATTTTGACGAGTCTGAAGTTGACGCGGTTGTCGCTGACATCAATGACAGTAAGGCCGATGTTCTTTGGGTTGGGTTGGGTAAGCCAAAGGAGCAACTCTTTTCACTCGAAATTACGCCTCGTCTGGAGCATTGCGCTTGGATCGTGACATGCGGCGGTTGCTTTCATTATGTGGTCGGAGACTATGCGCGCGCGCCTGTTTGGATGCAAAAAATCGGATTGGAATGGCTTCACCGTACCGCGACTGGCCCCGGTCACATTCGAAAGAGGCATTTTCGCAGGTACCCCCATACGATCAGCGTGGTTCTTAAGAAAGATATTTTGAAGTTAAAGTGAATTGTTAAAAAGGCTCGGGGCTTTTTCCCTTGTCTTGTTAGTGGGTTGAGTTGTTCAGAAGGGAATTCATGTGTCGAAAGTGGATTTCATAGGAATTGGCGCGCAGAAAGCTGCAACCACTTGGTTGCATCATGTTCTCTCAGAGCATCCATTGATTGCGACCAGCGAGCCCAAGGAGCTTAATTTTTTTACGGCGAATTATGACCGTGGATACACATGGTACGAGAGCTATTTCCATGGCAGTTCTGAAAATGCGATCAAGGGTGAGTGCTCGCCGACTTACTTCTTTAGTCGTGACGCCGCTGAACGCGCAGCCCAGTATAGCCCGGATCTGAAGCTTATATGCATATTGCGAGACCCAATCGAACGGGCATTTTCGAACCATATGCACGAGATCCGCAAAGGCCATATCCCACCAGAAACAACATTCGAAGCCGCTTGGAAACGAAATCCTGCATATTCACTACAAAGCCAATACAAGGCTGTTCTAGAGACCTGGCTGGCGAATTTCGATCGCGATGCTCTGCTCGTTTTGTTTTCCGAGGACATCGCGTCGAATCCAAATGTAATTTATGAGCAAGTGTGTGGTCATCTTGGTGTTGAACCCAAACGGCACCCAGCGTCACTCACAGAACGGCATCACGAAAACGTAACTTACCTTTACCCAGTAGTTCAAAAAACGCTGCGCTACGGAGGGGATGCGATGCGCTCGCTGGGGATGCAGGATCTGGTGAAAAACCTCAAAAAAGCGCCTGGGCTCAAGCAGGCTATTTCGATGAACAAGCAACACTTGAAGACGAAGGTAGCACCTCCGACGCCAGAAATGCGGGAGATGCTGGTCGAGCATTTCCGATCAGATGTTAAGTATGTGGCGCAACTTACTGGGCGTGCGGTTCTACCCTGGCCGACCTGGCGCGATATGAGTTTTGTCAATTCTGCAGCGAATGAGTGAATTATGAGCGTATCAAACACTTTGAACATGGCTGGAGATATGCGCTTGAACCAAGTGGTGCGGATGACCCGGCGTTTGCTGGGCGCGCGCTTTCTGGATAGCGAGGATTTTCTGCCGGTTATCTCTCCGGAGAAAGGGGAGAAGCTTGCCACATTAGCTCGAAAAGCGCGTGGCAGCATCGAGACTCCGGTTTTAGTGCTTGGTGTGATGCCGCGATCAGGCACCAATTTCTTGCGCGACCTCATCGCAATGCACCCTGATGTTGGGGCTGATCCGGGTCGTCTATATGAGTTCCCTCTATTGCACGCGGCTGGGGATGCTGCGGCTTTTACTCGGGATTTCTTGCGATACTTCCCAAGAAACGAAGAAGTCTTGGGCCAGTATGACGTGCTGGCCATGCTTGCTGGCAGCTGGTTCAGAGAACTGCAAGCGCAGGTTGATGGTAAGAACATATTGCTGAAATGCCCCCACGTTCATGACCTGTCACTGGCGCGGTACATCTTTCCCGATGCAAAGATCATCCTGTGCATTCGGGACGGGCGTGATGTCGTTGACTCTTCGCTCAAGACATTTTCTCGGTTTTCACTTACGAGCAAAAATTTCCGCCAACTGGCGGATGAATGGCGTTTGGGTGCCGAGGCCATCATGACATTTGCCGAAGGTGGCCTGAACCGTAACGACGATACAATGGTCGTCCGCTACGAAGATATCCTTGCCGATACGCATGAATACGTAAGAAAAACCTTGTATCATATTGGGTTGGATGAAGCCGTGTTCCCTTGGGATGAAATCGACAAGATGCCCGTTCGTGGATCGTCCCGCTCGAAGGCTTCGGATCAAGAGCGCTGGCAACCAGAGACCAAGTCAGTGGATTTCAACCCGATCAAGCGCTGGGCATCATGGTCAGACGGAAAAAAGGCGAGGTTCGACAGAATAGCAGGGCATGCGCTAGAGATGGTCGGTTATGAGCGTTGACGCACGATCTCAGGCGGGAACCCACGTTGCGATCTGTATAGCGACCTATAAACGTCCACAGGGATTGCGGGCATTGATTGACAGCCTGAACGATCAGCAGCTTGGCGCCCGCGATGTGCGCGTAACGCTCGTGATTGCAGACAACGCTCCAGCTACGACGGCCCGTTCGGTTCTGGGCGAAATTCAGGATTTGTCATGTTGGCCAGTGATTTACGTTCTGGAACACGAACGCGGGATTGTATCGGCGCGCAACCGGACATTGGCCGAGGCCCCTCCGGATGCGGACTATTTTGCATTTCTTGATGATGATGAAACCGCCTCTGAAAACTGGTTGGCAGAGTTATTAGGAACCATGATTTTACCAAACACTGTTGCGGTTCAGGGAGCTGTCGAACCGCGTTACGACGAAGCCCCACCCGCTTGGGTCGAACAACTGAACCTGTTCCGAATGGGTCCCTATGAGCAGGGGGCTGAACTTCCATCAGCTGCCACCAACAATTCAATGGCGGATGCTGCCATCATTAGAAAACAGACCATGAGGTTCGACGCCCGCTTTAACACCACTGGCGGAGAGGATGAGGAGTTTTTTTCGCGACTTCGGATCGAATCGGGCGGAACTATCCGCGCTGCTGCGCAGGCTCTGGTCTGGGATCATATCCCAGCTCACCGGGCGACGATGCATTGGCTCAGGCGTCGTTGGTTTCGCATGGGGCATACACTGGCGCGGATAGCTCAAATCCGTCGCAAGGGAATACCGATACGTGTTGTAAAAGGTTTTGCGGCTATAGGTTGGGGGCTTGTGATGTGCGTTTTCCTTGGTTTCGGGTCAAAGGCAAGATGCTGTAAAGGAGCGCTCGAAATTTATCGTGGGACCGGGATGTTGGCGGCCTTTTTGCAGATCCGTTTCGACGAATACAATACAGCTGCCGTCCGCTTGGACCGAGCAGGAGGGGGCTGAAATGGACAACTCAAAACCTGAGTTTTCGATCATCATTCCCGCTCGGAATATGGAGCGCTATGTCGAGGAAACGCTACAAAGCGTATGCCGGCAAACAATGACGGAATTCGAAGTTTTGTGTATTGACGATGGCTCGACAGACGACACCCGTGAGATCTTGGAGCGTTTCGCTATGCGCGACGTGCGTTTTACCCCAGTGACTGGCCGGGCCAAAGGTGTCGGTGCGGCCCGCAACCTAGGTTTGAGTTTAGCGCTCGGAAAGTTCGTGCTGTTTTTGGATGCGGACGATTTGCTGCACCCTGAAGCGTTGCAAAGATACTCGGATGTGCTGGCAACGTCCGACGCCGTTGCAGCCATCGCCGGTGTTCAACGGATCAACACCGTGGGTCAGGAGATGAATGGCGCGGACAACCGCTTACTTGTTCCTAGCAAGGACCAATTGGCTGTGTTGTTGCGTAAAAACTACGTGGTGAATGGCGGTGCGCTTGCGATGAAAGCCGATGCAGCGCGGCAGTCCGGCGGTTATGAAGAAGACCTCGTGTATGGCGAGGATTGGGAGTTCTGGTGCCGTGTCGCTTTGATCGGAGGGTTCGCCGTAGTCGAAGGACCGCCACTTTTGTATTATCGGCAGGTGGCCAGCGGAGCGAACTTCAGAGCCCGTGATCCCGCTTTTGCCCGGCGAGTGCCGTGCATCGAAAAGGTTTCAGCCAACCCGGCAATGCGGCAAGCCTTCGGGTCGCGGTTGCGATTCCTGCTGCGTGCGCGGAAGATTGATATCTTCTGGTCCGGGGTTCGGAACCAATATCAGTATGGGCGCAAACCACTAGCGCTGTTGGAGGGCGTCTGTGGGATGTTTATGTATCCTGACAGCCTGTTTCGCCCAAAACTGATCTATAGGTTCATGCGCAGTTTGGATCGAAGGGTGTAAGCTTAGGCTAGGGGCTTTCTCGCGCCTATGGAGAGGATGGGGCAAATGCAACTTTCACGGCGGGCATTTTTGTTGCGGGGCACGGCGGTGGCCGCCGCGCCAATTGTGGTTACGCTAGCGCCCAGTTTTACAGCGGCCGCCGCCGACAAGGCCGATATTGGATATGTCGGAGAGAATGGGTTCCAATTGACGGTGATAGACACGATGTTGGACATGTCGACCCCGGTCGAAGTGTTGCGTTCCGACCGGGTTCGCTGGTCACCGGACCCGACAAACGGGTTTGGTGCGTCCGGCAAGCTGAACGGATTGCCGGGCTATTTCTCGGGCGATGCGCATACCACAGCGCCGCAAATATTTACTGCCTGGCCTAAGGTTCAGGAGCAAAGTCGGAAGGACGGTTTTCGCATCGGTAACTCTGCGATTCAGCCGCAGGCAGCGGCGGATCGAACCGACAACTGGCGTGTTCTGATTGACGGACAGCCAGCGGGCATTGTCGGTCTCTGGCGCAAGTCTTCGCCCATTCGCACGCTAGCCGTTGCTGATCGTCGGTGGGAAAGCACCAAGCGGCATTTGGTGACATTTGAACTTGACCGCGCCATTCCTCAAGGTGCTGTTCTGAGCATCACGGGTCCATCCTTTGCCGAGACTGAATATGTAAAAGACCCAGACGTATTCAGTGAATCCATCCATGTGTGTCAGGCGGGCTATCCTTTGACCGGGCCCAAAAAGGCTTATGTCGGCAGTTGGCTGGGACAGGATCAGGTCGGCAAAAATGGCAGCACTGATGCATTGTTGTCACCCGCAACTGAATGGAGCTTGGTATCTACGCAAAATGGCGCCGTTGTTCGATCGGGTCGTTTGACCTTGGCCAAACCCTCCGAAGAACCACATCGGAATGGCCTTAACTTCAATGGTTGCAGTATTTATGAGGCCGACTTCTCCGACCTTGAACTTGATGGTGAATACCAGATTCAGGTATCTGGATTAGGGCGGTCATTCCCGTTCAACGTATCCCTAGCGGCCTATGATGAAGCGCTCCGCCTGGCTGCCCGATGGTATTTCCATCAAAGGTCTGGCTGTGAGATCGCCGCACCTTATGGTGAGGGCCGAACCCGTCCCCGCAACGGGCATCCGGCAGATGGGCTGACGGTCTGGCAGACGGATTTGAAGCTTGGGAATATGAGGGATGGCTACGGCAAGGTGCGGGCCCCAAAAGCGCTGTCAGAAAATGTAAATACTCTGGGCGGGTCAGACACGGCACCCGAGCGCTCATCTATGAAGGCCAACCCCAAAGCTTGGGGCGGTTGGCATGATGCCGGGGATTGGGATCGGCGCATTCAACATATGGATGTCGTCTTCCACATGGCCGATATCGTCGAGACCTTCCCCCATTGTCGCAGTCTGAACCTGAACCTTCCGGAAAGCAAAAAAACCTTCTCGCACGCAGATGTCGCATCGCGCAAAGACGATGACGATAGGGGTGACGGCGAAACCGTTCTGCCTGATCTGATCCACGAGGCACTTTGGGGGGCATCGCTGTGGCGTCGAACTCAGCACGAAAATGGTGCGATTATCGGAGGGGTCGAGTATTCCATCAGCGGAATTCTGGGCTCAGTATCATGGAACCCTGTTCAGAAAGCATATGCATATGGCCCAGAGGATTGGGCTGCTTATCGTTTTGCTTATGGGGCTGCAAAGCTGGGCCATGTGATCCATCATGTCTGCGGCGATACCGTTCTAGGAAGTGCCATCGTCGCTGAGGCAACACGCGCTTGGCTTTGGGCTGAACAACAGCCAACCGACGGGTTTTCTGACTCTGCACTTAGTAGAGTTAACCAGATCCGTATCGCCGCGGCCGCAACTGTCTACCGAGCTAGCGGAGATCTTCAAGCGCGCAAGGTATTTGAAGACCAAAACCCTTTCGTGCCGCAAGCCGAGAAGCCAGACTCTTCATTAAAAAAAGAAGTGTTTCCGGCCGCTTATCTTGAATATGTGCGAGCCGCGCGCGAGGGTCGAGAGGTTAATGCCGCGATCGTTGGAACCATCGAAGGGTGGATCAAGCAGCGCGCCCTGAACGGTAAGCGCATGGGGCGCGACTTCGGGCTGCACAACACTGCCGCTTATCCCTGGGGCCTGGGATGGCTACGCTTTGGCCCCGGTTCGAACTGGCGGGCGGGGCAAATGGCAATGTACTTCGCGTCAGAAGGTGAGGCGACCACGGAGGTGCATAACGCTGCAGTTGAGGGAATGTGGTTCGGACTGGGATGTAACCCCGCCAACGTGAGTTTCGTGCAAGGGCTGGGGCATCGGGAATTTTCTGACCCGCTCTTTACGGACGAACTCAGTGGCAAAAAAATCCCCGGACAGATCAGTTTCGGCGTAGCGGGGGGGAAGTTGTATGAATGGGAACAGCGTAAGACCGCCGGAGCGTTCTACCCACCCAATCAGGAAGCCTGGCCTATCTACACACAGATTTTTGAAAGCCGCAGTATTGCAATCGCGGCCGAACATGGGATCAAGTCGAATGCGATGGAATGGCTGGTGGCCTGCGCGTTTGCAACTCTGCCTGACTGACCCACGCAATAAAACCTAAGTTCTCGGAGCACCGGATCGTGGGCCTTTGAAAAGCTGTTGAAACTCTTTGACACTCTTGCTGTCTTGACTATGTGTACTCCAGCAGCAGCGGAGCCTTGCCGTCTATAGATTTCCGCATTGATTAACTAGGAGCGTGTCAATGTTGTTTCTCCGTTCGGCACTTGTTTTTCTTAGCTTTTGCTCTTTGCCAATAGCAGCATTGGCCCAGTCAGAGGAAAACAAACCGACCGGTTTGATCATGGAACTCAATACGGTTCAGGATGTTGGCCAGGCATGTAGGTTGACCTTTGTGATCGAAAACAAAACAGGCGCAGCAATTGATGCTGTTAGCTATGAAACCGTAATTTTCGATGCCTCTGGTAGTGTGGTCAGCCTATCATTATTCAATTTTCGTGATCTGCCTGTCGATCGACCACGCGTACGCCAGTTCGATCTTCCCGGCATGACATGCGGCGCTGTTGGTAGAGCCTTGATCAACGGTGCAAATACCTGCGTTGTTGCCGGATCGGACAGTCAGGTCTGTCACGAGGCCTTGAAACTGCAAAGCCGAACAGATGTGGAGTTGATTGGATGAGCCCCTTTGATGCATTGCGCGAAATCCTTGATCTGGGCGGGCCTGTTGTTGCGATCCTGATCGCGATGTCGGTGGTGACCGTTGCGGTCACGCTTTACAAACTCTGGCAATTCGCAGCATCCGGGGTCGGGCGTCACCGGGTGTTGTCCGAGGCGTTGGCTGCCTGGGATGCGGGCGATCCGAAAACCGCCCACGCCCGTCTGGACAAAAGCCGCAGTTACCTTGCCCCCCTGGTACGGGTTGCGATGAATGCCTCAGATACGCCGGGTCTGGACCAACGGCTGGATGCCGAGGCCGGTCTGGCGCTTGCCGGGCTTGAACGCGGCTTCCGACTGCTGGACACCGTGGCGCAGCTTGCGCCGCTTCTGGGTCTGTTCGGCACGGTCCTGGGGATGATTGAGGCGTTTCGCAGCCTGCAATCCGCTGGGTCGTCTGTCGACCCATCCCTGCTTGCCGGAGGTATCTGGGTTGCCCTGCTGACAACGGCTGTGGGGCTTGCCGTGGCGATGCCGACCTCGATGCTGTTGTCCTGGTTCGAAAGTCGCACGGCGCGCGAACGGGTCTTTGCGGACAAGGCGCTGCGCACAATTCTGGTGCCGGGGCAGGCCGTTCCACAGGCCGACGATGTGCGGGCTGTGGCGACCGCCCCCGGACATGCGTAACACCGCACCCTTCGTACGGCGTCCCATGTCGATGACTCCGCTCATCGACGTGATTTTCCTGCTGTTGCTGTTCTTCATGTTGACCTCGACCTTTGCCAAATATGGCGAGATCGAGCTGAGCAATGCAGTGGGCGGCAGTACGACTTCGGCGACACCGACCGAGCGGTTGTTCCTGCAGTTGGGGGCGGAACGGCTGGTGCTGAACGGGCAAACGGTCTCTCTCAATGATCTGGAAACGCAATTGGAGGCCGGGCAGGTTCTGGTCAGTTTGGACCCGGATACAACGGCGCAGCGTGTCATCGACGTATTGGTCCGGCTGCGCGGGCGTGACGGGTTAAGCGTTCTGGTGCTGGAATGATCAAGTACAGGCGCCCCAAACGCAGACGCGACTCGACGATTGCCCTAATCAACGTCGTTTTCCTGATGCTAATCTTTTTCCTGCTCACCGGCACGCTGGCCCCGCCGTTGGATCCGGATCTTGAGCTCGTGAACACCGCAGACCTTGAAGGGCGCGAGCCACCTGATGCGCTGATCCTGCACGCCGACGGCACGCTGAGCTATCGTGGAACGCCAACAGATCCCGAAGCGCATATGCGTGGCCAAGGGGACGAAGCCGTGCGCATCGTGCCCGACCGAAACGCACCGGGCCCGCGTCTGATCGAGGTGACCGGTGCTTTACGCCGTCTGGGCGCGTCATCCGTCTTTGTTGTGACCGAGAAGGCGCTGGAATGATCCGCCGGTCGGTTATGATTGCGGTGGTGGCCATTCTGGTGTCGCTGTTTTTGCACCTGATGGGGTTAAGCGTGACCGGGCAGCGGCTTGCAGAAGACGCGCCAGGCGGCCAAGCGCCTGAATCAATTGAGCTAAGCACGACATTCGAGGATCTTGCCGAGGTTGTCGCCGAACCGATTGAACCTGAACCGGCCGAGGCACCAGAGCCACCGGTTGAAAGGCTGCCTGAGGAACCGGAAATCCCGGTCAGTGAGGCGCTTGTGGCGTCTGAAAACCCGCAGGAGGTTTACGCGCCTGATATCGGCGAATCCGAAGTGGTCCAGCCGACTGCCACGGAACCGGTTGAGCCTGATGTGGCAGAGACCGAAAACACATCCGAAGGCGATGCCGCCGCCAGCGAAGATGTCGACGAAACCCCGCCGGTCGAGGCGGAAACAGCGACCGATGTGCCCGAAGGAATCCCCGAGGCAGTCGCGGTCGAGCCAGAGGTCGCGACCGAGGTCCAGCCCGTATCGCCCCAACCGCAAGAGCTGGCGGCGCTGCCGGTCAACCCGTCGCCCGAGGCCGCGATCCCTGTTGTACCGTTGGAGTCCGAGGCGATTGAGCCGGATGATCCGGTTGATCCAACCGAACAGGATGCAAATGAAGACGTGACAGAACTGGCCGTGACGTCTTCGATCCGGCCGCAGCGCCCTGAACGCCAACCGACGCCGGAACGGCGGGGCGTGCTGAATGGTGCGCGGGACTTCAGCGAGTTGCAGTTTCCGTCAGAGGTGGTTGAATCGCCCCTTTACGCCTATCGGCGGGAAGGGTTGGATGCCTTCACGTCTGGCAGTAGTGGCAGCCGTTCGGGCGGGCGTGGCCCCGGCAATTCGGACACTACCAATTATGCGGGTGAGGTCTTGGTCCACCTGAACCGCGCACCCCCGGTATTTGTTGCTGCCCGGGGATTCGCCAAGGTGTTTTTCGAAATCAATCCCGATGGCACGCTGGCCTGGGTCGATGTCATCGACAGTTCAGGGTCGTCCGATGTTGACCGGGCCGCAAGGGCGCAAGTGCAGGCGGCTTCGCCCTTTCCGCTGCCGCCAGGTGGGGTCAGCCGCAAGCTGTCTTTCTTCTACACCAGCAATTGATTGGTGGGTTTCATCATCCGATTTACCCATCACAGAACCTGTTTTGAGCGGGATTTTGCCCGAATCTGCCCATTTTCGGAAGGTGGGGTCAGCCCCCGGGAAGTCTCAATTGCAAACATGTACGTTTTTTGGCATTTAAAGGGGCATCGTCGCATTTCTTTGATCAACTTTTTGTAACGAAACACTGCTGATCGCGAAACATACGTAAATACTCAGGAAATTGGGTTTCGTGCGGTATTCTGCATTTGCAAAGATGCAACAAATACCAACCTTGCCCAGAATGAAATGCAGCGAAACCATTGCGCACGCTCGGAATTTGTCCGAGTAGGCCAGCAGTCGCCCTAGCGGCTGCACTCCTCTCAAAACTTGTGGGTTTACCATGAAAAATCTTCTCATTGCATCGACGGCTCTGATTGCAACTGCAAGCGTTGCAGCGGCCGACGTTAAATTCAGCGGCTACGGTCGTTTTGGTATTGGCTACCAAGAAGATCGCACCGGCACTGTTAACAACTTTACCACGGATGCAAACGGCGACATCGTCGCTGATGGCACCGCGAACGTCGACACCGACAACACCATCCTGGTCTCGCGTTTCCGCCTGAACATCGACGGCACCGCAGAAACCGATGGCGGCGTTGAGTTCCAGGCACGTGTGCGTCTGCAGGCTGATGACGATTCCGGCAACGGCGAACAGAACAGCGCGGGACTGAACGGCGCACGCTTCTCGGTCATCTACGGTGGTCTGCGTGTTGACGCTGGCAACGTTGCAGGTTCCTTTGACAACCTGGCAAACTACTTCGGTAACGAACCGGGCCTGGAAGAGTTTCTGGGTCAGTATTCGGGTGTGAACTACAGCTTCCTGGAGTACACCTCGACCGGTTCAGGCGCGAATGCTGTGTTCTTCCAGTACGCAGTTGGCGATTTCGCATTCGGCGCGTCATATGACCAGGCAACGATTGCTTTTGACGGTGTTGCGCAGGACGCAGACCGCTGGGACGTCAGTGCAACTTACACCTTCAACAACATCACCGCTGCACTGGCCTATGGTCAGACCAAGGCGAACGTGAACAGCGCGAGCGAAAAGCAGTCGCTGACCGTTCTGACCCTGGGTGCAGAATTCGGTGACTTCTCGGGTACTCTGTTTGTTGCGGACGATGACGTTGTTGATGATGCCGAGAACGGTACCGCATACGGTCTGTCGCTGGCATACAATCTCGGCGCCGCAACCACCCTGCAGTTTGCTTACGGTGACGGTTCGGCTGACAACGATACCCGCAATATCGGTATTGGCGCCATCTACGACCTGGGCGGCGGTGCATCGCTGCGTGGTGGTATCGGCGAAATCAAAACGGGTGACGAAGACGGGCGCATCCGCGCTGACTTCGGTGCTCAGTTCAACTTCTAAGTTGAGCTAAATCACAAAGCGTAAGGGCAGGTCTTCGGAGCTGCCCTTATCTTTTGCTGCTGGTCTATTTCTTCTCAAAAAACAGAATGACCTCGCCCAACCGGACGCCATAGCGCGACACATAGGCTCGGTTCAGCAGACGGTCATCGTCCAGCAGCCACATCCAGTCGTCAAAGTTGACCCGTATGGTGCCCTCTTTGACCGGCAGGTCGATCTTGTATGTCCAGTTGAACGTGTCGCCGCGTTCGACCCCTGTGGCGGTGCCCAGAACGCCGGGGGCGGTGCCAGTCCAGGTGTCCGCGCCCGTTTTGGTCAGCGTCCAGACACGCTGCTCGGTGGCGCCGTCATCATAGACGAAATCCTCAACCAGAGTCAGGGTTTCACCATCCCACGTTCCGTCGATATCCACCGTAAAGCGGCGCGGGATATTGCCCAGAACATCTTGAAATTGGCCATAGGCGACGGTCTTGCCCTCAAAAAACTCTTCAAGGTTCAACTGCCGATCAGACAGAAAGGTCTTGGGAACGCGCGGTTTGGCTGAACAGGCAGTCAGAACGGCCAGTCCGGCGACTGCCAGGCCCGCAACAAGGACCCGACGCGAGATCATTGCAGCGGCCTTTGTTCTGCGTCCGCATCATAGCCGTTTGAACTGGGGACATGTGCGGATTTAACCTCGGGCGCGGGGCGCATCGTGGCAATCAACTCTGCGACCTTGATGCCGAACTTGCACATCTCGGATCGGTTCATGATTACACCGTTTTCGGTCAGGTACATCCAGTCGGTGACGTCCAAAGTGTGCCCGCCGGCATCCTCGGGAAGAATAATGCGGTAGGTAAGTTTGACAGTTGATCCTGAAATTGTTCCATGACCTTCACCGACGATGTCATCCGCCGTGGCGATGAACGTATTGCCGGTGCCCAGCGTCAGATACCATTTACGTGTCATCTGTTTGCCGTTGGAATAGGTGAAATGCTCGGACAACGTGCCGGTGTTGCCATCCCAGTTCCCAACCATACGGGCGACAAAGCTGTTCGACATCTTGCCGTTCGGCCCATAGATCAGCCCCTCGGACAGGATTTCTCCGTTCAGTACCTCTTTCATTTTGAATGCAGGCCCAGTGCCGGTGTAGTCGGCCGGTGTTTGCGACCGGAAGCTTAGGAACCGGTTCTTGGCAATAAACAAAGCGAGAGCGGCGAACAGTAAAACAACAAGCGTTTTCATTTGGCTGAGACCTCCGTGGGCAACGTCAGGACCATGCCAAACGCGCCAAGTTTCAGGATGCAGGGTAGTACCGCATAAGCCAGATTGAGTGTTTCCAGGGCTTGGGCGGAATTTGATTGGCCAGGTGAAAAGCCGCTGCGTTCCAGCAGGGGCAATGTAAAGAAAGCGGCAAGCGCGAGGCCCAGCTTGCCCGCAAAGGACCAGATGCCGAACGCGGCTGAGGCGTTCAGGCCGGCGCGGGTCAAAACGACCGAGAACATGGCCGGCAGGACCACCATATCGGCACCAAGTGCCGCACCCGAGGCAAGGCAGATCAGAGCAAAGCCCAAAAGCTCACCCGCCGGCAACATCGCAGCACCTATGAAGCTGGCAATAGACAGCGGCATAGCAATGATTAGGGTCTGTTTTGGACCAATGCGATTGCTGAGCTTGGCCCAAAGCGGCACACTGGCGCCGGCGCTGAGGAAAAACAGGATCAACAGGGGACCCGCCTTGCCCGGCAATTGCAGCCTGTCTTCGACGAAGAAGAGAAACAGGGTTGAGGTGATGGCTACCGGCAAACTGTTTACCAACGCCAGCGCCAATAGTCGCAATGCCCCGGCCTGGCCCAGCCCTGCGAAAGACAGGCCCTCGCCAGTAATCGGCGTGCGCCGCCACATTGGGAATGTCAGCGCGATGGTTACGATCGACAGGACGCCCAGAAACAGCCCAAAGGCGGGATATCCCTGCGCGCCGACCCCTAAAGCGACGAACAGTGCAGGCGCGCTCGCGGCAATTACAACACCCGCCAATTGTCCACCTTCACGGAAGGCTGCCAGTGTCATTAACTCTTTTGCGTCTGGTGTTTTGGCCAAGGTTGCGCTGCGCCCGTAAAGCAGGATGGTCCCGAGGCTGTAGGCCGAGAACAGCAGGATCAGGATCAGGATCAGCGATGTCACGCTTGCGCCCTGTGGCAAGGCAAAGAGCAGCGGAAAGCCGACCGCCAGCCCAACAGCGGCCATGGCGGCGAACAGCAATTGACCGCCCGGCCATCGGTCAATCGCCCAGCCTATCAGCGGGTCTTGCACAAGATCCACAAGCCGGATCAACAGCAGTACCGTTCCAATCACCCCAAGGCTAATCCCAAGGTTAACCGCAGCAAAACGCGGCAGGTGGATGTAGAGGGGAATACCCGCCGCTGCGAGCATCAGCGCATAGAGGCTGACCCGGGGATACAGCATCACTGTCCCTTCAACTGGCGTGTAAAACTTGCAGATCTGGTGTTGTCGCCAAGAAAGATCGACATGAATGTATTTTTGACGCCTGGCCCGGACAGAGTGCAGGTTTTGCGCCCGTTCCGCCAGAAACCAACCTTGTTCGGCCCTTCCGAGATGGCCAGATAGCTGTCGCCTTTGCTGACAGCCTGAAAGCACTGTTCAAGCTGGGCTTGTGTCAGCCCGCTGTTTCCTTGCCGTGTCATCTCGTCCAGCGTGGATTCGACAAGAGCCTTCTGCTTGAGGTTTTTGCGGTAGGTCAGCTGCAATCCGAAATCATCGCTCCAACTGAACGGGGCACCGCCTGGCGTGAACAGCTTTGCGTCATAGATCGGCAGGCCAAGGTAACGGAACGTGGCGGACCCGCGCAGTTCGGCGTTCGGCAATTCGTTCGACACGGTTGACGCTTCCAGCCCGACTGGGGCCAGCAAGGTCAGCGACAGCAGAGCGACGCACCAGACCGAGCTATTCGGCCGCGACAGGGATGACCGGGTCATTTTTGGCAACGCCATTGTCAGCTCCGATGGTTTGCGGGGTGCCATTCAACTGCGCGACAACATGCATCGCGCTGGCAATCCCGTCTTCGTGAAAACCATGCCGGTTATATGCACCGGCAAACCACGTTTTGTTCTGTCCCTGCATGTCGCAAATTTGCCCCTGGGCCTTCAGTGCGGCTTGATCGAAAACCGGATGGGCGAATTCGACTTCGTCATAGATTTTGTCTGCGGGAATATCCGCCGCAATATTGAGCGTTACAAACATCGGATCATTGTCCGGAATGTTCTGCAACCGGTTCATCCAGTAGGTGACGCCGACATTTCCGGCCTGTGAACGATAGGTCCAGCTGGACCAGCAGGCCCGCCTTTTGGGCATCTGACCGGGATCGCAATGCAAGACGGCCTTGTTGGGCTGGTACTTGATCGCGCTAAGGGCTGCTGTTTCCTCGGCTGTGGCGTTGCCGCCCAGAATGGCCAGCGACTGGTCGGAATGGGTGGCAAGGATGATCTCATCATAAAGGTCAGCCTGGCCTTCGCTGAGTACGGTCACGCCTAGTTCATCCCTCTGAACATGCTGCACGGGGGAGGCGACGCGGATTTCGCAACCGCGGGCGCGCAATGCAGCCTCGATCCGGCGAACATATTCAATGCTGCCACCTTTGACCGTCCACCACTGATGCTGCTTTGACCGATCACCGGCCAGCAAGGCATGGTTTTGGAAGAACTGCACCAGCGAACGTGCGGGAAAGCGGTCAATGAATTCGACGGGGGTAGACCAGATCGCCCCGCACATGGGCATCAGATAGTTGTGGCGGAACCAGTGGCCCAAACGTAGTTCGTCGATCAGTTCGCCAATCGTAGTGTCATTGTTCTTGGCAGCTTCCGGGGCTTCTTTGCCAAAGCGCAGGATGTCCGAAATCATCTTGTAATAGGCCGGACGCATCAGGTTGCGTTTTTGCGCTGTCAGGGTGCGCAGATTGTTCAATCCGTATTCGAGGCGACCATTGTCGATCGTGGCGCCAAAGCTCATCTCGCTTTTGATCACGGGAACGTTCAATTCATCGAACAGTTTGGTCAGGTTGGGGTAGGTGGAATAGTTGAACACGATAAAACCGGTGTCGACCGGTTGATCACCGTTTTTACCAGCCATGACCGTTCGGGCATGGCCGCCCAGTCTTGGCTCGGCCTCATAGACCGTTACATCATTGTCTTCGGATAGATAGTAAGCTGCGGATAGGCCTGATATTCCTGCACCTACAATTGCGATTTTCTTGCGTGCGCCCCTTGGTTCGTCGAACATGTGATCCCCTTAGTTCGGCAATTTAAAAGGATTACGCATCAGATGCGGGTACGGATCAATCACGTTGGACTTTTTTTGAACGTGCGTTACATCGTGATGTCTTGCCTGGTTTTTTGAGCGTTAACGTGATCCAGCTTTGTTGCCGATCCGTAAAATCCTTAAATTGTCTGAAACAACACGAAACCAATGTCCGGGCCATATGTACCCGACAGTCCGGATGGCCCAAGCATGAGCAGTTTTGACGGAAAAACCTATTGGATCGTTGGCGCCAGTGAGGGGCTGGGCCGATCTTTGGCCCAGGCGCTAAGCCGACATGGGGCAAAACTGATCCTCTCGGCGCGCAATGCGGCGCGATTGGCCGAGATTTGCAAAACCCTTCCGAACGCGCGGGCGGTGCCGTTTGATGTGACCGATCTGGCGGCTGTGCGCCGGGCCGTTGCAGATGTCGGCGTGGTGGATGGGCTGGTCTACAATGCCGGTGCCTACGAGCCTATGAAATCGGCCGATTGGGATACTGAAGCTGTTCTGTCCATGACAGACGTGAACTACCTTGGCGCGCTGCGTGTGTTGGGTGAGACGGTGCCAGGGTTTCTACGGGCCGGACAGGGCGACATTACCCTGATCGGGTCTTTGTCTGGCTATCGCGGGCTTCCGGCTGCTGTCGGATACGCGGCCAGCAAGGCGGCGCTTGTCTCATTGGCTGAAACGATGCGATTTGATCTGGCCGGCACGGGGGTAACCGTGCGGATCGTCAATCCAGGCTTCATTAAGACCCGGCTGACTGAAAAGAACACTTTCAAGATGCCGATGCTGATGACACCCGAGGACGCGGCGGACCGGGTGGTCAGGGCGATGTCGCGCGGCCGGTTCCGCACCGATTTCCCGGCACCGTTCTCTTGGGTGATCCGTTTGCTGGATTACCTGCCGGATTGGCTGATCTACCGCGGAAAATAGAGTCTGATCAGGCGTTTTAACCAAACTGCCCCTGACAGAACCAGCCTGCCGACATCGTGCCGCCATGGCCGTAAAACAGCCACAGTCGCTCACCCTGTTCGGTGACCACCACCCAGTAGTCACGCACGCCGCTGCGCCAGTTGGGGTCATCCAGCCACCATTCGGGTGCGATCCGTTCCGGACCGGTGGCCTGTGCCAACTGCCAGTCGCGCCCGCGCCACCGAAAGGCGGCTGGAACATCCGGGGCTTCAGCGGCCATCACCGGCTCGGGCTGCCACATCTGCAAGGGGCGCGGGCGCGGTGGGGCAGGCCAGTCGCGCGCGGGTTCAGACCATGCTGCCGCCAAAGTCTGTGCCGTTTTTTCGGGGATATGCGACGCGGCCGGATGGCGGCGTGTGATCACCTCCAGCCCGACCCGCGCGCCCAGTTTGCCGATCAGATCATCTACGGCTGTATTGCCCTCCAGCCGCGCGCGGGCCACACGGCGCGCCTCGGCGTGACCGGCCACTGTGCGGGCGTGGATGGGTTCGGTCTGGATCGCCTCAAGCCGCAGCATGTCGATGCCATAGCCTGCGTCGATCTTATCGATTTTCATCTCTAACAAAGGACGAATGCGGTGTTTGTCGTAAGTGGGCCGAGCCAAACCAACCTCGATGATCTCAGCCGCCTGATCGGCGCGATGCGCCTCGAGCCGCAGGGTACGCACGCCGCGCGCCTTCTCTTCCAGCTTCGTGCACAGCGTGGGCAACACCCGGTCGATGGCGGCCATCACATCCTCGATCAACCCGATCGGGTTGGGCAGGGTCATCCGCACCGCAAAGTGATGGGGCGGACGTGCGGGCGAGACCGGCTCGGGGGCGCTGCCCATCGCTTGGTCCAGTCTCATCACCAGCCCGCGCCCGAACCGTCGGGCGAGAGAAGCCCGGGGTTGGCCCAAAAGATCGCCGATCCGGCGCAGGCCCAGCCGGTTTAGTTGTGCCACAACCTGATCTTCCAGCCGCAGCGCCGCAATCGGCAGAGGGCTGAGCGCGCCATAAGACTGCCCTGGTGCCGCGATCCGCGCGCCACCGCCCAGAGCCATCACCTGCGGTGCAGCCCCGCCCTTGGTCCAGTGCCGCCGCTTACCTGCCCGGGCACGGGTGGCGCGTGCCTCTTGGCTGATGGCGTCGCCGTTGCGGTCAGACGTGGCCTCTTGCCCCGCATAACGCGCCAGCGCCCAGGCTGCGCCCAACGTGTCGGCGATACCCATCTGAACGCTTAGCCCCATATCGGCGCAATCGGTTTCAATGACGCTCAGCAGCGCCTCCTCCCCGCCGAACAGATGCGTGCAGCCCGACAGGTCGACGATCAGACCATCGGGGATCTCTTCAGCCACCCATGGGCTGAACTTGCCGGCCCAGCGGCGCAGCGCGGTCAGAAACGCGGCCTCGGCGGGGGCGTTGCGGTGTCGTGTGATCAGGGTCGCGCACATGGCATGGGCATCACGCACGGGCTGCCCCGCACGCAGACCTGCGGCCTGCGCTTCTGCGTTCAATGAGGTGATCACCTGCATGTTCGACTGTTCCGCAACCACCGCCAAAGGGCCAACATGCAGCCCCCGCGCAGCACGGATCAGCCGTTCAGCCCCCAGACGGGGGAACCACAGTGAGAGTATTCGGCGTTTTGGCATTGGCAGACATCAAAATGTTCCCATTTTGTTCTTATCGTAGAATCATGCCTCGAGTCCACACTTACCCGCAGGTCAGGCGTTGAATGATTCCGGCTCCGTTCACGAAAACATTCAGCCGGTCGATGCGATAATCCTGTGTGGCAATGTCATCAGGACCCAGAACACGCGACCGTTCGGGCAACTGGGCTTGGATGGTCGAAACCGGTTGGCCGATGGAATCGGCAAAATCGTCGCCCAGGCAAAAGGCCAGATCAACCGGCGCGTCCGTTGAGGCGGGTGTTTCCACGGGTGCAGTCGTCTCTGCACAGCCTGCCAGCAGGACCAGCGCGGGAATAAATCGGTGCATTGGCGTTTCTCCATCTGACAATGTCGTTACTGCAATATCAAACATTTAGCCAACCTGCCACCAAAGCGCAGTTGAAAACACCCTGCAATTGACGCAGGGTCGGGGCAAATAAGACAGGGAGACAACGATCATGCGCACCCGTGCCGCCGTCGCCATTCAGGCGGGCAAACCTTTGGAAGTGATGGATGTGAACCTCGAAGGCCCCAAGGCGGGCGAGGTTCTGGTCGAAATCAAGGCCACCGGCCTTTGCCACACCGACGAATTCACCCGGTCGGGTGCTGACCCCGAAGGCCTGTTCCCGGCCATTCTGGGCCACGAGGGCGCGGGTGTGGTTGTCGACGTCGGTCCAGGCGTCACCAGTCTGAAACCGGGCGATCACGTGATCCCGCTCTACACCCCTGAATGTCGTGAGTGCGAATACTGTCTGCACCCCAAGACCAACCTGTGTCAGGCGATCCGCGAAACCCAAGGCCGGGGCCTGATGCCCGACGGAACCTCGCGGTTTACGACTTTGGATGGTGACCCGATCCTGCACTACATGGGCTGCTCGACCTTTGCCAACCACACGGTTCTGCCCGAGATCGCGCTAGCCAAAGTGCGTGAGGACGCGCCTTTCGACAAGATTTGCTACATCGGCTGTGGGGTCACCACCGGCATCGGTGCGGTCATCAACACTGCCAAGGTTGAGATCGGCAGTCGCGCCATCGTGTTCGGTCTGGGCGGCATTGGCCTAAATGTCATTCAGGGCCTACGTCTGGCCGGAGCGGACCAGATCGTCGGCGTCGACCTGAACCCGTCAAAAGTCGAGATGGCGACTAGGTTCGGCATGACCGATTTCGTCAACCCATCCGAAGTTGAAGGTGATCTGGTGCCCTATCTGGTGAACCTGACCAAAGGCGGCGCGGATTACACATTTGACGCCACCGGTAATGTCGGCGTGATGCGCACGGCTCTGGAAGCGGCGCACAAAGGTTGGGGTGAATCGATCATCATCGGCGTGGCACCTGCGGGGGCCGAAATCTCGACCCGCCCATTCCAGCTGGTCACTGGCCGCTCGTGGCGCGGCACCGCCTTTGGCGGCGCGCGGGGACGAACCGATGTGCCCAAGATCGTCGACTGGTACATGGACGGCAAGATCGAGATCGACCCGATGATCACCCACACCATGGGTCTGGACGATATCAATCACGGCTTCGACCTGATGCATAAAGGCGAAAGCATTCGGTCGGTGGTTGTTTACTAAGACTCTAAAACGAGAACATCCGCGTAATGCGGTTGAAAACGGCGCGCGGAATAGTGCGCCGTTTTTTTTGATTTGACGTTTACTCCCCTGGCCGTGACGCCCCGGTATCCGACCGAGGTGACCGCACCCGCAGGACGGGCGTGTTGGCCGAGGTCGTGTTGGTTCTGCTTTCGCGCCACACCACGTAGACGCCGGATGCGATAATGACGCTTGCACCGACTGCAACCCAGACGTCCGGGCGTTCACCAAAGAAAGCCATGCCGAAAATCGTGGCCCAGATGATCTGGCTATATTGACTGGGGGCAATAACCCCGGCGGGCGCGGCCCGATAGGCCAGAATGATCAGGTGCTGGGCGATGACCGAGAAAACGCCTACCAATGCCATCATCGCAAGATGCAGCAGGGATGGTGGTTGATAGACGGCAGGCTGTGCAAGGCTCATCACCGCGATGGCCAACAACATGGGGTACAAGATCAGCACGGCCGATCGTTCCTCATTCCCGATCTTGCGCACCAGCACGGATGCAAAGGCGCTGCAAAAGGCAGCCATCAGGGCGGCCAGATGGCCCAGCGTGATATCTGTTGCGCCGGGGCGTAAGACAATCAGCACGCCGATCAAGCCCACGCCCACGGCGGCCCAACGCTGGACGCGGACCACCTCGCCAAGGATGGGGATCGACAGGACCGTCACGATCAGTGGAAAGGAGAACAGCAGCGAATAGACCTCGGCCAGCGGCAATACGGAAAAGGAGTAAAACGCGCAGGACATTGCGGTGACCATCAAGCCCGACCGCAGCAGCACCAGCCATGGGTGGCGGGGCAGGAAGTTCCCGGTTGTCCGGTCGGTCAGAATCGTGACGGCCATGGGCACAAAGGAAAACAGCGTGGCAAAAAAGATGATCTGCATCACCGAGTAGACGCCGCCGAGCGCCTTGATCAGCGCGTCATGGCTGGCAAAGACCGCAAAGCCCAAAAACGCATAGCCAAGTCCCCGAAGGGTGGAGTTCTGAGTGCTCATCTTTGTGGCCTCGGGTGATGTTTCGGTGTTGTGACTGTGCCATCACACCGCGTATGTTGCGGGTGGCTTGCCTTTGAGTAAACCCATTTTGGTGGCGCGCATAGCCCTTAATTTACCGCTAACATTGCATGGCCGCTATGACGCGGGATCACCGCAGGATCGGGGGTGCATCCTTGGGTTGACGTGCGGATTGAACACCGGCCTTCATTCCCACACCAATGCGGCGCGCCAGCGCGACCCACGGTGTTGCGGTTTCAGGGGGCAGCGTCTGCGTCGCTACCTCTTCGAACAGATCCAGCCAATGGGCGAAGAACTCGGGCTTTACGTCGGGACGTTCGATATGGACTCGTTGCGGGTTGCCGTCATAACTGCGCTCGAACAAAATCGCGTTGCGCCAGAACGCGGCGATCTTCTCCTCATGTGCGGGCCAATCGTGGACATGTTTGTTGAAGACGGGCCCCAGAACCGCGTCCTCGCGCACTCGGGCGTAAAATGCGTGGACCTGTGCGCTGATCTGGTTCGGCGTTGCAGGAAAGCGTGGGGGCAGGGTGGGTCTGGTCATTGGAGTGGTCCGATTTCGACTCTGTTCAGGGGCGATATCCCGTTCTGGGGTCATGTGACAGGGGTGGTTTTGTCGCGCGGGTCCGGTGTCAGAATATGCCGCAGCAGGGCGACGGGATGCGCCCGTAGGCTGAGGCGGGTGGCGACGTAGTCCTCGACCACCTGCTCGCCCAAGGTCATTTTCGGCAGGTAGGCCTCGGGTTCATCCAGCGCCTCCCCCTCCAGATCCTGCGAGAACAGCGGCAGGGGTTTGGCTGTGGCAATCGCTTTGGCCTGCCACAATGCCTCGCGCCGTGTCAGGTCGCAGGCGGCGAAGGCATCCGCCTCGGCCAGCCGTTCGATCACCGATGGTCCCAAACCGGCACGGCGCCAGACATCGTCGACCTGATGATAGCCATTGCCGCGCGCGGCTGTCAGCCAGCTGGCATCTTCCTCGCTGAGGCCCTTGATTTGGCGGAAGCCCAGTCGCAGCGCCAGCCCGCCCTGACCGTCAGGTTCCATCACATTGTCCCAAAAGCTGGCATTGATGCAGACCGGGCGCACTTGAACCTCATGCTCGCGCGCATCACGGACGATCTGGGCGGGGGCATAGAACCCCATTGGCTGCGAATTCAGCAGGGCGCAGGCAAATATCCCCGGATGGTGGCATTTGATCCAGGCCGAGGCATAGACCAGCAGCGCAAAGCTGGCCGCGTGGCTTTCGGGGAAGCCGTAAGAGCCGAAGCCTTCGATCTGCGAAAAACAGCGTTCGGCGAAGTCCTGTTCATACCCGTTGCGTTTCATCCCGCGCAGGAACAGCGCGCGGAATTCGCTGACATTGCCGTGCTTCTTGAAGGTTGCCAGAGACCGGCGTAGCCGGTCGGCCTGTTCCGGGGTAAAGCCTGCGCCGACAATGGCGATCTGCATGGCCTGTTCCTGAAACAGCGGCACGCCCAGCGTTTTGCCCAGCACCTCGCCCAACTCGTCCGAGGGGAAGCTGACCTCCTCCTCTCCGTTCCGGCGGCGGATATAGGGGTGGACCATGTCGCCCTGAATGGGGCCGGGGCGGATGATGGCGACCTCAATCACCAGATCATAGAAATTGCGGGGCCGCATCCGGGGCAGAAAGTTCATCTGTGCTCGTGATTCCACCTGAAACACGCCAATCGAGTCCGCCTTGCACAGCATGTCGTAGACGACAGGGTCCTCGGGCGGCAGGGTGGCGAGTGTATAGCTGGTCTGATGGTGCTGACCGATCAGGTCAAAGGCCTTGCGAATGCAGGTCAGCATCCCGAGGCTGAGGACATCGACCTTGAGGATGCCCAGCGTGTCGATATCGTCCTTGTCCCAGCAGATGACCGTGCGGTCCTCCATCGTGGCGTTCTCGATAGGAACAAGCTCGTCCAGACGCCCCTCGGTGATGATGAAGCCGCCGACATGCTGAGACAGGTGACGGGGGAACCCGTCGATCTCATATACCAGCATTAGAGTCTGTTTTAGACGGCGATCTTCGGGGTCGAGGCCAATCTCGCGCATCCGTTCCGCCTCAAGCCCCGCGGCGGAGAAGAAGCCCCAAAGCTGAGATGAGAGCGCTGAGATCGTATCTTCGGTCAGGCCCATCGCGCGGCCAACCTCGCGGATGGCGCGTTTGCCGCGATAATGCACGACCGTTGCGCAAAGGCCGGCGCGATGGCGGCCATAGCGGTCATAGATGTGCTGGATCACCTCTTCGCGGCGCTCATGTTCGAAATCGACGTCGATATCGGGGGGCTCATCCCGCGCCTCGGAGACAAAGCGTTCGAAGACCATCGTGCCCATCTCAGGGCTGACCTCGGTGATGCCGAGGCAGAAGCAGACCACCGAATTGGCCGCCGAGCCGCGTCCCTGGCAGAGGATGTCGCGCGAGCGGGCGAAATGAACGATATCGCGGACTGTCAGAAAGTAGGGTTCGTATTTCAGCTTGCCGATCAGGGCGAGCTCATGCGCCAGCATCTTTTTCGCCTTCTCGGACGCGCCTGCCGGATAGCGCCATTGCAACCCTTCATGCGCCAGACGATGCAGGCGTTGGGTCGGGGTTTCCTGCTCGCTGCCCTCACTGGGGTACTCATAACGCAGCTCGTCCAGCGAGAATGTGAGCTGTTCGCTGAGTTCATGCGCGCGGGCAACGGCCCCCTCATAACCTTTGAAGATGCGCAGCATCTCGGCCTCGGACCGCAGGCGTTGTTCGCCATTGGCCAGCGCCTCGCGGCCCAACTCATCGACCTTGCGGCGCAGGCGGATGGCGGTCAGCACATCCCCCAGCTTGCGGCGGCCCCCGTGATGCATCATCGGCGTGGCACTGGCGAGGGTGGGGATGTCGAGTTGTTTTGATTCAGTCTCTAATAAAAAGAAAAACGCGCTATCTGCGCCATCATACCGGGGGTGCATCAACAGATGCATCCGCCCGGCAAAGCGGCGCGTCAGCTGTTGCGCTTGTGTCCGCCATGCGTCCGCGCCGCCCGGAGACCGGGCCGTTTGCGGCCACAGCAGCAAGTGGAGGCCGTCGGAAAACTCCAGCAGGTCGGACAAGTGCAGGATGCAGTCGCCTTTTTCGGCGCGCAGGCGGCCTTTGGACAGGATACGGCATAGGTTGGCCCAGCCCTGCCGGTTCAGGGGCAGGGCGGTAACCGTGGGTGCGTCGGTAAAGATCAGTCGTGCCGCCGGTATCAGACGGGGCACCGCGTGGATCGGGTACGAGGGCGGTTTGGGGATGTGATCGGGGCAAGGCGGGCCTATGGAGGTGTTCTGCGCCTCCCACTCCAGCCGTTCGCGCACCTTGCGGGTGATCTCGCGCGCCTGCGTATGGGCGCGCACGATTCCGGCGACCGAGTTGTCATCAGCGATGGCGATGGCGGGCAGGCCCAGGGTGACGGCACGCTCCATATACTCCTCGGGGTGGGACGCCCCGGTGAGGAAGGTGAAATTCGACGTGATCGACAGTTCGGCATACATGACGATTCCATATTATATTCACGTTTTGTTCTTTTTCGAGTCCTTTGCGCAGGAAACGGGTCGATTGGGTTTGCTCCGATGGGCAGTGTCGGGAAAAAGGAGACCCAAAATGTTCAAAATCACCGCATTGCCCACCGACGATGTACGCGCCCTTCAGGCCGGTCACCCCGATTCCTATGGCGCAACGCCAGAACGGGTCGTTTCCACGGGTGCCGGTAACCCGTGTCGCCATTGTTTGCAGAACATTCCCGAGGGCGAAGAAATGCTGATCTTGGCCCACAGGCCCTTTTTAGAGACACATCCATATGCGGAAACCGGGCCGATCTTTCTGTGTGCTGCACTCTGTGAGCGATACGAGGGGCAAGACCTGCCCGAGATCCTGACCTCGTCGCCCGACTACCTTATTAAGGGCTATGGCACAGATGACCGCATCGTCTATGGCACCGGGGCGATCACGCCCACGGATCAGATCGGTGCAAAAGTCAGGGATATCTTTGCCCGACCAGATGTGGCCTACATCCACGTCCGATCCGCGCGAAACAACTGCTATCAGGCCCGAATCGACCGAGACTAAAGCTTGACCCTATGCATCCCCCGGCGTGGCTGATCCGGATCAGCCGCCGGGGCATCCCCTGTGCGGCTGGACGTCAGGGCGAGGAACACATCCTCTAGATCAGCCTCTTCAGTGCGGACGTCGCGAATGCGGATATTGGCTGCGCGGACGGATTCCAGAACTTGCTCGGCGTTGGTTTGGGCGCTGCGATATTGCAGAACAAGGTTACCATCGTCGCGCAAGGCGGCCTCGACCCCTTCGGTTGCGGGCAGATCGACGATCGGGCTGTCAGGAACGATGACCATGGTGCGGCTATCCATTCGGCCCAGCAGGTTGGTGGTGCTGTCCTGAGCGATTTTTTCACCGTGGTTGATGATGGCAATCTCGTCACACATTTCCTGCGCTTCTTCCAGGTAATGGGTGGTCAGGATGATGGTCATGCCCTGTTCGTTCAGCTTGCGCACATTTGTCCAGAGCATCTGGCGCAGTTCGATATCCACACCTGCCGTCGGTTCATCCAGCACCAGGATCTTGGGGTGATGCACCAGCGCCTTGGCCAGCAGCAACCGCCGCCGCATGCCACCCGACAGGGTACGGGCATAGGCTTCGGCCTTGTCGCTGAGACCGACCAGTTCAAGGATCTCATCGCTGCGGCGTTGGGCCTTGGGTACGCCGTACAAACCGGCCTGCACCTCCAACGCGCCGCGGGGGGTGAAAAACGGGTCAAGGTTCAGCTCTTGAGGCATCACGCCAATCGCGGCGCGGGACTGGCGCGGGTTGCGGTCCTGATCGTACCCCCAGATCGACACAGAACCCGCCGTTTTCACCACCAGACCGGCCAGAATGTTGATCAGGGTCGATTTACCTGCCCCGTTCGGACCCAGCAGGCCAAACACCGACCCCCGTGGAATGCTCAGGTCTATGCCCTTCAGTGCCTGTTTCTCGGGCTGGCCCTTGCCACCCCGATAGGTCTTGCGCAGCCCATTGATCCTGATTGCCGCATCGGTCATGAGACCCTTGCCCCCGGTTTGCTCATCGCTCATAAACGCACCTAATGCATGCCCGCGAGGCCGACAACCAATGAAGGATCGCCAGCCGTGACACTTGATGCACCGGAAACCAAGATCGTCGAAACCGCACGTGTTGCCTGTGACGGCGGCGAAGGCGCATTGGGCCATCCGCGCGTTTGGTTGCAGATCCCCGAAGATACGGGCTGGGTCGAGTGCCCGTATTGCGATTGTAAATACGTACTGTCGGAGCACAACGCGCAATAAATTCGGGGGCCGGATGCTTTTTGCAGTGCAGCTTTTGCGGGTGTCCGATCTGGACCCGATTGCCAGTGGCGGACATCGAGACGTGTATGCCTGCCCAGGGCAGTCCCACTTATTGGTAAAGGTGACGCGCCCGCGTAAACGGCCCAACCGATCCTTTGCGAAACGGTTGATCCGGCGGCTTCTGCCCGATTCTGTGTTCCGCAATGCGCTAAAAGAAATCGAGGGCGAGATGAAGGCGGCGCTGAAAAGCGGCACCGACATCGAGCAACTGCCTTTGGCGCGATGTTTTGGCATAGCGCAAACCGACATCGGCCCGGCGATCATTGTAGAACGGATCGAATCCGATGACGGACAGCTCGCACATCCCCTTGCGAAGCTGTGCGAGGATGGAGCGCTGAGCGATGATGTTCTGAATGAACTGAACGGCTTTGCCAAAAAACTGTTTAAGCTTCAAATTGTTGCCCGCGATATTCACGAGACCAACATTGTCTACGGGCTGCGCAATCAAAGCCGGATGTTTTTGCTGATCGATGGTTACGGAGAGCGCAATCTAATTCCCTTGCGCACGTTGAGCCGCAGATTGAACGACCGGTCGCTGCACAAGCAGATGAACGGCATCGCCGAGCGTGTAGGGCTGATCTGGGACAAAACCGGGCAGGAATTCCGCGTCGCGTGATTGACGGCCTGCGTTAACGTTCCGGCACAGTTTTCCGGCCTCTTGTGTGGATTGACTACCTTCTTTGCTGGCCACCCGCGCGGGCCTGTGGCAGAACCGTTTCCAACCAGAACGGAGCGCGCGCATGAGCAATTTCGGAAAAGGGTGTCACCTGCATCTGATTGACGGATCGGCCTTTATTTTCAGGGCCTATCACGCGCTGCCGCCACTCACGCGAAAGTCGGACGGGCTGCCGATTGGCGCAGTTTCTGGCTTTTGCAACATGTTGCAGAAATATGTTGAAGGGAACGCTGGCCCGGACGCACCGACCCATGTGGCGGTGATCTTCGACAAAGGCTCGCACACGTTCCGCAACGATATGTATGACCTCTACAAGGCCAACCGTGAAGCGATGCCCGAGGACCTGCGCCCGCAGATGCCCCTGACACGCGAAGCAACGAAAGCCTTCAACATCGCTTGCAAAGAGTTGGAGGGGTACGAGGCCGACGACATCATCGCGACCCTTGCTGTGCAGGCGCGTGAGGCGGGCGGGCGTGTGACAATCGTAAGCTCGGACAAGGACCTGATGCAGCTGGTTGGCGGCGGTGTCGAAATGCTGGATGCGATGAAGAACAAGCGCATCGACCGCGATGGCGTGATTGAGAAATTCGGTGTTGGCCCTGAACGCGTGGTTGATGTGCAGGCACTGGCGGGCGACAGCGTCGATAACGTTCCCGGGGCTCCAGGCATTGGGGTCAAAACGGCCGCCTTGTTGATCAACGAATACGGTGATCTGGAAACGCTGCTGGACCGGGCCGAAGAAATTAAGCAGCCAAAGCGCCGCCAGACCCTGATCGAAAAGCGTGACCAGATCGAGCTGTCGAAGAAACTGGTGCAACTGTACGAGAACACACCGCTGGATTTCACGCTGGACGATCTTGAGGTGAAAGATCCCGAACCTGACACCTTGCTGGGTTTTCTGGCAGATATGGAGTTTCGCACGCTCACCAAACGGATCGCGGACAAGTTGGGTGCCGAAGCGCCAGCGATTGCCGATGCGCCGGCGCCGGCTGCTGAGGTGGTCGAAGCTGAAGCTATCCCCTTTGATGCGTCAAAATATGAATGCGTAAGGGATGCGAGTGCGCTGCAAAAATGGATCGACCAGGCGTATGAGCGCGGCTGGATCGCCGTGGATACGGAAACCACCGGGCTGAATGAAATGATAGCTGATCTTGTCGGCATCTCTCTGTCAGTTGAACCGGGCGAGGCGTGTTACATCCCGCTGATCCACCGCGAAAGCGCCAGCGACGATCTGTTCGGTTCAGACGCGCTGGCCGAGGGGCAAATGCCCATAAATGAGGTTCTGAAGCTGCTGAAGCCGATGCTCGAGGATCCGTCGATCCTGAAGATCGGGCAGAACATGAAATACGACGCCAAGATTTTCGTCCGCTATGGTGTGAATGTGGCGCCAATCGATGACACGATGCTGATGTCCTACGCGATGCATGGGGGTGAGCATGGGCATGGTATGGATACCTTGTCCGAACGCTATCTGAATCACACTCCGATCCCGATCAAACCGCTGCTGGGTTCGGGTAAATCGGCGATCACTTTCGACAAGGTGCCGATTGATGAGGCGACCGCCTATGCGGCCGAAGATGCCGATATTACTCTGCGCCTATGGAAGCTGTTCAAACCGCAACTGCATCAGGTGCAGGTGACAACCGTCTATGAAACGCTCGAACGCCCGCTGGTGCCGGTTCTGGCCGAGATGGAGATGCACGGTATCAAGGTTGACCGCGATGTGCTGAGCCGGATGTCCAATGCTTTTGCTCAGAAAATGGCCGGATTAGAGGCTGAAATTCACGAGTTGGCGGGCGAGAATTTCAACGTCGGTTCCCCCGCTCAACTGGGCGAGATCCTGTTTGACAAGATGGGTCTGGAAGGCGGCAAAAAGGGGAAGACCGGGAAATATTCGACCGGGGCTGACATTCTCGAAGACCTCGCGACCGAGCATGAATTGCCTCGGCGGGTGCTGGATTGGCGGCAATTGTCCAAGCTGAAATCGACCTACACCGACGCGCTGCAGACCCATATCAATCCAGATACGGGCCGGGTGCATACGTCTTATTCGATCACCGGAGCCAACACCGGGCGTCTGGCCTCGACCGATCCGAACCTGCAGAACATCCCCGTGCGCACCGAGGAGGGTCGGCGCATTCGCGAGGCGTTCATCGCTGAGCCGGGCAATGTGCTGGTCAGCCTCGACTACAGCCAGATCGAGCTGCGCATTCTGGCGCATATCGCTGATATTTCGGCTCTGAAACAGGCATTTTCCGATGGGCTGGACATTCACGCCATGACCGCGTCCGAGATGTTCGATGTGCCGCTGGATGAGATGACGCCGGATATCCGGCGTCAGGCTAAGGCGATCAACTTTGGTGTGATCTATGGCATTTCGGGCTTTGGCCTGGCGCGCAATCTGCGCATCCCGCGGGCCGAGGCACAGGGGTTCATCGACCGTTATTTCGAACGCTTCCCGGGTATTCGAAAGTATATGGACGACACTGTCGCCTTCGCCAAAGAGCATGGCTATGTGCAGACTTTGTTCGGACGTAAAATCCATACGCCTGAGATTAACGCCAAAGGGCCTCATGCGGGCTTCTCGCGCCGGGCGGCGATCAATGCGCCGATTCAAGGAACGGCGGCGGATGTGATCCGGCGCGCGATGGTGCGGATGCCGGACGCGATCAATGGTCTGCCCGCCAAGATGCTGCTGCAGGTGCATGACGAATTGCTGTTCGAAGTCGCCGAGGATGCGGTGGACCCTTTGATCGATGTCGCACGCGACGTGATGGAAGGCGCATCTGATCCAGCTGTGAAGCTGGACGTAAAGCTGAGCGTGGATGCCGGACAGGGTGCGAACTGGGCCGAGGCGCATTAGGGCGCTGCTCATCAGGCCCGGCGGGCCCTCATTGCAGCGGGTCAGTCCTGCGGTCTGACCCAGCCCTCGACCATACGTTTTACTGTTGGTCCAAGGGTCAGGATGACGGCGAAGGCGATGGGCCAGCAAAAAGCCCAGGAACTCATCCAGTCACCAAATGTGGACGGTCCGAAACCGACAGCTTTGACCGTGGCGATGCCAGTGACGATACAGGACATGAGGCCGGACATGATCAGTCCGAATACAGCGTGGGCCAAGCGGGCAGGGATCATTTCGGGCATCCTTAAAGTCGCGATGCCCCGGTTTTAGATATTTTCGCCCTGATTGCCAGACGGAATAGGGTATCTGGCGTCACATCCAGCCCAGTGAATGCACGGTTCTGGATGTTGACGGTGTGTATTCGGCGCTAACCCAACCGGAATATCCCGATGCCGTCATAGCGTTAAAAAGCTGAGAGAAATCCGTCGGGCCGCGTCCCGGTTCAGAGCGGTCCGGGGCGGCCCCGACCTGGGCATGTACGACCCTTGGATGAAACTGTTCCCAAACCTGCAGCGCATCTCCGTGGATCATATGGGCGTGAAAGCTGTCATATTGCAGGCCGACATTCGGGCGATCCACACGATCCAGGATATCAGCAGCCAGGTTGTAATCGTTGAGGAAGTAATAGGGCTGAGACACGGGGTTGAGCGGTTCAATCGTGAATTGTTGTTGTGGTGCAAGGTCGGCCGCCCATTGCAGGTTGTGCACCATGCATTCTAACGCGTCCGGTCCCGAGGAATAGCCTGACATGATGTGGATCAGCCCCGGGCGCAGAACCTGAGCATAGCGCAAAACGCGGCGGATATCCGACTGGAACCGGCCTTCACCACCGGGAACAGCGGCATAACCGGGATCACCGCCGGTGTAATTGGGTGGGGGTGCATTGATCAGCACCAGATCCAAACCGTTGGCCAGCAACGCGCGGTGTGTCTCTTTGGCGGCCAGTTCGTAGGGAAACAGAATCTCGACCGCCTTGAACCCGGCCTCTGCTGCGGCCTGAAACCGGTCCAGGTAGGGAAGCTCGGCAAAGAGCAGAGAGATATTGGCGGCGAATTTTGGCATCGGAGGCCTTTGTTTAGCTGGTGCGCTGACCTTATCCGCGAGGCGATTTTAACGAAAGAGACTGAAAACGACAGTTTGTCGAAATTCGACCAGATCGGCCTGACTGAATCAGCGAGGGTCGGGGCAACGCGGCGAATCATTTCAGAACGCCGTGCCAACAAAAGGTTCGAACATAATGGCGATGAGCCCAGACCCCGCGCGCGGGAACGCCCTTTCTGCGTCTGCCGGGCAAAATTCGGCCTTGTCCGGCAACGGCTTGGCAGTGGCATCCATGCTGACGTGGGCGGCTGGGTTTCCGGCGGCCGAGGTGCTGTTGCAGACATGGCCGCCAGTTGCGCTGTTGGTTGCGCGCATGGCCATGGCTGTTGCGTTTCTACTCCCGATTTGGGTCATGATAGATGGCCCGGAACGGGTTCTGCGCGCCCGTTGGGGACATGCGTTTGTTGTCGGCGGGTTTGGCATCGGTCTGGGGATGTTTCTGTTGATCGTGGCGCAAAAACTGACGGACCCGGTCACAACGGCCATCATTGCCTCATGCGCGCCATTGATTGCGACATTGCTGGAACTTGCGTCTGGTACTCGGCGACTAAAGTGGAATTTTGCTGTTGGGGTTCTGATCTCGGTAGTGGGCGGATTGATCGCCACCAGCGCCGTAGCCCCGGCGCAGTTGGGTTTGGGCGCTGCCTGTGCCGTTGCGGCGACAGCCCTGTTTTGCTGGGGTAGCCAGGCAACCTCGCGAGATTTCCCCGAATTAAGCCAGACCGGGCGCGCAGCGGTCACATTTGTTGGTGGGTTCTTCATGGCAGCAATCCTGACGGCCGGCGCACATCATCTGGGTATGGATATCGTGCCGTCCATTTCTATAGACTCGCGCCAAATTGGAATGCTGGCAATCTATTCGCTGATTTCCATGGCGCTCAGCCAGATCCTGTTTGTTGCATCGATTGGCAAACTGGGTGTCGCGCTTTCGTCCTTTCACATCAATGTCGCCCCTTTCTACGTGATGCTGATCATGCTGGTGTTGGGCGAAGAGTGGAACTGGACCCGTGCGCTGGGCGCAGGGGTCGTGGCAATGGCTGTTGTTCTGGCACAGGACCGTCGGATCGCAAAACCGGCCTAGTCGGTCAGGCTGTCCGACCGGACAAGCGGGAAAAACTGCCCACCGGACCAGACGCCAAACCAGCCATCTTTGTGCGTTGCGATGTCCACAAGGCGATAAAAGCTTTTGCGATCTATGCGCGCCTCAAGATTTGCGCGAACCAATACGTAAGGTGATGGCTCATCTGTTTCGGGATCGATGACAATCCGGATCGGGTGATCAGGACCAGCTATCGCGGTATCACCAACACGGGTCGTAAATGTCAGTACTTGGGCCTGACCCTCGCCTGTCGCGTCAAAATCCACGGCCACAAATGGCGCATCCTCGACAGTGATTCCCACCTTTTCCACCGGGGTCACAAGGTAATATTTCTCGTCTTCTTTCTTAAGAATTGAGGAAAAAAGCTTCACAAGCTCGAACCGGTTGATCGGCGACCCTAAATAAGTCCAAGACCCATCTTTTGCGATATGGATGTCCAGATCGCCGCAAAACGGAGGATTCCACAGGTGAACAGGGGGTAAACCCCTGGTTTTGGCCGCTTTGACCGAGGCCGCCAGCCCATCCGGAGAGGGGGTCACAGGTTTTTGTCCGCTCATTGCTTTTGCCATTTCCTTTTCGCGCGATACACTTCAACCATAATAGTCCACGGAAGGGAAAGTCATGACCGAACCTGCCGACCTCGTGTCCGAGATCGAAGCGCTGGAAATTAAACTGCAAGAGGCCAAGGCCTCGATCACCCGTCGCTTTATCGGACAGGAAAGGGTCGTGGACCTGACGCTGACCGCGCTGTTGTGCGGTGGGCACGCCCTGCTGATCGGCCTGCCTGGGCTTGGCAAGACGCGGCTGGTTGAAACGCTGTCGACCGTGATGGGTCTGCACGGTAACCGCATCCAGTTCACACCCGACCTGATGCCCGCCGATATTCTGGGGTCCGAGGTTCTGGACACAGCCGAGGATGGCAGCCGCCACTTTCGCTTTATTTCCGGTCCGATCTTCTGTCAGCTGCTGATGGCGGACGAAATCAACCGGGCCAGCCCCCGGACTCAGTCAGCGCTGTTGCAGGCGATGCAGGAACGCACTGTGACTGTGGCTGGCGAAGACCGCGATCTGGGTGAACCATTCCATGTATTGGCGACGCAAAACCCGATCGAGCAAGAGGGTACTTATCCACTGCCCGAGGCGCAGCTGGACCGTTTCTTGGTTCGAATTGACGTGGATTATCCCGATCGCCAGACCGAGCGCGATATTCTTCTGGCCACGACTGGCGTGGAAGAGGACGAAGCGCACGAGATTTTCAGCAAGGAAGAGCTGTTGGCCGCTCAGACCCTGTTGCGCCGTATGCCGGTCGGGGACTCTGTTGTGGAACTGATCCTCGATCTTGTCCGCGCCTTCCGCCCCGAAGAGGCGGGTGTTTCCGAACGGGTGGCTGAAACCGTCGCCTGGGGCCCCGGTCCCCGTGCGGCGCAGGCACTCATGATGACGGTGCGCGCCCGGGCGATGCTGCAGGGGCGTTTGGCCCCAAATTCCGAGGATGTGCTGGACATGGCGCGTCCGGTGCTCAGCCACCGGATGGCGTTGAACTTTGCGGCGCGGGCCCGCGGTGACAGTTTGGCTGACCTGATCGACTCTACTGCCGCTGGTCTTGTCCGCACCGAGGCTGCGGCGTGAATGCGGCGCTAACCCTTCGAGAAAGATCTGAAGCCGAGGCGTCCCGGCTGCCGCCGTTGTTGGCACGGGCTGAGCAATTGGCCGGAACCGTTCTGCTGGGCGACCACGGCCGCCGCCGCGCGGGGCTTGGTGATGACTTCTGGCAATATCGCCCTGCTCAGATCGGCGACAGCCGCCGGATGATCGACCATCGGCGCTCTGCCAGGGGGGATCAGCAATTTGTGCGCGAACGTGAGTGGCAAATTGCGCAATCGGTAATGCTGTGGGTCGATCAGGGCGCGTCGATGCGGTTTGCGTCCGACAAGAACCTGCCCACCAAGGCCGACCGCGCTCGTCTGCTGGGGTTGGCAACCGCGATCCTGCTGGTGCGCGGGGGTGAGCGCGTCGGCTTGACCGGCACGACCCTGCCGCCACGGCGCGGCAACGCGCAGGTCATCCGACTGGCAGAAGCATGGTCCGAGGATGCTGAGTCCGACTATGCGCCACCCGAACACCGCGCCATGATCCCGCATGCCCGCGCCGTTTTCATTTCCGATTTCCTTGGTCCGCTGGATGAGGTTGAACTGGCCCTCACCAAAGCCGCCGACCGTGGGGTGCGAGGCTTGGTGCTGCAGGTTCTTGATCCCGGAGAAGAGACCTTTCCCTATCGCGGTCGTACGATCTTTGAAAGCGTCGGCGGTTCCGTTCGCCATGAAACCCTAAAGGCCGGAGATCTGCGTGAGCGGTATCTGGAACGGCTTGCCAAGCGTAAGGATGCGCTGACACGGCTGTGCCGTGCGACGGGGTGGCAACTGGGGCTGCATCACACCAATGACAGTGCGCAAGCAGCTTTGTTGTGGCTCTATCGTGCGCTCGATGGGGGTACGGGATGACGATTCTGGCGGGCATTGGCTTTACCGCACCGTGGGTGTTGATGGGTCTTTTGACCCTGCCGATCCTGTGGCTGATCTTGCGTGCCGTGCCACCCGCGCCGATCCGTCGGTTGTTCCCGGCCGTGACACTTCTGCTGGGGTTGAGGGATGACGAAAGCGTTTCTGACCGCACCCCATGGTGGCTGCTGTTGCTGCGCATGCTGGCGGCCGCGGCGATTATCATTGGATTGGCCGGACCGGTCCTGAACCCCTCGCGCGATCAGGCAGGCTCGGGTCCGTTGCTGCTGGTGCTGGATGCCAGCTGGGCCGGGGCGACCCGCTGGTCAACGACGCTGGATCAGATCGATGTGCAGCTGACCGAGGCCGGGCGCGCGGGTCGTACCGTGGCCATCCTGCGCCTGACCGAACCTGAAGCCCCCGTTTTCCAAGCCGCCGAAGCATGGCGCGGCCGTTTGCCGGGGCTGACCCCGACACCGTGGCAGCCGACCCGGGCGCAAGTCGAAATGGCGCTGGCTGCCATGGATCAGGTGGACGGAGGGTTTGATACCCATTGGTTCAGCGACCGCCTGACCTACGAGGGGCACGAGGCGATTTTGGCTGCCCTGCGCGCGCGCGGTGATGTGACAGTCTATCAGGCCCCGACGCCTGCGCTTGCGATTCTGCCTGCTACATATCAGGACGGGGTTATTCAATTGTCCGCGCAACGGGCGGAACCCGGTCCTGCAGATCGCATCACGATTCTGGCTCAGGGGCGTGACCCCGCCGGTGCAATGCGTGTTCTGCAATCGGCCGAGATGGAGTTTGCCAGCGGTGAGACACAGACGCAGGTAGAACTGTCGCTGCCTTCCGAACTGCGCGCGCGCATCACCCGGTTCGAGATTCAGGGTGAGCGTTCGGCAGGGGCCGTCACGCTGACCGATGACAGCTTGCGGCGGCGCGAAGTCGCCCTGATTGCCGGATCGCTGAACCGCGAAGGGTTAGAGCTGTTGTCGCCGTTGCATTACCTGACTCAAGTTCTGACCCCTACGGCGGACTTTGTCGATGGCGGATTGCTGGAAGTCCTGCCCGCCAATCCCGATGTGATCGTGCTGGCCGATGTGGCGAAACTGGCAGGGTCCGAACAAGCGGCGCTGGTCGAATGGGTGGAACAGGGCGGTTTGCTGCTGCGCTTTGCCGGTCCGCGGATGGCGGCCAGCGATCTTGGCCGGGATGCCGAGGACACCCTGTTGCCGGTGCGCCTGCGCAGCGGCGGGCGCTCGGTCGGTGGCGCGATGAGCTGGGGCGAAGCCAAAGGGCTGGCACCTTTCTCGGAGAACTCGCCCTTCTACGGACTTCAGGTACCAGAAGATGTCACAGTGACCACGCAAGTCATGGCGCAACCAGACCCTAATTTGGCAGATCGGGTTATTGCCTCACTCTCGGATGGCACGCCCTTGGTGACCCGCAAAGCGTTGGGTTTGGGGCAGGTGGTACTGTTCCATGTCACAGCAGATGCGGAATGGTCCAGCCTTCCCTTGTCTGGGCTTTTTGTTGAAATGCTGGACCGGCTGGCGGTGTCGTCAGCGGCGAAATCACGGCAGGAGTCACAGTTGCAAGGCACCACGTGGGAACCGATTCAGGTTATGGATGGTTTTGGTGTTCTGTCTGATGCCGGAAATCTACCGGGCGTCGATGGTGTTGAGCTTGTGACCGGTCAGATCGGTCCCGATCTGCGACCCGGCCTTTACGAAAGCGGCAAACAGAAATTGGCACGCAATGTTCTGACCGATGAAACGGTTCTCAGCCCAGCTGTCTGGCCGTCGGATGTTCCGATCAAGGGCCAGGAGGTCAGCACCGAAACACCCATTGGGGGCATCCTGCTGAGCCTTGCATTGTTGTTACTGACGATCGACGTCATCGCCTCGCTGGCGTTGTCCGGTCGCCTGGGTCTTGCCAGGGCAGCGGCTGTCGCACTGGGGGCGATTTTGCTAGTGCCCGAAGTACAGGCCCAAACGCCCGAAAGTACAGATTTCGCGTTGAGCGCCACACAGGAATTGGTTCTGGCGCATGTTCTGACGGGTAATCAGCAGGTTGACGATATAGCGGCGGCAGGAATGCGGGGATTGGCTCAGACGTTGTTTTTTCGAACCTCGGTAGAACCTGCTGAACCCATTGGCGTGGATCTGGAACGGGACGAGTTGGCGTTTTTCCCGTTGCTTTATTGGCCGATCTCACCCGACCAGCCGCAACCGTCGGCTGAGGCTTATGCCAAGCTCAACGCTTACCTGCGTTCGGGTGGAATGATCCTATTCGACACGCGAGACGCGGATGTAGCCCGCTTCGGGGCCGCCAGCCCGAATGGGCGCAAGCTGCAACAGATCGCGGCCCCGCTAAATATCCCTTCGTTAGAGCCTGTTCCGCGTGACCATGTCCTGACCCGTGCCTTCTACCTTTTGCAGGATTTCCCAGGTCGCTATGCGGGTACCGAAGTTTGGGTCGAGGCGGCACCCATGGATGCCGAGCAGATCGAAGGCATGCCGTTTCGCAACCTCAATGACAACGTGACACCGGTGGTGATTGGCGGCAATGACTGGGGTGCGGCCTGGGCCATTGATCGCAACGGTCAGGCACTGCTGCCGGTCGGCCGCGGGTATGCGGGTGAGCGGCAGCGCGAACTGGCAAACCGCTTTGGTGTCAACCTGGTGATGCATGTGCTGACCGGGAACTACAAATCAGATCAGGTGCATGTGCCTGCCTTGCTGGACAGGTTGGGACAATGACAGGAACCGTCATCTTCGATCCGCTGATCCCCTGGTCCGTTCTGGCCATCGTAGTGGCGATTGCTGTCGCTGGGGTTGTTCTGGCCCTGTGGCGCGGTCTGTCTGGCTGGGCTTTGCGCGGTTTGGCGGCGCTGGTTGTGATCGCTGCGCTGTCAGGTCCGGTCTATCAGGTCGAGGATCGCGCGCCGCTGACCGATATCGTTCTGATGATCGAGGATGAAAGCGCCAGTCAGACCCTTTCGGACCGGGCGGATCAGACTGCACAGGCCACAAAGGAATTGGCGGCCGCGATTGAATCCCGTGACAATACGGAACTGCGCCGCATTCGCGTAGGCGACGGAGACGGGGACGAAGGCACCCAAGTTATGGCGGCCCTGAACGAAGCGTTGGCCGAAGAACCACGCGCGCGGATCGCGGGCATTTTGGTGGTGTCGGACGGCATCGTGCATGATGCCGATCAGGCCCCCGACCTGCCCGCGCCCATGCATCTTTTGCAGACAGGGCGCAAAACGGATTGGGATCGCCGTCTGATCGTCCGCAATGCGCCTGCCTTTGCCATTATTGATGAACCCGTTACCTTGACCTTAAGGGTTGAGGATAGCGGTGCAGCACCCACTGGGGCCTCGACCGCGCCGCTCGAAATTTCGGTCGATGGGGCCGAAGCCGAACAATTCACGATTCCCATTGGTGTTGATGTTGAGCTGCCGATCACGCTGCCCCATGGCGGGCGCAATGTGATTCAGTTCACTGTGCCAGAGGCCGAGGGCGAACTGACCGACCGTAACAACACCGCCCTGATCCAGATGAACGGCGTCCGCGACCGGCTGCGCGTGTTGCTGGTGTCCGGAGAGCCGCATCCGGGCGGGCGAACATGGCGCAACCTGCTAAAATCTGACAGTTCTGTGGATCTGGTGCATTTCACCATTCTGCGTCCCCCTGAAAAGCAGGACGGGGTGCCAGTGGACGAGCTTTCGCTGATCGCTTTCCCGACGCGCGAGCTGTTTCTGGAAAAGATCAACGATTTCGACCTGATCATTTTTGACCGCTACAAGCGGCGCGGCATCTTGCCGGCGATATATCTGGACAATGTCACCAACTATATCAACGAAGGCGGTGCCGTTCTTGTTGCTGCCGGACCGGATTTTGCCAGCGCCGACAGTATCTTCCGCTCGCCTTTGGCACCGATCCTGCCTGCGCAACCCACCGCGCGGGTGATCGAGGAACGCTATGTGCCGATGGTCACCGACCTGGGGCATCGCCATCCGGTTACGACTGACCTTGGTGACTCGGATAACTGGGGTGCTTGGCTGCGCCAGATCGACGTCAATCACCGCACGGGTGAGGTGTTGATGACGGGCGTGGATGACCGGCCCCTGTTGGTGCTCAACCGTGTTGGCGAAGGGCGCGTGGCGCTGCTGGCCTCGGACCATGCCTGGTTGTGGAGCCGGGGATTCGAGGGCGGCGGACCGCAGCTGGAATTGCTGCGCCGGTTGGCGCATTGGATGATGAAAGAGCCCGAGCTTGAGGAAGAGGCTCTGTGGGCTGAGGCCAATGGTCAGGTGATGCGCATCATCCGTCAGACGCTGGGGGATGAGGTCGGGCCGGTAACCGTAACCCGCCCGAACGGCGAAACGGTCGAGATTACTTTGGATGAGGTCTCGCCGGGGCGGTTCGAAGCACAGTATTTCGGGCCGGAAATCGGCCTCTATCGCCTTCAGGAAGGGGAGCAATCCACCGTCATCGGGCTTGGCCCCGCGGCACCCAAGGAATTCGAACGCACGATCGCAACGGCCGAGGTTCTGGAACCTGTGACGGCAGAATTGCGCGGCGGTACAGTGCGTTTGGAGGAGGGTTTGCCGTCGATCCGCAACGTACGTGCCGGGCGTCCCGCATCAGGGCGCGGATGGATCGGTCTGACCCCGCGCGACGCCTATGAAACACGTGACGTGACGCAGGCCGGGCTATTGCCACCTTGGCTTGTATTGCTGCTGGCGGGCGGGTTCCTTCTGGCGGGCTGGCTGCGCGAGGGACGGTGACAGGTCAGTCAAACACCACGCTGACCGTGGGATTGCCTGGCAAGCCGTCGTAAGACACTGATGCCCCGCCTTTACCCTTTGCAGGCGGGAATAACGGCCCGAATGATCCGACGGAAATCAGGTCCCCCGGTTGAAATTCGATCCCTTTGGACATTAACCAAAGGGCGGCATTGGCCGGATGCCCCAGGACCGCTGTGCCCGGTACTTGCGCCAGAATCTCGTCATCTGCGGCGCGGAGGGTGACAGTCATATCAGCCAAGGCCTGCACCATAGCTGCCGGATCGGACACAGGGATTTCTGCTCCCAAAACACCCAGCTTCGGAGCAACGCCAATTGCTGTCAGCGTGACCGGAGTGATCGGTTCACCCTTGGCAAAGGTCAGGTCCGGTAGCTCGATAAACGGGCGAATGGCTGAGATGCCTTGCAGCACCTCCTCAGGCGACGTGGCCTGATTGATATCCGCTGTGCCAACAACCAGCACCAGATCGGCCTCAAACACGGGTCGCGCACCCCAGTCTGATGGAACGGTCGCGCCGTCATCCAGCATCATGTCGCGGAACAATACGCCCTGAACCGGTTCGGATGCGCCAAATCTTTCTTGTGCCGATGCGCTGGTCAAACCGGCCTTGTAGCCGATGACCGGCCCTAAATGTGGCTCTAATGCAGACACTATGAGCGCTTGCGTGCACAGCGCGTCATTCATTGTGCCATCAGATGAAAGGGCAGGTGTGGGTGCAGCTGAGAGGTAATCCGCGACGAACCGATCGATCTGGCCATCCGTTGCGCAGCCCGCCGCCACAGGATGAGCAAATACGCCACAGGCCAACAACGCGCCGAAGAAACACCGCATATCACACCTCCGTTTTGGCAAGAGTGGCACGAGGTTCGATCATTGGGCAACGGCTTAAACAGTTCTTCACTCTCTGCCCGGATGCTGGACACAGATTGTCCCGGAAACACCAAAGATGAGTCTTGCAGGAAAACTGTCACAGGAACGGCGCGCACGTCTGGCGGCCGAGCGGTTGTTGGAAATGAAACAGGCAGAGCTGTCGGCCGCGAACCGCAAACTGGGCTTGCATGCGATGGCATTGACCAAGCGGATCGGTGAAACCCAGGCCGAGGTTGAAACGGTCCGGGGTGAAAATGAAAAGGTCAAGTCCGATCTGACGGTCGCCAACGCCAAGATCGAGGTGGCCGAGCGCCGCTTGTGGCATTCAATCCAAACCATTCAGGATGGATTCGCGTTCTTTGACGAGGAAAGTCGCCTGATTGGGGCCAACGCGGCTTACTTAAGCGTCTTTGACGGGCTGGAAGAGGTTGCGCCGGGTGTGACCTATCCGAGGATTCTGGAGATCCTGACGACCGAGGGGCTGATTGATCTTGGGTCCGAGCCGACGCCCGGCTGGCGCGATAGAATGCTGCAGAGATGGGCCATGCCACACCCGCAGCCCGAGGTAATCCGGCTGTGGAACGGCCATTACATTAAGCTGATCGACCAGCGCGGTCATGGTGGCGATGTGGTGAGCCTGGCCCTGAACATCTCGGCATCCGTGCGCCATGAGGCCGAATTGACCGCTGCTCGTGAACGGGCCGAGTCGGCAAACCGCGCCAAATCGGCCTTTCTGGCCAATATGAGCCATGAAATTCGAACCCCGATGAACGGCATCGTGGGCATGACCGAATTGCTGACCGAAACACCTTTGGATGAAGAACAACGGCTGTATTTGAACACCATCCGCAATTCCGGCGAAGCGCTTTTGGTGATTATCAACGACGTCCTGGACTATTCCAAGATCGAGGCGGACAAGCTGACCCTGCACCCGGAACAGTTCGACTTTGAACGCTGCATTCTTGAAGTCGCGATGCTGCTGCAACCCAGCGTTCGGGACAAGGGGCTTTCGTTGCTGGTGGATTACGATCTGTTCCTGCCCACATTGTTTGTCGGCGATCCGGGGCGGGTCCGGCAGGTTTTGACCAATCTCGTCGGCAATGCGGTCAAGTTCACGTCCGAGGGCCATGTCATGATCCGTGTCACCGGTGTGCCGAACCCGGATACCCAATCCTGCGACGTGCATGTTGCAATCGAAGATACCGGCATCGGCATCGACGAAGACAAGATCGGGCACATTTTTGGTGAATTCAATCAGGTCGAAGACGAACGGAACAGGGCCTTTGAGGGGACCGGTCTGGGCCTTGCCATTACCAAGCGACTGATCACATTAATGGACGGTGCTATCTGGGTGGATAGCGAGCCGGGGCAGGGGTCCTGCTTTGGCTTTCGTGTCTCACTGCCGACCGCTGAAGGCCCGCAACCTGCCCCGCCCGATCTTGACGGGCGCCTGCGCCATGTGATGATCGTCGAGGATTTGGCCGCCAACTGCGCGATCCTGTCCAAACAGCTAGGGCGGCTGGGGGTTCAGGGCACCGTTTGCACGTCGGGGCGAGAGGCGCTGACGGCGCTGGACGACAGTGTGGACCTTCTGCTGTGCGATCATGACCTGCCCGACATGGACGGGCTTGAGCTGGCCGTCCTGCTGAAAGACAGGGGGTGGGGCGCTCTGCCGATTGTCGTGATGTCGGCCAATCCCGGTGTCATTCACGCCCACCCCGCGCGCCACCTGATCGAAGGCGTTTTACAAAAGCCGATCCCCAGGGCCGAGCTATACGCGCGCCTGAAAGCGCTTGGCCACCCACAGGGCGTTGAGTCGCTTTCGGAGACCGCACCGATCAATCAGGCACCTAACCAACCCGCATGTGAAGGAACGCAGCGTATCATGCGTGTTCTGGCGGCCGAAGATAACCGGACCAATCAACTGATCCTTAAGAAGATGGTCAAAGATCTGAACATCGACCTGCGCTTTGCCGACAACGGGATCGAAGCGGTGCAGGCGTATCAGGAGTTTAACCCAGACCTTATCTTTATGGATATCTCGATGCCTAAAATGGACGGCAAACAGGCCACAGCCGAAATCCGGCGCCGCGAGATTGAGACTGGCCGTCATGTTCCTATTGTCGCTCTGACGGCTCATGCGATGGCTGGTGACGATCAGGGAATCTTATCTGCCGGGCTGAATCACTACCTGACCAAACCGCTGCAAAAGCAGACGATTCACCAGATGGTTCTGACCCATAGGCCGGATGATTGTTGCCCGGTTGTTGCAGAGGAAATCCGGGCTGACTAGATTGAACCCATGTCTGAAGATCGTGGATTTCAGCCCCGCGCACTGGGTGAGATTGCCATCCGCTGCGCGGATATGACCGCCATGGTCGCGTTTTATGAAAACGTGATCGGGTTAAAGCGTCTCAGCGGTGACCACAACAGCGCGATCACCTTTTTCCAGATTGCGCCCGGATATGGTGGCCATACGCAGGTCCTGGCCCTGTTTCACCACACCGCAGCCCCGCGACCAGGGCTGCATCCTAACGGATCGCAAAAACCGGTGACGGGTGGCGCGTCATCCCTGCATCACATCGCTTTGTCGCTGCCATTCGACGAACAAGACGCTGTGATGCGATGGTATGACCACCTTGGCCAGCCCTACCGGGTCGAGCAGTTCGGATGGATCGGTTGGCGCGGTATCTTCACCGAAGACCCCGAAGGCAATACGGTTGAACTCGTCGCCTATGACCCGTCGATGTTAGATCAAGCCTGATAGGGCCGCACAAAGACGGGTTTGTTTTCTTCAGACAAATCGGGGCGGTATTTATAGCCACCTGAGTCAAAGTCCAGCAGTCCTTTGGGGTCGTCCAGCCTGTGCTGAATGACATACCGTGCCATCGCACCGCGCGCTTTTTTGGCAAAAAAGCTCACGATCTTAGGCGTGCCTGCTTTGTCTTCCATGAAAACAGGGGTGATAACGCGCAGCTTCAGTGCTTTAGGGTCTACTGCGCCGAAATATTCCTGGCTGGCGCAGTTGACCAGAACGTCCGATCCAACCTCAGCACCTTGCGCATTAAGCGCTTTGCTCAGTTGATCGCGCCAATATTCATACAGGTTCTTTCCGCGGCGGGTTTTAAGCTTGCTGCCCATCTCAAGCCGATAAGCCTGAATGGAATCCAGCGGGCGCAGCACACCGTAAAGACCGGACAGAATGCGAAGATGATCCTGCGCCCAGGCCATCTCCTCGGCATCCAGCGACGCAGCTTCAAGCCCCTGGTAGGTGTCGCCCGCAAAGGCCAGCGCGGCGGGGCGCGTCACATCTGCCTTGGGCGCGTCTGAGAATGCGCGATACCGGTCGCGGTTCAGGCGCGCGAGATCATCGCTTAGGTCCATCAGTTTTTTCAGATCACCCAGTGTCAGATTGCGGGCGGTTTTTGACAGACGGATGGCATCGTCCTGAAAGTCTGGCTGCGTGACTTCGACATCCCGTTCCGCCCAGTCCAGCCGCTTGGCCGGGGAAATAACTACCAGCATATCCGCTCTCTTTCCTTGCCTGTTCTGGGCCGTATCTAGTCCGTCTGTCGCAGCACGTCCAGAAAGGCGGCTCCAAACCTTTCGTGACGGCGATCGCCCAGAACATGCTCGATCGCGCGCGGGTCGTCTGACCGCAATTGTGCGACCTTGGCCAGTTGTGAGGCGGAACACGTCAGCGGCTTGTCGATCCCCTCCGGACCGCGTGACAGCTGCGACTGCACTTCAAGCAACTGGTCATAGATATCGCCCTGATCCCGGCCAGCCAATTTGCGGCGCGCGGGATGAACGGCTTCAACCTCACCGGCGACGACTTCAAGAAACGTGTCACCGTAACGTTCCAGCTTTTTCGCGCCGACCCCGCCAATTCGGGCCATATCGTCCAGGGACATGGGGCGTTTCTCAGCCATTTCGATCAGCGTGCGGTCGGGGAAGATGACATAGGCCGGAACCCGCGCGGATTCGGCCAAGGCGCGCCGTTTGGCTTTCAGGGCCGACAGCAGCGGCGCGTCTTCCTCGGACACCATCATTTTGACCGCCGGGCGGCGTCCGGCCTTGCGCAATGTGTCCTTGCGCAGGTTGATCCGGGCCTCACCCTTCAGGATGGGCTTGGCAGCCTCGGTCATTTGCAGTGCGCCGTGGCGTTCGGGGTCCGGGCGGACCAGATCATACCCCATCATCTGCCGAAAGATGGCCTGCCATTGGGGCCGCGACCACTCTTTGCCGATCCCATAGGTCGACAGTTGGTCATGGCGCCGGGCGCGGATCTTGTCGGTTTCATTGCCCAGCAGGATGTCGATCAGGTGGCCGGCGCCGAACCATTCCTCGGTGCGCAGGATTGCAGACAAGGCCATGCGGACGGGCGTGGTCCCATCGAACACTTCGGGCGGGGTGTCACACAGATCGCACTTGCCGCAAGGTTCTGCCTGTTCTCCGAAGTAGCCCAACAGAGTCTGACGGCGGCATACCAATGCTTCGGCCAGACCCAATAGAGAATTCAGGCGTGCATGGTCGGCCATGCGACGTTCTGGCGGGGCCAACCCTTCGTCGATTTGCGAGCGGCGCAGGCGAATATCGTCGGGGCCGAACAGAGTCAGCGTTTCGGCAGGGCCACCGTCACGGCCGGCACGGCCGATTTCCTGATAATAGGCCTCGATGGATTTGGGCAGGTCGGCATGGGCCACCCATCGAATGTCGGGCTTGTCGATGCCCATGCCAAAAGCCACGGTGGCAACCACGATCAACCCGTCTTCGCGGGCAAAGCGGGTTTCGACGATACGGCGATCCTCGGCCTCCATTCCGCCATGATAGTGGCAGGCAGAGTGACCTTCCGCGCGTAAGGCTTGCGCGAGCACTTCGGTTTTGTTGCGCGTGCCGCAATAGACGATGCCAGATTGCCCTTTTCGGGCACTGGCAAAGTCGAGGATCTGTTTGCGGGGGCCATCCTTGGCCCCAAAGGCAAGGTGGATATTGGGCCGGTCGAACCCGCGCAGAAACTTGTTGGGGGGCGTGCCGTCGAACAGTTTTTCGACGATCTCGTCCTGCGTTTCGGCATCCGCGGTGGCGGTGAAGGCGGCGAGGGGGACGCCCAGCGCGCGCCGCAGCTCACCGATCCGCAGATAGTCTGGCCGGAAATCATGGCCCCACTGGCTGACGCAATGGGCTTCATCCACGGCAATCAGACTGACGTTGATCCGGCGCAGCATCCCCAGCGCCGACCCTGCCGCCAGACGTTCGGGGGCCATGTAAAGCAGCTTGAGCCGCCCGGCCTCCAGCGCTTCCCACACGGCATCTGTTTCTTCGGGCGTGTTGCCCGAGGTCAGAGCACCTGCTTCAACGCCGGCCTCTTGCAGCCCGCGAACCTGATCGCGCATCAGGGCGATCAGCGGGGAAATCACCACCGTCACGCCATCCCGCATCAACGCAGGCAGTTGGAAACAAAGGGATTTACCGCCACCCGTCGGCATGATCGCCAGCACGTTTTCACCTGCGGTCACGGCATCGACGATCTCTTCCTGCCCGGGGCGGAAGTCGTCGAATCCAAAGACATCTCGCAGCATCGGTGCGGCGTCGAACATGTGCGGGGTTGCCCTGTTTTAAGGTTTATCTGCTCTTAAGACAGGACAATCACATACTAAGATTCGGTGAACAAGAGGGATCAGCCTCAGCTCAGGGCCAGAAAGAGTTCCGGCAGGACGTAGCTTCGCAGTGAAATGATGATGATCAACACGACCAGAGGCGTCAGATCGATGCCGCCAAGATCGGGCAGCACTCTGCGAATAGGGCGATAAATCGGCTCCAGGATCCGATTCAACCCGTACCAAATCTGGGCAACGAATTGCTGGTGAAGGTTCAGAACCTGAAAGTTGATCAGCCAGCTCATTATGACCTGAATCAAGACGAACCAATAGGCGATGCTCAATACCAAGTCGATCGGGCCGAAAATTGCCATCATATTCGTATTCTCCAAGTCACGTTTCGCGAGAGGTAGTAGCTAGCGCGGCAAAGAGCAAGTGTGCGCTAACAGAACCCTTGCGAAATAGGCCAAAGACCCGTCTTATGAAAACAACGATAAACAGGGGCAGTCATGGCAGAAATTTCCAAGCGCAAGCGCATTTGGGGTTGGTGGTTTTTCGACTGGGCCAGTCAACCGTATCATACATTGCTGGTTACCTTTGTCTTTGGTCCCTACTTCGCCGGAGTTGCGGCAGAGTATTATCTGACGTCCGGTCTGGATGCGGATGCGGCCGATGCGCGGGCGCAGACGGTGTGGGCGAATTGCATGACCATCATTGGGTTGATCATCGCCTTTGGCGCACCGTTGATGGGGGCCATGGCGGATGTTTCGGGTCGCCGAATGCCATGGATTTTCGCGTTTTCGGTGATGTATGCGGTGGGGTCCGCCGCGCTTTGGTACACGATGCCCGACGGGTCGAATATGTGGCTGATGTTGTCGGCCTTTGGTCTGGGCTTTGTTGGCGCGGAATACGCTCTGATCTTCATCAATTCGCAGCTGCCCGATTTGGGGGACGAAAATGAGGTTGGTGAGATTTCGGGGTCAGGATTTGCCTTTGGCTATTTTGGTGGGCTGATCTCACTTGCGATCATGCTGGCGCTGTTCGTCGAGCAGGCCAACGGCAAGACCCTGATCGGGATGGATCCGCTGTTTGGGCTGGATGCCTCAATGCAGCAGGGCACACGTTTCGTGGGGCCATTCACGGCGGTTTGGTTCGTTCTGTTCATGATCCCCTACTTCCTTTGGGTCCGGGATGATGCGCCGACCGACAAAAAAGGCAATGTGGGCGACGCCCTGCGCCTTCTGGTCAAGTCGATTTCCAATCTGCGCCACCGGGTCAGCCTGGCCACCTACCTTGGATCATCCATGTTCTATCGTGACGCGTTGAACGGGCTTTACACCTTTGGCGGTGTTTATGCGCGACTGGTGCTGGAATGGGACCTGATCAAGATCGGTGTCTTTGGTATCGTCAGCGTTCTGGCTGCGGCTGCGTTTTCGTGGGTCGGCGGTAAGCTGGACAAGAAATACGGCCCTAAACCAGTGATTTTGGTGGCTATCTGGGTGCTGATCTTTGTTTGCATCACCATCGTGTCGATGGACCGCACACAGATCTTTGGCATGTCTTTACCCGAAGGATCCGGCCTGCCTGATCTGGTGTTCTTTGGCTGCGGGGTTCTGATCGGCGGCATGGGCGGTATTCTGCAATCCGCCAGCCGTTCGATGATGGTGCGTCACACCGACCCCAAGGCCCCGGTCGAAAGCTTTGGGCTTTATGGTTTGTCGGGGCGTGCCACAGCCTTTGCCGCCCCCTTGCTGATCGGAATAGCCACAACTGTAACCGGCAGTGCAAGACTGGGGGTGTCACCCATCGTTCTGTTGTTTATTCTGGGGTTAATACTGATGCGCTGGGTGAAACCGGAAGGGGATCAGAGCAGATGATTTTATTACGTTTTTTGACGATACTGGCCGCGATATTTCTGACGAACACTGCTACGGCGCAGCCTCTGGCAAAGCAGTTGTTTGGGGCGCAGAAAGCAAGTTCGCAGCAAAAATCCGCAGCCTTCGGCAGTTATTCGCGTGGATGCGCTGCAGGGTCGGTGCAATTGCCCGAAACGGGACCGACATGGCAGGCGATGCGGCTGTCACGCAATCGAAATTGGGGGCACCCTGAGGCGATTGATTATGTGCAGGACCTCAGCAGGTTTGCGGCAAAGCAGCCCGGGTGGAACGGGCTATATGTCGGCGATATCAGCCAGCCGCGCGGTGGGCCGATGACATCCGGGCACCGCAGCCATCAGCTCGGTCTGGACATCGATATCTGGATGCTGCCCGGCGACAACATGCGCTTAAGCCGCAAGGCGCGTGAGAATATCTCGTCGATTTCTCTGCGCAGATCGAATGGCGCGTTTGTCAACGGTAACTGGACAAAACAACACCATGCTGTGCTGCGCCAGGCCGCAAAGGACAAGCGAGTTGCGCGAATTTTCGTCTTTCCCGGTGCAAAGGCGGAAATGTGCAAAAACGAGAAGGGTAATCGTGCCTATTTGCGCAAGATCAGGCCCTGGTGGGGACATCATTATCATTTCCATGTCCGTCTGAAATGCCCGCGCGGCTCTAAAGGTTGCGTTAATCAGGATCCTCCGCCAAAAGGGGATGGCTGTGCCGAGGCGCAGCAATGGGTGAATAATATCCTTAACCCACCCCCACCCGACCCAAATGCCCCAGCGCCCAAGAAACGGCGTGAATTTCGATTGGCCGATCTTCCTCAGCAATGCACACAAGTTCTGCAATCCAACTGATCGTCGCGGTATTACTGGCCGGAGCGGCTTGGGCAGTTGATCTCAAGACACCCAACCACCTAGGTAGTTTTACATGGCGTCACACGGCCGAGTGGTTTGGCGGGATTTCTGCCATCCACATCTCGGATGATGGCCGCCATTTGATTGGAATGACCGATCGTTCGACACTGATTACTGCACGGGTCGAGCGTAATGATGACGAAATTTCTGACATTCAGATCACTGAAAATTGGCCTCTCATTTCCAGCAGAGGACGCCCTCTGACAGGTGGGGCCGGGGATTCTGAAGGCATAGCCATTGCCCCCGATGGCGGCTTGTACGTCTCGTTCGAAAACACGCACCGGGTGGCCTATTACCCAGCGCCAGGGACCAAAGCCCAGGTTTTGCCGCGGCCCAAGGCGTTTGATGGCTTTGAGCTCAACGGCTCGCTCGAGGCGTTGGCCATTGATCAACGCGGTCACCTTTTCACAATGCCCGAGGAAAACCGAACAGCGACGGGTGATATCCCTGTCTATCGGTGGGACGGTCAGGCGTGGTCGACGCCTTTCGTTTTGCCGCAACGGGGGGACTTTCTGCCAGTTGCAGCAGATTTCGGACCGGATGGCAGGCTTTACGTTTTGGAACGGGATGTCGGTTGGATCGGGTTCCGTTCGCGTCTGCGGCGATGGGAGTTGGACGGTGACACCCCAAGCGCCGAAGAGGTTCTTTTCCAAACTGGGACCGGTGCACATGACAACCTCGAGGGTTTGTCTGTCTGGCGCGACGACGAGGGCCGTTTGCGGGCCACTATGGTGTCAGATGATAATTTTCTGGCGCTTCAGCGTACTGAACTGGTCGAGTATGCTCTGCCCGATTGACACGTCCAAAGCAAAGGTCTAGAAGCGCGGCTTGCCTTGGGACGGTCCCTTGGCCAAGTCGCCGCTACCTTGTCAAAACGGGCATCTGAAAATGCAACGCGCTTATATACCCGGCATTATTGCCATGGCTGCCATTGTTGTGGCCTCGAATTTTCTGGTTCAGTTCCTGATCTTTGACGGGCTGCTTACCTGGGGTGCTTTCACCTATCCGCTGGCCTTTCTGGTCACCGACATCATGAACCGCGTCTATGGCGTGGCGACCGCCCGCAAAGTCGTGTTTGCCGGGTTTATCACCGGTATCATCTGCTCGCTGATCGGCAGCCAGATCATGCTGCAAGGTGACGGTTTCACTTATGCCGCTGTGCCGCTGCGAATCGCCGTTGCGTCCGGGACCGCTTTCCTGCTCGCGCAGCTTACGGACGTCACCGTGTTCAACTCATTGCGTGGCGGCCGTTGGTGGCGCGCGCCGCTGGTCTCGACCCTGATCGGATCGGCGTTGGACACCACTTTGTTCTTCACCATCGCATTCTCGGCTTCGATTACTCTCTTTGGTGCCGACGCCGACGCCGCAATCAGCTGGGCGTGGGAACCTGTACCCTTCATGCTGACCGGTCCGATGGCGCCCCTGTGGGTAACGCTGGCCTTTGCGGATTGGCTGGTGAAATTGTCGCTGGCGATGATCGCGCTGATCCCGTTCAAGGTGATCGTGGCGCGACTGACCGCTCAGCCGGCGTAAAAAAAACGTTTTGAGTTTCGTGCAACTCGTGGCACGATTCCAGTAACCGAAACAGTTTGAAAGGAGGTGATCCAATGTCGAGAAAGGGATTGGAGAGAGGTGTTGGAACAACCGGGGGGATCGCCTGTTAAGGCAGCCCTTGGCGGAGCGCTCGCTCCGGCTGGTCGATTGATCTAACCGACCCAACCTCCTGAGCTTTCGAAGGGCCGTCCCATGCGGGGCGGACCTTTTTGTTTTCGGATCAGGCCTGTAAGGTCAGCCTCATGTTGCGCATCACCGACGATATCACCCTGCATGACTGGGAAATGACCGAGAGCTTTGTTCGTTCATCCGGTCCCGGCGGGCAGAACGTGAACAAGGTGTCCACCGCCGTCGAATTGCGGTTCGAGGCGGCGCGCTCACCTTCTTTGCCTGATCCCGTCAAATCGCGGCTCAAGCGTCTGGCGGGGCGACGCTGGACCAAAGAGGGCGCGATCATCATTCAATGCGACGAAACCCGCAGCCAGGCGCGCAACCGCGAAATCGCGCGCAATCGGCTGGCCGAGTTGATCACCCGCGCTATGGTTAAACCCAAGCGCCGTATCGCCACCAAACCCACCTACGGTTCGGTCAAGCGACGTCTGGCTTCCAAAAAGGCACGCTCAGACGTCAAAGCCTTGCGCGGTAAGATACCCGAAGATTGATCTGGTATCTTTGCGGCGCATCGCTACTCTGATTTTGCGCAGCTGCAAAAGGACAAGATCATGAGGTTAGAGGGAAAAACCGCAATCGTGACCGGTAGCGCATCAGGCTTTGGTGCCGGGATCGCGCGGAAATTCCTGTCCGAAGGTGCCCGCGTCATGATCGCGGATATCAACGGTGATGCGGCCGAAGTTCAGGCCAATCAATTGGGCCCGAACGCCTTTGCACATCAGGTCGATCTGGCCAACGGCGCATCGGTTGAGGCGATGGCAGACGCAGCCTTTGATCGACTGGGGCATCTCGATATCCTAGTCAACAACGCCGGCGTCACCCACCTTCCCACCCCGCTGGAGGATGTGAGCGAAGAGGATTTCGACCGCGTTTTCAACGTGAACATGAAATCTGTCTATTTAACGGCCCGTGCATTGGTTCCGCATATGAAATCGCGTGGTACTGGCGCGATCCTGAACGTGGCCTCAACGGCGGGGCTGTCGCCACGACCGAACCTCAACTGGTACAACGCCTCCAAAGGTTGGATGATCACCGCGACCAAGACTATGGCGGTCGAACTGGCCCCATCGGGTGTCCGGGTAAACGCCATCTGCCCGGTTGCAGGGGAAACGCCCTTGCTCAAGTCTTTCATGGGCGAGGATACGCCCGAGGTTCGCGCCAAGTTCCTATCGACCATCCCATTGGGTCGTTTCTCGACACCCGAGGATATGGCCAACGCCGCCTGTTTCTTATGTTCCGACGAGGCCAGCATGATCACCGGCACAGCTTTGGAGGTCGACGGTGGCCGTTGCATCTGATCCGCTCTTTATCTGGCAAGAAATATCCCCGCCGGAGGCAGCGCGCCTGCGCGCTCTTCTGCTCCAGCATCTAAAAATGCAATGACCTCCGGACCCAGAAACCTGATCACTGATGTTCCCGGCCTTTTGGTTGGAAACGCTCAGGATGACGCGCTCAAATCCGGCGCAACCGTTCTGACGGCACCCAATCCCTTTACGGCCTCCGTTCACGTGATGGGCGGTGCGCCGGGCACGCGGGAAACCGACCTGCTTGCGCCTGACAAAACCGTGTCGCGCGTAGATGCCATCGTTCTGTCCGGTGGCTCGGCCTTTGGCCTGGACGCCTGTTCCGGGGTAGCTGACGCGCTTAGGGCGCAACACCGCGGGTTTGAGGTTGGCAATGTCGTCGTCCCCATCGTTCCGGGTGCAATCCTGTTTGACCTGCTTAATGGTGGCGACAAAGCCTGGGCCGAGAACCCCTATCGTGCGCTTGGGCGTCACGCATTCGAGGGCGCGTCCGATCAGTTCGATCTGGGTACTGCTGGCGCAGGGACTGGTGCCTTGGCTGCCATGCAAAAGGGTGGGCTCGGATCCGCCTCGTTTGTGATGGAAAACGGGGTCACGGTTGGCGCATTGGTTGCTGCCAATCCGCTCGGCAGTGTCACCACGCCGGGTGACCGCCATTTCTGGGCCGCTCCGTTTGAAATCGGCGACGAATTCGGAGGATTAGGACCTGATTCCAACACGGGTCTTGGTCGTGTCTTGACCAGTCGCAAGGCCAAAGCAATGCGACCCGCCCAGCCGGACAAGGCCAACACCACCATCGCAATTGTTGCCACTGACGCGGCGCTGTCCAAGCCGCAATGCCATAGGTTGGCGGTGGCTGCCCATGACGGGATCGCGCGGGCGATTGTTCCCGCGCACACACCAGGCGATGGCGATCTGGTGTTTGGCGTCAGCACAGGCAATCACGACCTTCCAGAGGCTGAACTGGGGCTTCTTGGCCATGTGGCTTCGATCTGTCTGTCGCGGGCCATCGCGCGGGCCGTATTTCTTGCCTCGCCAGCGGCGGGGGATCTTTTACCCTGTTGGTCTGGCTTACATGACTTAAGTTAAGGACGGCCTATATGCCGCAGTGGCACAGTGCCCTCGCGCGGCAATCTGCGCGTTGACTCTTTTTTGCGCCGACGGTCCATTCGGTGCAGCCAATTCGTATCGGAGCAAAAGCTATGAATCGCATTCTCGCGACCGCAATCGTCGGCCTTCTGGCCCTTCCCGCATATGCCGAAGGTGACGCCGAAGCCGGAAAGAAGACTTTTAACAAGTGCAAATCCTGTCACCAGATTGCCGATCCTGAGGGTGAAGTCATCGTAAAGGGAGGTAAAACCGGTCCAAACCTGTATGGGATTGCAGGCCGGACCGCAGGCACCGTTGAAGAGTTCAAATATGGTGACAGCATCGTTGCCGCTGGTGAAAACGGTTTGGTCTGGGACGAAACGACATTCGTTGAATACGCAAAGGACCCTAAGGCGTTTCTGAAAGACTATCTGGGTGAAACTTCGGCCAAATCCAAGATGACCTTCAAGCTGAAGAAGGGTGCCGAGGATGTTTACGCCTATATCGTAAGTGTTTCTGGCGAATAAAACCGCAGACCAAACACCGTTTGAGGTTACAAAAGGCCGCAGCCCCTGCGGCCTTTCGTGCGCTTGATAACCGCGTTGAACAGCGCCAATTTGAAAGCGCGCGGTATTTCATGCATTGCACGCATAAATTCGCAGAGCCAAGCCGACCCGGTGGCAGCCAATTTCGAATTTCCGGCCCTTCGGGTGGATCGGCAGCAGGAGACGACAGATGGGAATCATGATCCCGGCCTGGGTTGATGGCGAGTTGACCCCAGTGGACAAGCTTGAGGCGCATGAAAAAGGCCTGCGGCACAAGGCGGTGTCTGTCTTTGTCGTGCGTGGGACCGAAATTTTGATGCAGCGTCGGGCTTTGGGCAAATATCATACCCCTGGCCTTTGGGCGAATACCTGCTGCACCCACCCCGACTGGGGTGAGACACCGTCTGTCTGCGCGGTGCGCCGGCTGCGCGAGGAATTGGGAATTACCGGGCTTTACCCGGAATACCGTCACCGGCTGGAGTATCACGCCGATGTCGGCAACAACATGATCGAGCACGAAGTGGTCGACATCTTTCTGGCCCATGTGCGCGGCCCGCTGAAGATTGAGCCCAACCCGGAAGAGGTCATGGAAATTCGCTGGGTCGATTACCACGATCTTCTGGCCGAAGTGCAGCGCTATCCCGAGCGATTTACACCGTGGCTCAAGATCTATTTGCACAATCACGCCGATACGATTTTCGGACCTGATCTGATTATCTCGGCCACCTCCTGACGGCTACGCCTTGCAAGGGCCGCCCAAGCCGCATAGATCAACGCGTCATGGCTAAGCAAAAGACAGACCCGAATTACAAAGTCATCGCCGAAAATCGGCGCGCACGCTTCGATTACGCAATCGAGGACGATCTTGAGTGCGGCATCATGCTGGAAGGGTCCGAGGTCAAATCCCTGCGTGTAGGTGGGACGAACATCGCCGAAAGCTATGCCTCAGTCGATGATGGCGAGCTGTGGCTGGTCAACAGCTATATCGCCCCTTACGAGCAGGCTAAATCGTTCAAGCACGAGGAACGCCGCCGGCGCAAACTGCTGGTGTCACGTAAGGAATTGTCGAACCTGTGGAACGCGACCCAGCGCAAAGGCATGACACTGGTGCCGCTGGTTCTGTATTTTAACCACAAGGGCAAGGCCAAGATCAAAATCGGTATCGCCAAGGGTAAGAAAAACCACGACAAGCGCGAAACCCAGGCCAAGCGTGACTGGTCACGACAAAAGCAGCGGTTGATGAAGGATCATAGCTGACCCTTCATACCTCTCAGAACGCCATCGCAGCTGATACCGCACGTTTCCAGCGGTCATAGGCGGCATCACGCTCTTCGGCGGACAGTTCGGGTTCAAACCGACGATCCAGCGCCCAGGTTTCCGAAAATCCCTGTTGGTCCGGGTAAACCCCAGCGCGCATTCCAGCCAGCCAGGCCGCGCCCAACGCTGTGGTTTCCTGCATGACTGGTCGGTCGACCTCCGCACCGAGGTAATCCGACAACCCCTGCATCGCCCAGTCCGAGGCGCTCGCACCGCCGTCCACGCGCAGAGTGACCTCGGTCGCGGCGCCCCAATCGCCCTGCATGGCGTGCCACAGGTCGCGTGTTTGGTAGGCAATGCTTTCCAAGGTGGCCCGTGCAAATTCGGCGCGACCCGAGTTGCGGGTCAGGCCGAACACCGCACCCCGGCAGTCTGGTTTCCAATACGGTGCGCCGAGGCCGGTAAAGGCGGGCACCAGCACGACATGCTGGTTCGGGTCTGCATTTTGGGCCAGCTCGCCACTTTCCGGGGCGTTCTCGATGATCTGCAACGCGTCGCGCAGCCATTGCACCGCTGCACCGGCCACAAAGATTGACCCTTCCAGCGCATAGGTCCGTTTGCCGTCCAATTGATAGGCGATGGTGGTCAACAGGCGGTTCTTCGACTCGACCGGCTTATCCCCTGTGTTCAGAAGAGCAAAACAACCAGTGCCATAGGTGGATTTCATCATGCCCGGCTGGAAACAGGCCTGCCCGATTGTGGCGGCCTGTTGATCACCGGCAACACCTAGAATCGGGATATTTCCCCCAAATAGGGTCGTATTTCCAAAATCCGAGGCACAATCTCGAACCTCGGGTAATATGTTCATCGGCACGTCCAGCAGATCACAGATTTCGGCGCTCCATTCGCCCTTGTGGATGTCGAACAGAAGCGTGCGCGCCGCGTTGGTGGCATCCGTCGCGTGGCTGCGCCCTTCTGTCAGGCGCCAGATCAGAAAACTGTCGATGGTGCCGAACATCAGCTCTCCGGCCTCGGCCCGGTCCCGCGCACCCGGCACGGTGTCCAGCAACCATTTAACTTTGGTGCCCGAGAAATAGGGGTCCAGCAGCAGCCCAGTCTGGGCGGTCACGTCATCCTCGCACCCGGCCTGCTTGTAGCGCGCGCAGATCTCGGCGGTACGGCGGTCCTGCCAGACGATCGCGTTGTGGATGGGTTCGCCGGTTGTGCGGTCCCAGACCACGGTGGTTTCCCGCTGGTTGGTGATGCCGATACCCGCGATTTGATCAGAGGTTATCCCGACGCTATCCATCACTTCGCGGCAAACCCGCAGGACGCTGTCCCAGATTTCCTCGGCGTCGTGTTCGACCCAGCCTTCCTGCGGGAAGTGCTGAGTGAATTCGTGCTGCGCGGTGCCTGCGCGCTGCATCTCAGCGTCGAACAGAATTGCCCGCGATGATGTGGTGCCCTGATCAATGGCAAGAATGTAGGTCACGCCTGCGCCCCCCGTCGTTTGGTTTTGCGGGACTTTAGCGCAAACAATGACGAACGTGCCAGTGTGTTCAGACAGGAATATTGTCGATCAGCCGCACACCATCCGCCCAGGCTGCTGCGAACAGGCGGGCAGGCCGGTTTGCGTGGGCTATTGGGTCCAGCGTTTCGGCACACCGCAGTTGAAAATACTCCACCTGCGTGAAGCCTGCGGCCAGCAGATCAATCTCGGCCCGTGCAGCCAAAGGATCAAACGGCGCGCCGTCTTTCAGGGCGGCCGCCAATTCCCGCATGATCCGGTTTTTGTGGGCGGCAATATCCAGCCCTTCGGACGACAGTCGCAGGTTGCGCGATGACATGGCCAGACCCGAGGGCTCGCGCACCGTGGGACAGCCAACAACCTCGGTCGGAATGTCCAGATCACGCGCCATTCGGGTCACGATCATCAGCTGCTGATAGTCTTTTTCCCCAAAATAGGCTCTATCCGCCTGCGTTTGCAGGAACAGTTTGGCCACAACTGTGGCAACGCCGTCGAAATGTCCGGGACGGAATTCACCTTCCATCACATCGGTCAGGCCCGCGACGGAAACGGTGGTGGCAAAGCCCTGCGGGTAAATCTCTTCGGGTTCCGGCACGTAGATCGCATCAACGCCGTAGGGGGCCAGTTTCTGCGCATCCTCGTTCTCGGTGCGCGGGTACTTTGCCAGATCCTCGGGGTTGTTGAACTGTTTGGGGTTCACAAAGATCGTGACGATCACCCGGTCACAACCCGCCTTGGCGGCCTCAACCAGTGACAGGTGCCCCTGATGCAGCGCGCCCATGGTCGGAACCACGCCGATCTCTTCACCCTTCCGCTTCCATTCCGAAGTCAACGCACGCAGGTCGGCCAGACGGCGAAAGATTGGGGCGGTCATGTCTTTGGTCCTTTGGTCGGGGCCTGATCGGAAAAGACGTGTTCGTCCGCTGGAAAGGTTCGTGCGCGCACCTCGGTAGCATATTCTGCAATGGCGGCTTCGGCCAATGGACCAAGCTCAGCATAGCGTTTGACGAATTTCGGTTTGAAGGCGGTGAAAAAGCCAACCATGTCGTCGACAACCAGAATCTGACCGTCGCACCCCGCCGAGGCTCCGATTCCGATTGTTGGGATCGCGATTTCGCCGGTGATCTGATCGGCCAGCTTCTGCGGTACTTTTTCAAGAACGACCGAGAACGCGCCCGCCTCGGCCACAGCGCGTGCATCGGCCAGTACAGCCTCGGCCTGTTCGTCGCGACCTTGAACCTTGTAGCCGCCAAGTGTGTTGATCGATTGCGGCGTCAGGCCAATATGCGCCATCACTGGAATCCCGCGCTTGACCAGAAAGCGGATGGTCTCGGCCATCTCGACGCCGCCTTCCAACTTAACTGCGCCCGCGCTGGTTTCGGACATCAGCCGGGCGGCATTGCGGAAGGCCTCGGCAGGTGAGTGCTCGTAACTGGCGAAGGGCATGTCGATGACCATCATCGCACTTTCCAGACCGCGCGACACGGCCTGACCATGCATCACCATCATCTCCATCGTCACGCCCAGCGTCGATTCCAGCCCGTGCAACACCATGCCGACGCTGTCGCCCACCAAAACGAAATCACAATGATCGTCCATCAACCGCGCCATCGGTGTGGTGTAGGCTGTCAGGCTGACCAGCGGCTCGCCGCCTTTGCGGGCGCGAATATCCTGGGCATTCGGGGCTTTTTTACGGGCGGTGGCGCTCATTGTCGCTCCTCCGGTTGTCATGTTGCAGCGCGGCATAACAGATGGGAGCGGGCTATAGAAACCCCGGTTGCGCGAACATTTCCTTGAATGACCTAAGGTTTAAAGGGAAGTTGGGTGCAGTACGGCCCAAAAAAACGCAGGTTTCCATTTTCAGTGGGGAGTAATTTACATGACAAAGCAGACATTTCGGTCCTTTGCTTCGGTGCTGGCGGTTAGCGCCAGCCTGTTTGGTACACAGGTTTTCGCTAAATCCGACATTACCATAGCGTTGCAACTAGAGCCGCCGCATCTGGACCCGACCAGTGCAGCAGCACAGGCTATCGATTCGGTGGTTTACACCAATATCTTCGAAGGCCTGACCCGGTTTATGGGTGACGGATCGGTGGTTCCTGGTCTGGCTGAAAGTTGGGAAATCTCGGAAGATGGCAAGGTCTATACCTTCAAACTGCACGATGGGGTTACCTTCCACGACGGCACCACGATGGATGCTGAGGACGTCAAGTTCAGCCTGGACCGCGCCCGATCCGAGGATAGCGCAAATGCGCAAAAGGCCCTGTTTGCCGGGATTGAAAACATCGAGGTGGTCGACCCGCTGACCGTCAAGGTGACCCTGTCTGAGCCAAACGGGAATTTCCTGTTCAACCTGGCCTGGGGTGATGCGGTTATTGTCGCGCCCGATAGTATCGAGGGCATCAAGACCAATCCCGTCGGAACCGGCGCATTTACCTTTGGTGAATGGGTGCAGGGCGACAGTATCACTCTGAATCGCAACCCAGAATATTGGGGCGATCGGCCTGCGTTAGAGACTGCTACGTTCAAGTTCATCTCGAACCCGACGGCGGCTTTTGCGGCCATGATGGCCGAGGATATCGACGTGTTCGACAATTTCCCTGCGCCGGAAAACCTGCCGCAATTTGAGGCTGATCCGCGCTTTCAGGTGCTTGTCGGTTCGACTGAAGGGGAAACCATCCTGTCCACCAATAACAAGATGCCACCCTTCGATGATATCCAAGTGCGTCAGGCATTGGCCCACGCGATTGACCGTCAGGCGATTATCGACGGAGCGATGTTTGGCTACGGCACGCCCATCGGCACCCATTTCGCGCCGCACAATCCGGCTTATGTTGATCTGACCGGGAACTCGGCCTACGACCCCAAGAAGGCCGCTAAGATGTTGGCCGATGCTGGATATGCGGAAGGGTTTGAAACGACGCTGCATTTGCCGCCCCCATCCTATGCCCGCCGCGGGGGTGAGATTGTGGCCGCCCAACTGGCCGAGGTCGGGATCACGGCCAATATCATCAACGTTGAATGGGCTCAGTGGCTGGAATCGGTGTTCAAAGGCAAGGATTTCGGCCTGACCATCGTCAGTCATACCGAGCCTATGGATATCGGGATCTATGCGCGTCCTGACTATTACTTCCAGTATGACAGTACGGATTTCCAGGCGCTGATGGACACGTTGAATTCGACGACAGACCCAGAAGAACGCACCCGTCTGCTGGGTGAGGCACAGCGCCTGATCGCAGACGACTACGTCAACGGGTACCTGTTTCAACTGGCCAAGCTGGGCGTGGCCAAAGCCGGAGTTCAGGGCCTGTGGGAAAACGCGCCCACGGCCGCAATCGATCTGACGCAGATCAGCTGGTCCGAGTGACTCAAGGCAGGGGCCGCTGGTTCACGGCCCTTGCATTTAATGTTGTCGAGTGAGTCAAGGATGATTTTGTTTCGTGTCCTGTTTCTGGTTTTTGTGACCGTTGCCCTGGCGGCAACGACTGTGGAACCGGTTGTGGCGCAGAACATTCTGGACAGTCGGTTGGACACGCCCATCGGGACGCCAGAGAACCCGCTGGATGTTGGTATCGGTATTCGAATAGATCAGATCACCAGCGTTGACCAGAAGGCCGAAAACTACGGTGCCGTGGTTGTGCTGCGTGTTGAGTGGACCGACCCTGCGTTGGCTTTTGACCGGCAAGAGCTGGGGCGCGATTTCCGGGTTTTCAACCCCCCGGCGCTGGCCGATCATGCCGCTGAGATCGGGACGGTGGTACCAGCATTCGTCATTCACAACCAACAATCCAACAAGTGGATTCACGAAGCCGCCGCCTCTCTGCGATATGACGGGCGGGTGTTGTATGTCGAGAAATCCTCGCTGACATTACAGGCCCCACATTTCGATTTTCGGAAATACCCTTTCGACACACAGGAGTTTCATTTCGAGGTCGTTTCGATCTTTCCATCCCAATATGTGTCCTATCATCCGATGAACGAGTTCTCGGGCCTTGGTGACCTGCTGGGCGAAGAAGAGTGGATTCTGGACAATGCGCGGCTTGAAACCTCTCAGGTCACGGGCCTTTCCGGTCAGGACAGCGATCAGGTTGCGCTGATCTTCGAAGGCCACCGGCATCTGACCTACTATGTCATTCGGGTGTTTCTGCCAATGCTGGTGCTGATCTCGGTTGGCTGGGCACTGTTCTTTCTTGATGAATACCGCAAAAGGATCGAAATTGCCGGAGGAAACTTGCTGGTATTCGTAGCTTTCAATTGGGCGATTTCTGCTGATCTGCCAAAGCTTGGATACCTGACATTTCTGGATTTCGTTCTGCAATGCATGTTCCTGATGACCGGCGCATTGATTGTGTTCAATGTCGCCTTGCGCAGGCTCAAAGTCTCGGGTCGCGAATCCGGGGCGCGCAAGCTGGATAACTACGCCATCAAGTGGATTTACCCGCTGGGTTACGCCGCAATCGTTGGCTATGCGGTTTTTGCGTATCTTCTGGTTCCATAGGTGCTGGACCCGCAGAGCACGCACCCCTAACGTGGCCTCGATGCTTCGCTATGCCCTCAAACGCCTGATATCGCTGGTGATCAGCCTCGCCGTCGCCTCGGTGGTCATATTTGCCGTGATTGAGGTGGCGCCCGGCGATCCTGCGTCATTCATGCTGGGCGTCAATGCTCAAGAAGATACGCTTGCCGCTCTGCGGGCCGAGTTGGGTTTGGATGTCTCCAAGGCGCAGCGGTATTTCAATTGGGTTGGCGGGATGATGGTGGGGGATTTCGGAACCTCTTACACCTATCGCACGCCAGTATCGCAGATGATCGCGGATCGGCTGTGGGTCTCGCTGCCTCTGGCTCTGTATGCGCTTACCCTGTCTACCGCGATTGCGTTTCCTGTAGGCATCTACGCCGCCGCGCGCCGGGGCAAACCGGGCGATCTGACGGTAATGGGGGCAACACAGCTGGGCATTGCAGTGCCGAATTTCTGGTTCGCGATGATGCTGGTCCTAATCTTTGCCATCAACCTGCGCTGGTTCAATGCCGGAGGGTTCGCAGGCTGGGATATGGGGTTCTGGACCGGAATGCATTCACTGACGCTGCCCGCAATCGCGCTGGCCCTGCCGCAGGCGGCCATTCTGGCGCGAGTCATGCGGTCGTCTTTGTTGGATATATTGGGTGAAGACTTCATGCGCACCGCACGTGCCAAGGGGTTGTCGCGGCGTCAGGCCCTGTGGCGGCATGGCGTGCGAAACGCACTGATCCCGGTTCTAACCATCATCGGGTTACAGTTTTCCTTCCTGCTGGCGGGATCAATCATCATCGAACAAGTTTTTTATCTGCCCGGCCTCGGACGATTGGTGTTTCAGGCAATCTCGGCCCGCGATCTGATTGTGGTGGAATCCGTGGTGATGCTGCTGGTCTTTGCGGTCATCACCGTGAACTTTCTGGTCGATCTTGCCTATGCCGCCGTTGATCCAAGGTTAAGGAGCCGGACATGAGCCGGAGCCGGAGCCTGATCCTTGGGGCTTGTCTGTCCTCGCTGGTGCTGTTGGCGGCGGCGGTTTCATTTGTCTGGACGCCCTATGACTACACTGCGCTGAACATCCCCGACAAACTGCAGCCTCCCAACGCGCAGCATTGGTTTGGCACGGATCATTTCGGACGCGACATGTTCTCGATGATCATGGTCGGTGCCCGTACCTCGATTGCCGTGGCTTTGGTGGCGGTGGGGATTGGCATGGCGCTGGGCGTGCCCTTGGGCCTGACAGCGGCTGCGCGCAAAGGGTCGGCGCTGGACGAGCTGATCATGCGCGGCAACGATCTGGTTTTTGCCTTCCCGTCTCTGGTCATCGCCATCCTGATCACTGCTGTGTTTGGTGCTGGTGCGATAAATGCGATCATCGCCATTGGCATTTTCAACATCCCGGTTTTTGCACGCATCACTCGCGGCGCAGCGCTATCTCTATGGGAGCGGGAGTTCATCCTGGCCGCGCGCGTTTCGGGCAAAGGTGCGGCACGGATATCGGCTGAGCATATCCTGCCTAACGTCGCCAACCTTCTGATCGTTCAGGGCACCATCCAGTTCTCGTTGGGAATTCTGGCTGAGGCTGGTCTGTCCTATGTCGGTCTGGGCGCGCAACCGCCCACGCCAAGTTGGGGCCGGATGCTGGCAGATGCGCAGACAATGGTCAGTTTTGCCCCACATTTGGCTCTGATTCCGGGTCTGGCGATCATTGTCACGGTGCTTGGGTTGAACCTGCTGGGAGATGGGTTGCGCGATTGGCTGGATCCCCGGATCAGGGTGGCGCGCGCATGAGTTTGCTTGAGATCGAAAACCTGACGCTGTCCATTCTCGGCACGAACATCCTGAAACAGGTCAATCTGTCCATTGCGCCCGGTCAGATCGTGGCCGTGACCGGGGAAAGCGGATCGGGCAAATCGATGACCGCGCTCGCGGTGATGCAGCTTTTGCCGGACGGAGCAAAGACAACCGGAGCCATCCGGCTGAACGGCTCAGATATGTTAGACCGCGATGAAAACGATTTGTGTGCCTTGCGCGGTGCCGCGATCGGTATGGTGTTCCAAGAACCTATGACCGCACTGAACCCGGTCAAAACCATTGGCGATCAGGTGATGGAGACTATCCTGATCCACAAGGCCATGCCGCCCAGACAGGCGCGTGACCGGACGGAGGAAGTTCTGACCCGTGTTGGCCTGCCGCCGGATCGCTTCCCGCTGTCCCGCTTTCCGCACGAACTGTCCGGGGGGCAGCGTCAGCGTGTCGTGATTGCGATGGCGATCGCGTTGCGTCCCAAGCTGTTGATCGCGGATGAGCCGACCACAGCGCTAGATGTGACAACGCAGGCGCAAATCCTCAAGCTTCTAAAAGGGCTGGTGTCGGAATACGACATGGGGCTGTTGATGATCACCCATGATCTTGCCGTGGTTGCGGATATGGCCGACCAAATTGTTGTTATGCGCCATGGCGAAGTGGTCGAATCTGGGGCCACTGCCCATCTGCTACACCACATGCAGCATCCATATACCCGTATGCTGTTCAAGGCTTCGGGGCATCAGGTATCCCTGCCCGAACCCGCGAAATCCCGCCCTTTGCTTGAAGCGACAAATGTCATTCGCGACTATCGTCTGCCTCGCAAGGGGCTGTTTGATACACCGGGGCACCACAGGGCAGTGGACCAAGTCAGCTTTACGCTCAATAGCGGAGAACGTCTGGGCCTGGTCGGCGAGTCGGGGTGTGGAAAATCGACCCTAACAAAGGCAATTCTGGGTCTTGAAGAAGTTCAGGGTGGTGACATTCGTCTGGATGGCCAGGCTGTCTTTTCGGGTCACAATCCCAACCTCGCCGTGCGGCGCAAGATGCAGGTGGTCTTTCAGGACCCCTATGGCAGCTTCAATCCACGTCACCGCGTGGCCCGGCTGATCACTGAACCGTTCCATCTGCTCGATGCTCCTGTAATGGGGTCCGAGAGGCAGGACCGGATCGCTGAAATGTTGACAGCGGTGGGTCTCAGCCCGGATGACGCTGGTAAGTATATTCATGAATTCTCGGGCGGTCAGAGACAGCGCATTGCCATCGCCCGTGCCTTAATCATCCGGCCCGAACTGATCTTGTTTGACGAGGCTGTTTCCGCCCTTGATGTGTCGGTCCGGGCGCAGATTCTCGACCTGTTGGCCGAACTATGTGAGGCCTATGATCTGACTTATCTGTTCATCAGCCATGATCTGAGCGTCGTGCGCACCATCACTGACCGCGTTATGGTGATGCGGGCCGGAAAGATCGTCGAAGAAGGCGATACCGAAAGCGTCTTCTCTGATCCGAAACACCAATACACGAAAAACCTGATCAATGCCGCGCCAGTGCTGCCAGACATTGGTCGTGATGTGGCGTGAACCGCATATTAGAGCCGAATATAGGAGTATCTCATGTCCAGCCCCCTTTGGTTTGATCCAAGCCTGTGTCTGATCGGCGGCAATTGGGTGCCGCCAACCTCCGAACAAACATTGCCTTTGATCAATCCTTCTGACGGCTCAGAGATCTGCCAGATCGCAAGGGGCGGCGCGCATGATGTTGTTGCTGCGGTCAAGGCTGCTCAGACTGCGATTGATGGGGGTTGGGGACGAAAGACTGCGCTGGAGCGGGGCCGTATCCTTACGCGTATGGGAAGGATGGTTTTGGAGCGTGTCGAGGACCTGGCCACGCTAGAGGCCATGGATGTCGGCAAGCCCCTGACGCAGGCACGCGCAGATGCGGTTGCGTTGGCACGGTATTGCGAATTCTATGGTGGGGCCGCGGACAAGGTCATGGGCGAGACCATCCCGTATCTGGATGGCTACACCGTCTATACTTTACGGGAACCGCACGGCGTGACGGGGCATATCGTTCCGTGGAACTATCCGATGCAGATCATTGGGCGGTCGGTTGGGGCTGCGTTGGCGATGGGCAATGCCTGCGTTCTGAAACCTGCGGAAGAAGCTTGCCTGACCGCGCTGGCCTTTGCGCATCTGGCGCAAGAGGCCGGTTTACCGGCCGGTGCCCTTAATGTCGTCCCCGGGTTGGGGGCCGAGGCGGGGGCGGCTTTGGCGGGCCATACGGGCGTGCACCACGTCTCGTTTACCGGGTCAGTCGCTACTGGGGCGCTGGTGCAGCAGGCAGCGGGGCAAAACGTGATTCCTGTGACGCTGGAGCTTGGGGGGAAGTCACCTCAACTGGTGTTTGACGATGCCGATCTGGATGCGGCCCTGCCCTTTCTGGTGAATGCGGGCATTCAGAATGCCGGACAAACCTGCTCGGCCTCGTCACGCATTTTGGTGCAGCGCGGGGTTTATGATCAGGTCAAACATCGTATGGCAGCGGCCTATGCAGATTTGACCGTTGGCCCTGCGCGGGACGATCTGCGCGTCGGCCCGCTGATATCGGCCCGTCAAAAGGACATCGTTTCGGACTTTCTGGCCAGAGGCGCAGACCTGACCGTCGCAGGGCAAGGACAGATCGTAGACGGTGCGCCGTCCGAAGGAGCCTATGTTGTGCCGACCCTTTTTGCGGACGTTCCGCCGGATCACTGTCTGGCCAAGGATGAGATCTTCGGTCCCGTGCAGGTGCTGATCCCATTCGATTCCGAAGAAGACGCGGTGAAGATTGCCAACGGCACCGATTACGGGTTGGTCGCCAGCATCTGGACCCGCGACGGCGCACGGCAGATGCGGCTGGCAAAGCAACTGCGCTCGGGCCAGGTGTTCATCAACAACTACGGCGCGGGTGGTGGCGTAGAGCTACCATTTGGCGGTGTCGGAAAATCCGGACACGGCCGCGAGAAAGGGTTCGAGGCCCTATATGGCTTTTCACAGTTGAAAACGGTCGCGGCGTACCATGGTTAGAGCCTAAACAATCACCTCGATCGCCTCTTGCGCGCCTACGCCGAACACTCGTTTGTAGCGTTCGATCTGATCCTTCGGTCCCATCGCCTTTTCCGGGTTGTCCGACAGTTTCACGGTCGGCTGGCCATTGGCGGACACAGCCTTGCAGACCAGCGAGAACGGCGCCAACGCGTCGTTTGGCACGAGCCCGCGAAAATCGTTGGTTAGCAAGGTGCCCCACCCGAACGAGACTTTGGTTCTGTGGGCGAATTGAGTGTGCAGTTCCCGAATTTTATCCACATCCAGACCATCCGAGAAGATCACGCGCTTTTCCAGGGGGTCTTCTCCACGGGATTGCCACCACTTGATCGCGGTTTCCGCGCCTGTTGCGGGATCACCGCTGTCGATGCGAATGCCGGTCCATCCGGCCAGCCAATCGGGTGCGCGATCCAAAAAGCCCTGCGTGCCATAGGTGTCGGGCAGAATGATGCGCAGATTGCCGTCATGTTCGTCGTGCCAGTCGCTCAGCACGTCATAAGGCGCTTGCGCCAGTTCAGCATCGTCTTTGGCAAGGGCGCTGTAGACCATCGGCAGTTCGTGCGCGTTGGTGCCGATGGCCTCAACTTCGCGCCGCATGGCGATTAGACAGTTCGACGTACCGGTAAAACTCGATCCCAGACCCTCGATCATGGCCTGCACACACCAGTCTTGCCAAAGAAAGCTGTGTCGACGCCGGGTTCCGAAGTCAGCGATCCCAAGCCCGTCAATATCCCGCAGTTGTTCGATCTTCTTCCAAACGCGGGTCATGGCCTGGGCATATAGCACCTGCAGCTCAAACCGCCGCATGTTGTTCAGCACAGCGCGCGAGCGCAGCTCCATCAGAACCGCAAGCGCCGGGATTTCCCACAGCATAACCTCGTGCCACTTACCTTCAAATGTCAGCTCGTACTGATCGCCCTTCCGTTCCAGGTGATAGGGCGGCAGGCGCATGTTTTCGAACCATTCCATAAAATCCGAACGGAACATCTGGCGCTTGCCATAGAACGTATTGCCCCGCAGCCACGTGCTTTCGCCCCGGCTCAGGCCAAGCGATCGGATATGATCCAATTGCTCGCGCAGCTCGCCTTCATCGATAAGTTTGGCCAATGGAATGTGATTCGACCGGTTGATCAGGGAAAAAGCCACATCCGTTTGGGGCTTATTTCGAAACACTGACTGGCACATCAGCAGTTTGTAGAAGTCAGTGTCGATTAAAGACCGTACAATCGGGTCAATCTTCCATTTATGATTGTACACGCGTGTCGCAATATCGACCATGGGGAACTCCTGCGATTTCCGTTGTTAGATCAATCGGTGCGTGGAATGGCAAGAGTCGCTAGAATGATAACAATGACAAGGTCAGGTCACATTGCGAGCATATTGTGTGATCTTTTCACAGTTTAGTGAAAAGAGAGGGATGGTTGAACGAGGTTAATTTGGTGAATGGTTCTCGAGTACGATTTTGACATCGTTGTTAATGAGGAATTGGAAGATAACGCCGGTTCAGAGCGATTGGACAATTCCGTCGCGCGTGCCCGATTCCGTCACGTGAAAACGGCTGACGCGCTTCGGGCGACGTCACCGAAGATTCGACAAATTTTCCAGGAAGCCGGCTTTGATCTGGATTCAACCGACAGCAAGTTGTCGCAAGGGTACTATTCGTCACGGGACGTAGACCAACGCAAACGCATTCTGCACGCGCTTTTTGCCAATATTCGCGAAATGGGAATTGAGGGCGAATACTGCGGTGAATTCGACTTCCATCGATTTTTGGACAATGTCAAAACGGCCAAACCGCGCAACGACCAACGCCCAAAAGTCGAGAATTGGACGCCGAACCCGCGCTACAAATCACCCGCAACGCCCGAGCGCCGCACATTGCCCGGACGAATTGGCGTTGCATTGGGACTGGCGGTGATCTTGTTTGCGGTGCTCAGGTATCTTGCCGAAAAAGGCGCTACGCCTTAGGTCAACGCAACGCCAGCTTCACGCATCGCGGCCACGGCGGCTGCCAGTGATCCATCCAAATCAATCGCCCGACATGCGTCCATTCGGACCGTGACGTCAAAACCCAACCGGGCAGCGTCAACGGCTGAAAAATGAACACAGAAATCTGTGGCCAGCCCAACCAGGGTCAGTTTGGTGATGCCACGTGATTTCAAGTAACCTTCCAAACCGGTCGGAGTCTTTTGGTCGTTCTCGAAAAATGCGGAATAGCTATCGATGCTGCTCCGAAAGCCTTTGCGAATGACAAGGTCAGCATGGGTATTCAGATCCGGATGGAATTCCGCACCGTCGGTGCCCTGCACACAGTGATCCGGCCACAAGACCTGCGGCCCATAATGCATTTCGGTCATGTCCAAGGGGGCTTTGCCGTCGTGCTCGCTGGCAAAGGACGAATGTCCCGCCGGGTGCCAATCCTGCGTCAGGATCACGGCGTCGAACTCTGCCATCATAGTGTTGATGGGGTCCACGATCTCGTGACCTCCGGGCACCGCCAGCGCACCACCGGGGCAGAAATCGTTCTGAACGTCGATTACAATTAGGGCATGGGCCATCGGGAATCTCCTCGCATTGTCCTATCGGTAGGGGGCAGGGCGGGGGGCGTCAATCCGGTCTCTTGCGACTCTTGTCCAGCAGGTTTAGACCGCGCGCATGTATACGATCGCTGCGCTCTATCACTTCACTCGTTTTTCGGATCATGCAGCCCTGCGCGACCCGCTGCTGGACCTATGCCGCGCGCAGTCAGTCAAGGGCACCTTGTTGCTGGCCGCCGAGGGGATCAACGGAACCATCGCCGGCCCGCGTAGTGGGATCGATGCGGTGTTGGCCCACATCAAGGCTCTGCCCGGTTGTGCGGATCTTGAGTGGAAAAAGGCCACATCCGATCACCCGCCCTTTGGCAAAATGAAGGTGCGTCTGAAAAAAGAGATCGTGACCATGGGCCAGCCGGACGTCGATCCGCGTGCCCGTGTTGGAAATTACGTCGAACCCGAGGATTGGAACGATCTGATCCGCTCCGACGATGTGGTCGTGATCGATACCCGCAATGATTACGAAGTGGCGATTGGTACGTTTGAGGGCGCAGTAGACCCTGAAACAGCCAGTTTCCGTGATTTCCCGGCCTGGTGGGAAGAAAACAAAGACCGCTTTCACAACAAGCGGGTCGCCATGTTCTGCACCGGCGGTATCCGTTGTGAGAAATCCACCAACTACCTTTTGGGGCAAGGGGTCGAGGATGTGTATCACCTGAAAGGCGGCATCCTGCGGTATCTCGAAGAGATGCCCGCCGAGGACAGCAGCTGGCAGGGTGAGTGTTTTGTGTTCGACAATCGCGTCTCGGTCGGACATGGGCTGGTCGAAGGGCCGCACAACCTGTGCCATGGCTGTCGCCGCCCGATTCTGCCCGAGGATATGAAGCGCCCGGAATACGAGCACGGCGTGTCCTGCCATCGGTGCATCAACGAGACATCAGAAGTGGACAAAATGCGGTTCCGCGAACGCCAGAAACAGATCCTGCTGTCACGTCAGCGCGGGCAGGAACATCTGGGCATTGAATGAGGGGTGAATGATTAAGGTTGCGGGTACAAGCCGGAACCCTGATGATCGCGGAAAAACCTAGGCCATCGGAGGTTTTATGCACCGCGAACCTACAACCTTGGAAGAGTGGAAATCGACGCTTATCGCAGCGGTCGGACTGGTTATTGCCAGTTTTTTTGCGTGGTATGGTCTGTCGCGCCTGAGTGAGGCGGCCGCAGGGGAAACCATTGGTACTATTGTGTCGGCCTGCCTGGTGGTTTGGGTCGCATCGCAATCTTGGTACTACATGACACAGGTGAAGCTGCCGCATCGACGCTTGTTTCTGATGGGTGTGTCATTCATTCAGGTCGTGCCGTTCTTGTTCGCGGCGGCGTATGGCGCTTTCGGCTATGCCGATAATTGCGTTGTCGGTGCAGATGCCCCAGCCGATTTCCTGTATTTTTCATACGTTACCTTCACTACGGTGGGATATGGCGACATGACCCCAACAGGTCTGTGTCGCGGACTGGCCGTCGCTGAGGCTGTTACCGGCTACATCCTCTTGGGTATGTTTGTTGCTGCTACGGTTGCGCTCTATACCCGCCACCATAAACATTAGACGGCCATTATTTGTTCTGATCAATCCAGCGGGACATAATCTGTTTGTCGCGGAAACACTCGGATGGGATAGGCCTGCGCCTGCTACGGGAAATGCGTTCGGCAAAGGCAACCTGCTTGCCGGATGGATAGTCCTCAAAGGGCGAAGGGTCGGCTGGCTTGTGCGCCGAAATCCAGGCAGACATCGACTTGCGATCCCGTTGTGCCTCGACCGGGATTTCCAAGGCCGACTGCTGGGCAATTGCACGAGCGTATCGCATTTGCCGGTCTGTGACGGGCAACAGGTGATAGTCGTTCGATGGGCCATCCATGGCCGGGTTGCGGGCGTGGTAAGACATCGGATTGTTCCTCTGACTATGTAGAACATAAATGGAACATTAAGCTTTTTATTCAAGAGGGAGCCGATTCACATCAGCGGGAGTCCGCCGTGAATTGCTTTTATTGACTGGTCAATCAATAAAATATAAATGCGAAAGAAAGGACCTCTGAGAAGGAAATCGGCATGAAGTTTCAGCCCAAAGCGAGCCATTTCATCAACGGCGCATATGTTGAAGATACCAACGGCGCCCCTATCGACGTGATCTACCCGGCCACCGGTGAAATCATCGCCCGGCTGCACTCTGCCACGCCGGATATTGTAAATCAGGCTCTAACAGTTGCCAAAAACGCTCAGGCAGAGTGGGTGGCAATGTCCGGGACCGAGCGTGGTCGCATCCTGAGACGGGCATCTGACATCATGCGTGACCGCAATCGCGCGCTTTCGATCCTCGAAACCCACGACACCGGTAAACCCTTGCAGGAAACCCTGGTGGCCGACGCCACATCGGGTGCGGATGCGTTGGAGTACTTTGGGGGGCTGGCTGCGTCATTGACGGGTGAGCATATCCCGCTGGGCGGCGGAGACTTTGTCTACACCATCCGCGAGGCGCTGGGCGTTTGTGTTGGTATCGGCGCATGGAATTACCCGACCCAGATCGCATGCTGGAAAGGAGCCCCTGCACTGGCCTGCGGCAATACGATGGTCTTCAAACCGTCCGAGACCACGCCCCTCTCGGCGTTGCAAGTGGCCGAGATCCTGATCGAGGCGGGCGCGCCAAAGGGCGTCTATAACGTGATCCAGGGCTATGGCGATGTTGGCGCATCGCTTGTGACCGATCCGCGCGTGGCCAAGGTTTCGCTGACCGGGTCCGTTCCGACCGGCCGCAAGGTCTATGCCGCAGCTGCCGACGGCATGAAGCACGTGACGATGGAACTGGGCGGCAAGTCCCCGATGATCGTGTTCGACGACGCCGATATCGAAAACGCTGTTTCGGGTGCGATCCTGGGCAACTTCTATTCCTCGGGTCAGGTCTGTTCGAACGGTACCCGTGTCTTTGTGCAGAAAGGCGTCAAAGAGGCACTCCTCAAGCGCCTCTCAGAACGTCTGGCCACTGCGAAAATTGGTGATCCGCTGGATGAGGACGTCAACTTTGGCCCTATGGTCAGCGAAAACCAACTGAACATCGCGCTGAGCTATGTCGAAAAGGGCAAGGCCGAAGGTGCGCGCCTAGTATTTGGCGGTGAGCGGATCGACAGTGACGGCTTTTACATGCAGCCCACAGTGTTTGCGGATGTGACGGACGATATGGCCATCGCGCGCGAAGAAATCTTTGGCCCTGTCATGTCCGTACTGGATTTCGATACCGAAGAAGAAGTGATGGCCCGCGCCAACGACACCGAGTTTGGATTGGCAGCCGGTGTCTTCACCAACGATCTGACCCGCGCGCACCGCATTGTGGCCGGGTTCGAGGCGGGCACCTGCTATATCAACACCTATAATCTGGCTCCGGTCGAGGCCCCGTTCGGTGGATCCAAAATGTCGGGTGTCGGGCGCGAAAACTCGAAACTGGCGATCAATCACTTCAGCGAGATGAAGACGGTCTATGTTTCGATGAACGACGTCGAAGCGCCGTACTAATCAAAACCGGCCATTCAAACTCTGTTCCCGACATTTTGCGTCGGGAACAGAGCATAAGCCACATAAGACATGTGGCTGACTTCCTCCAAAGGGTGCCGTTTTCGGTTCCGTCGGTGGGAGATCAAGTTCATGAAAACGCATGCACAGGCCGTAGTCATCGGCGGAGGATTGGCTGGCTGTTCAATCCTGTACCATTTGGCCAAACTCGGTTGGCGGGACGTAGTCCTGCTTGAAAGGGATGAACTGACCAGCGGATCAACCTGGCACGCGGCGGCCAATATCCACGGGCTACACGACAACAACAATATCACCCGCATCCAGCATTACACGATGAACTTGTATAAAGAGCTGGAGCAGGAAACCGGCCAGAGCTGTGGAGTGTTCCAGCCCGGTTCCCTCTATCTGGCCCAGACTGAAAACCGCGAACACCAGTTGCGTCTGCAGGAAGCCAAGGCTCGGTTCTATGGCCTGAATTTCTACGAAGTCAGCCGCGAACAAGCGATGGAACTGCACCCGCTGGCGCGGTTCGACGATATCCGCTGCATTATGTTTGAACCCGATGGCGGCAACGTTGATCCCTCAGGCGTGCCGCACGCATATGCCGCAGGCGCGCGCGCCATGGGTGCAACGATTGAGCGCTTTTGCCCCGTGTTAGGCACTGAACAGCAGCCAGATGGGTCGTGGATCGTGCGTACCGAAAAGGGCGACATCCATGCGCAATGGGTTGTGAATGCCGCAGGCCTTTGGGGCCGCGAAGTAGCGGCATTGGCGGGTTTGACTCTGCCGTTGCAACCGACCGAACACCAGTATTTCGTGACCGATTCCATTGATGAGGTTGCCAACCTGGGTCGCCGTTTACCGTCGATCGCCGATCGGGACGGTGAGTACTACTTCCGACAGGAAGGCAACGGGCTGCTGATCGGGGCCTATGAAAAGGACATGAAGTTCTGGGCCGAAGAGGGCACGCCGCTGGACTTCGCCCATGATCTGTTCCCAGACGATCTGGACCGGATCATGGAGAACGTGATCCGCGCAACCGAGCGCGTGCCCGCCGCGGCGACGGCTGGCGTGAAACGGGTGATCAACGGGCCTATGATCTGGTCCCCGGACAGTTCCGCCCTTTGGGGACCGGTGCCGGAATTGAAGAACTATTTCCTCTGTGGCGGCCTGATCCCCGGTTTCTCGCAATCGGGCGGGCTGGGGTTGCTGGCGGCGCAGTGGATGATCGAGGGAGAGCCTCAATACGACATGTTTGCCTGGGATCTGGCGCGGTTTGGCGACTGGGCGGACAAGAAATTTACCAAGGCCCGGGTTGAGGACCAGTATACCCACCGGTTCGCCATCCACTTCCCCAACGAGGAACGCAGCGCAGGCCGTCCGGCCCGCGTGCGCCCGGCCTATGGAATGCAAAAGGACATAGGCTGCGTCTTTGGTCTGAACTGCGGCTGGGAGCATCCGCTGTGGTTTGCCGATCAGCCCGGCACCACCGAGACAAACGGGTTCACGCGCCAGAACTGGTGGGAACCGGTTGGGCAAGAGGTCAAGATGCTGCGCGAAAACGTTGGCGTGATCGACATCTCGAACTTTGCCAACTACGTCATTAAGGGCCCGGGCGCCAATGAGTGGCTGGACAAGCTGGTTGCCAACCGGGTGCCGACCGTGGTCGGGCGGTCCTGCCTGACGCCGCTGATCTCGGTGCGCGGGGGTGTGGCCGGCGACTTTACCATCACCAAGGTGGCCGAGAACGAATACATGATGATCGGCTCGGGTATGGCCGAGCGCTATCATCAGCGGTTCTTCAACATGATCGACCTGCCCGAAGGCACCACGTTCGAGGTGGCTACGGACCGGATTGCGGGCTTCAACGTCGCAGGGCCCAAATCGCGTGACCTGCTGCAGCGGCTGACCAATGCGGATTTGACGAACGAGGCGTTCCGCTTCATGCGCTCGGCCACGATCGAGGTTGCGGGGGTGACCTGCCTGGCGATCCGTGTCAGCTTTACCGGTGATTTGGGGTGGGAGTTGCACTGCGAGGAAGAAGATCAGATCAGGCTCTATTCGGCGCTTCTTGAGGCTGCGAAGGAGTGCGACGGTGGTCCGGTGGGCGGCCGCGCGTTGGGGTCACTGCGGATTGAAAAGGGCTATGGCTCGTGGGGCCGCGAGTATTCTCAGGAATACTGGCCGCAGGAAGTCGGGCTGGCGGGTCTGATCAAGCTGGACAAGGACTTCCTGCACAAAGACGCCTATGTGCAGATCAAGGACAACGCCGCGCGCGAGGTTCTGTCGATTTTTGAGGTCGAGGCGACGGATGCCGACGCGTCCGGTGGCGAACCTATCTTTACACCAGATGGCGCACCGGTCGGACGTGTGACCTCAGGGGCCTATGGCTATTCAGTCGGCAAATCCCTGGCCATCGGCTATTCAAATCCGGCAGTCGTAAAGCCGGGGGATATGGTGGAAATCTTCATCCTCGGCAAACCGCATAAAGCCAAAGTTTTGGCCGAACCGCCCTATGATCCATCGGGTCTCCGGCTGCGCGATGTCCAACCCAAGGTGATGGAGGCAGCCAAATGACCGGCACGCTGGATCGGGTCACGGATTTTGCCCTGAACCTTTCAGCGCACGAGATGCCTGACAGCGCGAAAGAGGCCGCTGCCCTGATGATGCTCGACACAATGGGCATCCTGATCGCCTCCGGCCCGATGGAGGCCGGCGTGATCGCCCGCGATACTGCCGCGCTGCTCTATGCAAGCACTGATGCGGCATTCAGCGTTCCGATGATGTTTGATGGCCGCCTCGTCAGCACGGCGGGCGCTGCCTACGCAGCAGCCACACAAATCGACAATTTGGACGGGCATGACGGCTACAACCCGACTAAGGGGCATATCGGTGTCGTCGTCCTGCCTGCGTTAGTTTCACTTGGTGCGCATTGCCCTGATTTGTCCGGCCCCGAAGCCCTGGCTGCCGTCGTCACGGGATATGAAATCGCAGGACGTGCGGGGCTGTCGCTGCACGCATCGGTCAGCGATTACCACACGTCCGGCGCCTGGAATGCCCTTGGCGTGGTCGCCATGGCCGCGCGCATGCGCGGGTACACGCCAGAGCAATTTCGACAAGCGTTGGGAATAGCAGAATACCACGGCCCCCGAAGCCAGATGATGCGCGAGATTGCGAATCCGACGATGCTGCACGACGGATCGGGTTGGGGCGCGATGGTTGGCATATCATCTGCGATTCTGGCCGAACGTGGTTTCACGGGCGCCCCGGCCATCACAATCGAAGATGCTGATGTTGCGTCGTTTTGGGATGATTTAGGTCAGTTCTGGCAGGTCGAACACCAATACGTAAAACCTTATCCGATATGTCGCTGGGCTCATGCGGCAATTGATGGCGTTCGGGCTGTGATGATGGAGAATGACCTAGCCCACGACCAAATCCGATCCATCCATATCAACAGTTTTCATGAAGCGGCCTGCCTGTACGCAGGGATGCCTGACACCACGTCTCAGGCCCAGTATTCTCTGCCTTTTGCTGTGGCGGTTCAGGCGATCCATGGTCGGATCGGGGTCGAACATATCTCGGGTTCGGGTTTGTCTGATCCGGCGGTGGCAGAGTTGGTGTCGCGTATTCACGTTCTGGAAGATGCGCGCCACAGTGCACGCTTCCCGCAGGGGCGGTGGGCCGATGTCATCTTGAAATCGACCGATGGGCGTGTGTTCGAATCCGGCGACACTCACGCGCGCGGAGGGCCGGAGGCTCCGCTCAGCCGGGGAGATGTGATCGCCAAGTACACCGAGTTTGCCGCGCCAGTCGTCGGTTCGGACCGCGCGGACGCGATCCGCGCGGCCATATTGGGTTGGGTCGAACCTACATCCAGATTGTCGGACCTGATGTCGTTGGTCTTTGATCCGTAAAAGCGGCCGGTGCGGGCTGCGGGCCGACGCTCAGTGGGCACCTAATGAAAGACAAATCGTGAATGCAGGTGGCGCCGACCTGATCCGCTATTGGTCCACTTTCGTAAGCAAATCCAGAATGTGCTGGCGTGTTTTTGCGCTGTCATCCAACAAGCCCTTCGCGTCAGCTAAGGGTTTGTCCTGCATTCGTATTGGCGGCACGGACAGGAGCCGCGTTGTTTGCTGAACTGCGAAGAACTTTGTGTCGCGTTCGTGCGCGACTGTTTCCGGATGATCGGCCAACCAAAAGAACCGATCGGCTTTTTCATCCTCACCCACAGCACGCAAAAGCTGACCAGCTGCCACGTAATCATCCGTCATCTGCAATGCTTGCCCTCGCAAAAGCTGGGCCGCGTCTGATGGATCGTCGACCAGTTCCAACATCGCTTGATGTGGTCGGCGTTGCAGTAAGGCGGCGCGCGCACGTAACCGTGCCCTTTCTGCGCGCCGGGCCTTGTCCTGTGACCGACTGGCCAGTTCCAGCGCCGCGTCCGCAAAACCTAGGGTGACCAAGCGCTCGGCCAATCCCACGCTTGTGTCTGTGAATAGAGCCAGTTTCTGCTCTGGTGTCAGGGTCACGACACGCCTTAGAAATGTCGCGTCGTCGGCGCGTTCGGTCAGGATCTGGGCGACGCGGTTCAGCGTCTCGACGGCTATGTCCTGCGCATTTTGGGCGCCCAGCAGATCCATCGCCTTATCGAATTCATGGCTAAGGCTCAAAGCGACGATCTGTGTTTGCAGCATGCGCGGCCCGATTTCAGACCGTCGAAACTCCACGACGTAAGACGCCGCAAGATCAAGCTCTTGTGGGGATATTGCTCCACGTTCCGACCACCGCTTGTCGACCAGTCGCGCGACCGCAAGCGGTGCCTCCAACTCTGCACCCGACGCAGCGATGACCTCGTTCAACAATGCTTCTGACTTCGGGCCGTCGCCTTCGGCAGCCGCGACTTTAGCCTTGGCTTGGGACGTATCGGCGCTGTCCTCAGTCGCAACGCGGTCGACCGTGCGCAACACGCGCCTTGCTGGTTCAAGTTTCCCAGCATCTGTCAGGATTTCCGCCAATGTTGGCCCAACTTGACGGCGAAGATGGTTGGGCAAGCGCGCAAATGACTGTTCGATCGACTGCAACTGGGCCTCTTCCTGCATCTCTCCTTCGATCAAAAGAGCCCAAAGCGCGGCGTCGCTTTCACACCGCTGAAGATTGGTAAACGGGTTCGGATGGGACGGCTGTGCGCCATCAAGATACCGGGCTATCGAGGCAACCCGATCTGTGTCTGGCGCATGCTGCCCAAGCAATTCAAGCGTCCGAATAGCCTCTGCGCCGAACCCGGAATAGGCGTATAGCTGCGCCAGCTTCAGCGCCTTTTCTTCGTCGAGATGATCGAATTCTTTGAACAGGGCGGCGCGCAACGAAGCCACCTGTTCTGGAAAGGGAGTTGCCCCAGACCAACTGTCAAACCCAAGCTCAGCGCTTGAGATGCAGGGTGGGCGTTGTTCAAGCTGCGGCAGGGATGGTCCTAAAAGTTCATTCAAGCCGTCCAGAACGGATGTCACATGAATATTGGCATTAAGGTCTGAGGGGCTAAAGGGATCGTTCTTGGGGACCGACAGCCTTGGTCCAACCGGAGCAAGCCTCAAATCAACGACTTCCCGGTCAGAGCCGCGCAGCAGCAGGGTAGAGAGCTGTTCTTCAAAGCGCTGTGCGTTCAGGTTTAGCAGTGGCAATTCGAGACTCTGCAAATTTTGCCCAACCAACGGGTCTTTCTCTTTGGACGCTTTGGGCAAAACAGGCGACGGTATTTCAGCGCTGATTGGGGGCAGCGCCGAGCCTGGTGCAATATCCACCACGATCATCGTGCCCTTGAACAGAAAGGCATTGGCAACACAGTCGCAGCCAAATTGCATATCCAGCGCCGCACCCGGCTTTGACTGAGAGATCGCGGCCAAGCGGTTTTGCGTCAGACGCCGGAACACGGCTGCTGTGTCAAAGTTCACCTTTTCCAATTTGACACTCAGACGCGCACCATTTTTCTTGTGCGACAGCACCCATTTAGTGCCTGGCGGAACCTGTGCGACCAGTCGCGTATACCCATCATGTTCACCCGAGCGTACCTGCACATCTTGTGCTTGAACCTGCGCTGCCGCGGCGGTTAGCGCCAAAGCAAGGAAAACTGTCCGGATCATGCCGCTGCCTGTTTGAGTTCCTTCAACGCATCTTCCAGCTCCGAAAATGCTGGGCGATTATGCGTCGGCGTGTTCTGGCGGCCAACTTCAATGCACATGGCTGCGTTGTGGTTGTGCAGGTTGGCGACCAGAACCTCTTTGATCAACTGGTAAAAATGGTTGTCCTCTTCGACTACCGCTTTCAGCTTGCCAGCGAACGGGCCAACCAGGCCATAGGCGAGAAACACGCCCAGGAACGTCCCGACCAAAGCGCCTCCGATCAGTTTGCCCAGTACTTCGGGCGGCTGGTCGATGGACCCCATCGTTTTGATTACGCCCAAAACGGCGGCCACGATCCCAAGTGCGGGCAAACCATCGGCGACGGTTTGTAACGCGTGGCTGGAATGCATGGCGTGGTGAAAATTGGTCTCCATCCGTTTTTCCAGCACTTCTTCAACTTGATGTGGATCGTCGTAATTCATCGACGCGGATCGCATCGTGTCGCAGATCAGATCGACAGCTTCCTTGTCCTTCTGAATCTTCGGATAGGCTGAGAATAGGGTCGAGTTCTCGGGGTCTTCGATATGCTGTTCCACCTCGACCGGGTTGGCCTTGGCAATGCGGATCAGAGAAAATAAAAGGCACAGCAGATCGCGGTAATCTTCGGGTTTCCATTTGGGGCCCTTGAACACTTTACCCATGTCCTTGATCGTATGTTTGACGGCGCTCAAGTCGTTGCTGATCATGAATGCGCCAACGGCGGCGCCGCCGATCATCATCATCTCGAACGGGAGCGATTTCAAAATGATCGTCATCTTGCCACCGGCGGCAAGATATCCACCAAACACCATGGCGAAAATGACGACGATTCCGATGATTCCGATCATGGGTGGTCTCCTGCAAAGTCAGATGCGGGGGTAAAAAACATGTGCGCTACTCCTGCGGAGCCGCAGCATTGCGACCGGCCATGATCACGCTGATCGTATAGGCGGCTTCGGGGTTGAGACCGGCCAGAACACCTGCGGCGGAATCAGGCGGCATCCGCGACAGAAAGCCAGCCGCAAAGCCGGGGTCCATGGTTTCGAACAGGGCGGCTGCGTCCTTGGGTTTCATGCTCTGATACACATCCGTCAGGCGCGTCAGATCGGTCTCGGCGGCTTTTTCGGCGAAGGCCAGTGTCTGTCGCAGCGATTCTTCTGCCTCCTGCAAGGCAGCCAGGCGCGTTTCAATCGCCTGATCCGCGATATCCAGCGCCTTTTCTTTGTCTTGTAACGCGGTCTCTCGTTTCTTGAGCGCGTCTTCGCGGCGTAGCAATTCAGTCAACAATTCTTGCGCACCGGGCTGTTCGGCTTGGCTGCTCCTCGCCAGCGATGGGGCGGGATCGGATCCTTTAGCCAGCGCGGGCCCGGCCTCGAATCCTATTCTGATCGCGGCGGAACCGATCATAAGCATCGCGATCACCGCAAGAACGCCGCCTTTGGGACGGTTTTCTGCCCGCTTCCGCCTCATGTCGTGGCCTCGCTGCGGCTGTGACGCAGGAACATCAACCCACCCGGACGTTTGACCTGAGTCTCGGCTGGCGCGTCTTCTTCAATGACGGGCACTGAGTTGGCTTGGGACTGTTCTTCAGAAACAACCGGCTCAGGCTCTGGTGTAGGGATCTCGGTCGCCTCTTCATCGTCCGGCACGACGTCATGCATCGAGGCCATCATCAACTCAAGCCGCTGCGCCACTGTTTCGGCGCGCTCGGTCAGTTCCTTAAGAACGACGCCAGACTGATCCGAGGCTTCCCGCGCGGCCTCCAGTGATTTTTTCAACTCTTCCGCTTGCGAAGACAGCACGGCCACCGCACCACCGACGCCTTTTTCAAGGTCGGTAAAGCGTTTCAACCGCTTGGACAGGACGAAACAATAAAGACCCGCACCCATGGCACCTGCGACCAGCAAAATATCTGCAATCAGCTCCAACTTCGCCTCCTAGTTCAGTACGAATTCCATGACGAGAACATCGCGAACGCGGCCTTCGCCGACGACGATTTCGATACGCCGCAACAGGTGTCCTCGGATGCGCATGAGCGCGAGCGAATCCTCAAGATCAGAAACCTCAATCGCGCGTAGATATCCGTTCAGCACGTCCATGATTCGCGGTTTCATCTTTTCCACATCCGCCATGTACGGCGCGTTCACCTCGAGCTGGGCATGAAACTTCAGATGTCGCGAGTCGCTGGTGTTTACCGAAACGACGACCGGAGTTAGGTCAACGAATCCAACCTTTGGCAGAGCCTTGGCAGGCCTGCTTTTCTCTGTTTCTTCGGTGTTCTGCACGACGGGTTTTCCGCCTATCGGCAACAGGCCGGTGGTGGTCAGGAAATACCCGCCCGCAGCACCGGCTATCGCCAGAATCGCGCCTACTATCATTCCCTTTTTCCCAGATTTTTCCGGAACTTCTGCCTGTTCTGCAGTCGCGTCGGTCATGACGTCCTCATTTCTTCAATCTGCAATCGTCATAACCCGACAGGGACTAACCGATTGTTAAGGGCAATCATCCAAACAAGGGATGCGTCGCACAGAATGTCGGCGAGTCGGAGGTGATCGTGCAGCAGATCGGAACTGTCTGGGCAAGTTTGGACAGGCGTAAACAAATCATTGTCGCGGGTGCAGTCGTGCTGATGTTTCTGGGGATCCTGGCGATGTCGCGTCTGGTGACAACACCGTCGATGACCCTGCTTTACGCCGGTTTAGAAAGCGGCGCTGCAGGGGATATTGTCCGTTCATTGGATCAGCGCGGTGTGCAGTATGAGATTCGCGGCGGCTCCATTTATGTGCCGGGATCACAACGGGATGAGCTGCGCTTGACGCTGGCCAGCGAAGGTCTGCCGGCAACCGGAAACCGGGGCTACGAGCTGCTGGATTCGCTCAGCGGGTTTGGCACAACGTCGCAGATGTTCGACGCCGCCTATTGGCGCGCCAAAGAAGGAGAGTTGGCCAGAACCATTGTCGGCAGCCCCCATATCAGCCAGGCACGTGTGCATATTGCCAACGGTTCAGCCAATCCGTTCCAACGCAGTGTTGCACCAACCGCATCGATCTACCTGGTCGCGTCGGGCACGGACATCACGTCGGATCAGGCAAAGGCGATCCGGTTTCTTGTGTCGTCCGCAGTCAGCGGACTGGCGCCCGAGAACGTCACCGTCATCGATTCGAATGGCGCAGTGATCGGAGCACAGGACAACCCGGTGTCCGCAGATACCGCTGACGATAAATCGCGCCAGCTGCGCGAACGGGTTCTGCGTCTGATCGAAGCCCGGGTCGGAGCTGGAAATGCGGTGGTCGAGGTGAGTGTCGATACGGTTACCAAGACAGAATCAATCCGCGAACGGCGTTTCGATCCCAATGGCCGTGTGGCCATCAGCACCGATGTCGAAGAGCGTTCGGACAGTGCCCGCAACCAATCCGGGGATGTGACGGTTGCGTCAAACCTGCCCGATGGCGATGGCGCGGGCGGGGACGAATCCAATTCTAACGCAACCCAGACCCGAGAACGGGTCAACTACGAGGTTTCCGAGACCGAGCTTGAGGTTCACAACGGCCCCGGCGCCATCAAGCGACTGACGGTTGCTGTTTTGGTAAACGGAACGCGATCCGTGGACGCAAACGGCAGTGAAACATTCACGCCGATGCCGCAGGCCGAGATGGATGCACTGCAGGAGCTTGTGGCCTCGGCAGTGGGCTACGATGCCGAGCGGGGCGACGTTATAACACTGAAATCGCTGGATCTGCCGGCGGTCGAGCCGCAGGGCAGTCTGGCAACCGCCTCGCTGTGGCAGAAGGTGCATTTCGACGCGATGTCGCTGATTCAGATGGCCGTGTTGGCACTGGTTTCCCTGGTACTTGGGGTGTTTGTCATCCGCCCTATTCTGACCCAACCCGCAACCGCTCCGGCACTGCTGCCCGCAGGTACAGCCCAGGAACCTGACGCATACCTGACCGGCGAAATTGCGACGGAAGAAGGCGGGCAATTCACCACCTTGCCGGGGCAGGGGCCCACCGGGAACGTTCCGGCGCTTGCGACCGATGCCGGGGCGGACCCGGTGGATCGGCTCAGGGCGATGATCGGCGACAAGCAGGAAGAAACGGTCGAAATCCTGCGCAGCTGGCTGGAAGAAGGTGAGGAGCGTGTGTGATGTCGATTGCCCATCTTCTTGAGGATTTCACTTTACAGGTCGGCGGCGGACAGCTGCACGTACTGGATGAGGACGCGTTAGAGGAACAAAGGCTGGCCTCGTTCGAGCAAGGCTATAGCGCCGGCTGGGAAGACGCGGTCCAGGCGCAAGAGCAGAGCCGGGGGCAGGTTTCGGCCGAATTGGCCAAATCGCTCGAAGATATGTCTTTTACCTACCATGAAGCGGTTAACCGGATGGCCCTGTCGCTGGAACCGATGTTTCAGAGCCTGACACAGCTGGTTTTGCCTGAAATGCTGGACCGAGGGTTTGCCGTTCGACTTGTCGAGCAGCTCACCGATATGGCGCGCGGGCAGATCGGACAGCCCATGCAAATCTTCGTACCCTCAGGTCGTGTGAACGAGGTGGAGGACCTGATCCCCGCCGAGCTTTCATCGCCTGTGCAGGTGATCGAAGACCCGACGCTTGAGGTAGGGCAGTCGCGGCTCAAGGTCGGGGTTTCCCAGCGCGAGGTGGATTGCAGCGGCTTGCTTGCTGCGGTCGATCAAGCCTTTCAGGCATATGTTTTTCAGGTAAAAGAGGCAGTGACCAATGAGTGATCCGCAAACCCCGAAATCCGAGAAGCCCAACCCGTTCGAGGCCGTTCCGATTGAAGTCACCGTATCGGTTGGCCGGGCGCGCCCTTTGATCCGTGATCTGCTGAACATGGGGGAAAACGCCGTGCTGATGCTGGACAAACGCATCGAGGATCCGGTTGACCTTTATGTCGGCGACCAACTTGTCGCGCGCGGTTTGCTAGAGGAGATGGAGGGCGAGCAGACCGGTCAGCTGGCTGTGCGTCTGACCGAAATCGCGGACCTGCAAAACGGGATCGGCTGATGCGCCGATTTCTAATTCTGGCGGTCGCGCTTGCGGTTTTGACCCCGTCTTTGACCACGGCGCAGGAGTTGTCTGTCTCGCTGGGCGAGGGCGGTTCGATATCTGCGCGAACGATTCAGTTGATCCTGTTGATCACCGTGCTCAGCCTGGCTCCGGGATTGGCGATCATGATCACCTGTTTTCCGTTTTTGATCACTGTTTTGGCGATCCTGCGCCAGGGTATCGGGTTGCAGCAATCTCCTCCCAATATGCTGATTGTCAGTCTGGCGCTGTTTCTGACTTATTTCATCATGGAGCCGGTCTTTTCCGAAGCCTGGACAACAGGAATTCAGCCGTTGGTCGATGAAACTATGGAGGTCGAGCCTGCATTAGAGCGTGCATTACAGCCGTTTCGCGGTTTCATGGCTGCGCGATTGGACCCCGATACGTTTCACGCCATGGCCGCCCTGCGCCCCGGTGGTGATGCCACAACGCTGTCGCCCGACGCGCCGCTGTCCATCCTGATGCCGTCTTTCATGCTGTCTGAAATTGCGCGCGCTTTTCAGATCGGTTTTCTGGTCTTTCTGCCATTTCTGATCATCGACCTTGTGGTTGCGGCGGTGCTGATGTCGATGGGGATGATGATGGTGCCGCCAGCCACAGTTTCCTTGCCGTTTAAACTGGCGTTTTTTGTCATCGCCGACGGGTGGTCCCTGATCGCCAGCGCGCTTGTGCGCAGTTATGCGACCTAGTTTTTACTGCCGGGCGATTTGCAGACAGGCGCGCAGGCCGCAATCGCCGGCCTCAAAGCGCATTTCTCCGCCATGCTGTTCGGCCACGGTGGCGGCAATTGTCAGGCCCAAACCATAGCCGTCAGAAGATCCGGTGTTGGACCCACGACGAAATGGGGCCATCAGGTTTTCGATGTCCTCCACCGACAGATCGGTGCCCTTATCTTCGACCGTGATCGTCGCGGTGGTCGCATCGGTCGCCAACTGCACTTCGGCGTGTCGACCATATTTCAACGCGTTGTCGATCAAATTGGTCAGCGCACGCCTAAGCGATATGGGCCGCGCCATGACCAGAACGCGGCGTGTTTCGGTCAGCTGTCCGTGTCCGCGCCGGGACATGAAAACCGATGTAACCCCATCGACCGCGACGGGGTCGGTCTTTTTTAGTGTCACGGGCAGGTCCATATCCTGATAATCGGCGACCAGAGCCTCCACCAAAGAGGTCAGAGAAATCTGGCGCGGTTCCTCAACATCCAGTTCGGATCGCGTATAGGTCAGGACACTTTCGATCATGCCCGTCATCTGATCCACATCCGCCTCGAGCTTTTCGCGTAGTTCATCGTCGGGGATCAGAGCGGCACGCAGGCGCACGCGTGTCGCAGGGGTACCCAGATCGTGGCTGACGCCGGACAAAACCGTTGCCCGCTTTTCAAGCTGCGCGCGCTCGGCCTCAAGATGGGCGTTCACCGCCGAGACGATATCGCGCAGTTCATCCGGGCCATCCGCCTCGTAGCTTTCCGGCCCCCCAAGGCGCTGCCGTTCGCGCAACGCGCGGGCAAACCGGGTGAAGGTATCTGAGACGTTACTGACTGCGGATAAGATGACCGCCATTGCGACGATCCCCATAAGTATTGCGGGCAGACGTAAATCCGTTGGGGCCGCCTGACAGCCCCATATCTGTGTCCCGTCGACCTGATGCCAGGCCTCGCGTCCAAATTTCGCAATCAGGATCGGCTCACTGCAATATGTTGCCAGCAACCGGGTCAGGTTTCCCATCTTTTCAGGCCCGGTTTGATCACTGCCTGACACAATGTCCGACACCGGATAAACCAACCGGTCGGACAGGATCGCCACGGTTAATTCACGCCCGCTGAGCGGCGAGGAACTGTCGGTCAGGATCGAAAGGTTGGTGACGAAGCGGCGGTTTGAAAACCCGGGCAACCGCTGAAATTCACCATTATCGGCAAGGGCCGTATCCTGGGGCGGCAAGGGCGTAATCGACAACCCTTCGGAGGGGGCCATGCCTGTTCGCAACTCTTCGTAGACGGTGAACCCTGCTACAAAAGATTGCAGCAGGTAGTCGTTCCAGGCGCGCGCCGAAGCGAACCATATCCCTGCAGACAGCAAACCGGCAGCAAAGGCTGAAAGGGTCCAAAGCCACCCCAGATTGCGCAGGCGCAGTGTCATTCTTCGACCGAAATGTCGGCGGCAAAGATATACCCGACCCCGCGTTCCGTGCGCAGCATTTGCGGGTCTTTCGGGTTGGTCTCGATCTTGGATCGCAGGCGACCGACCAGCATGTCAATGGCGCGGCCCTGCGCTTCGGACTTGTCGCTGTCCCCTGTTACATCCAGTGCGGTGACGATTTCATCGCGCGTCAGCGGAATATGTGGATTGGCCAGCAAGACCTTGAGCAGGGCGGTTTCCCGTTGGGACAACGCGACCAAATAGCCTTCTGGCGAATGCAAATCATCACGCTTTCCGTCAAAGACCCAGCCGTCAAAACGGAACGTGCGGGTTCTGCGGCGATACGCCAGCGAAGACGACCGCCGAGCGCGCTGCATCACTGCCCTGACACGGGCCAGCATCAATTGGGGGTTGAACGGTTTGGCGATGTAGTCGTCTGCCCCAACTTCGTACCCTGCCATGCGCTGATGGTCGGCGGACAGGGCAGAGACCAGAATGATCGGGACGTCCTGTTCGCGCCGCAACCGGGCGCAGATATCAATCCCGTTCTCGTCCCCCAGCATGACGTCCAACAAAATCAGATCGATCCGGCCATTGGACAGGTGCGCCCGGATTTCCCGCTCGGAACTGGCGGGAAGGGCGATGAAGCTGTTTTGCTGCAATAGCTGCGTCATCATCGACCGCATCTCAGGGTCGTCATCCACCACCAGAAGCCGCGGAATGCTCACTCTGTCTTTCCTCCCGATCTTTTCCCTCTGTCGTTGTCCATTGTAACGAATGGAAACAGATTCAATGCCAACGTAACACCCTGTAACAGAAGTGGTGAAAATTTGGGCCGTTTCCGTACTTTACTATGAATTCCGCTTTGCCAGACGGCGATCAGACCACAGTAATAGCGCCATCGCTGCTTTGGCAGTCACTGAGTTCTCAGGGAGGAGACAAAAAATGAAGCGTTTTGCATTTGCCACCGTTTCGACTTTGGCCGTTGTGGCCGGATCGTCCGTTGTGGCCGAGCCGCAGGCGGAAGTACTGCACTGGTGGACCTCGGGTGGCGAGGCCAAGTCGGTTGCCGTTCTGCAGGAAGAATTCGCCTCGAACGGCGGCACCTGGACCGACATGCCCGTCGCGGGTGGCGGTGGTGATGCGGCAATGACCGCGCTGCGGGCCCGCGTTCTCTCCGGTAATGCGCCGACCGCCGTTCAGTTGAAAGGCCCTGCCATTCAGGAATGGTACGAAGAAGGCGTTCTGGCCGACATCTCGAACGTTGCCGAGGCCGAAGGCTGGGCGGATGTCCTGCCTGCGTCGATCGCAGGCCATATGATGTGCGAAGGCACTTGGTGCGCTGCACCCGTGAACGTGCACCGCATCGACTGGATCTGGGCGAATGCTGATGTTCTGGCGGCAAACGACATCGAAATGCCCACCACATGGGATGAGTTCAACGCAGCAGCCGAAAAACTGCAGGCCGCTGGTGTGATCCCGCTGGCCCACGGTGGTCAGGCCTGGCAGGACGCGACCGTGTTTGAGGCGGTTGTCATGGGTATTGGTGGACCAGAATTCTACCAGAAAGCCCTGGTCGATCTCGACCCCGAAGCGTTGACGTCCGACACAATGGTACAGGTCTTTGACCAGATGCGTACCATGCGTGGATATGTTGACGAGAACTTCTCGGGTCGCGACTGGAACCTGGCCACCGCCATGGTGATGAATGGCGAGGCAGCTTTCCAGATCATGGGTGACTGGGCCAAAGGTGAGTTCCTGGCCGCTGGCAAGAAGCCCGGCGAAGATTTCCTGTGTGCCTCGACCCCCGGTGACGGTTATCTGTACAACGTCGACAGCTTTGCCATGTTCGAAGTCGAAGGTGACGACAACCGCGCCGGTCAGGAACTGCTGGCCAAACTGATCGTCGCACCGAACTTCCAGGAAGTGTTCAACCTGAACAAGGGTTCGATCCCTGCACGGACCGACGTAGCGCTGGATGCCTTTGATATCTGTGCGAAAATCTCGGCAGAAGACATGGGTACGACCTCGGCAGGTGGTTCGCTGCTGCCGTCTTACGCCCATGGCATGGCGCTGCGCGGGTCGCAGTCTGGTGCGATCACGGATGTTGTGACCGCACATTTCAACTCGGATATGTCCTCGGCTGACGCGGTTCAGCAACTGGCGGACGCAGTGGCCAACAGCTACTGATCCAAAACGCTCTGCCCCCTATACCGCGGGGCAGAGCACTTTTCCCCGGAGGAAAAAATGTCCGAATGGCTGGAAAACCACCTGCCCAAGGTGGTGCTGGCACCGTCGTTCATCGCCGTATTGATTTTTGTCTACGGATTTATCGGATGGACCGCATGGGTGTCGCTGACCCGATCGAAACTACTGCCGAAATACGAGATCCATGGCTTCATTCAGTATGAACGCCTGTTCGATTCCCCTCGCTGGGATACGGCGATCAACAACCTGTATATCTTTGGTGCGCTGTTCATCGTGATCGCGATGGTGCTGGGGCTGTTGCTGGCCATCCTGCTGGATCAGAAGATCCGCGTCGAAGGGGTTATTCGCACCATCTACCTGTACCCGATGGCACTGTCGATGATCGTGACCGGCACCGCATGGAAGTGGATCCTGAACCCAGGTCTGGGCATTGAATCCATGGTGCAGGGCTGGGGCTTTCCGAATTTCGAATTCGATTGGCTGGTGAACCCCGATTACGCCATCTACACGATCGTGATTGCCGCGATCTGGCAGAGCTCGGGCTTTGTTATGGCGCTGTTTCTGGCCGGGCTTCGTTCGGTGGATGGTGAAATCATCAAGGCCGCACAGGTCGATGGTATCCCCACATGGCGCATCTATACGGCGATCATCATACCGTCGATGGCACCGATCTTCTTGTCTGCCTTCATCGTGCTGGCCCACCTAGCGATCAAGAGCTTTGACCTTGTCATCGCGCTGACAGGTGGCGGTCCGGGATACGCGACTGATCTGCCAGCCACATACATGTATGCCATGGCGTTTTCGCGCGGCGATATCGGTCAGGCGGCCTCTTCCGCGATGATCATGATGCTGGTCGTCTTTGCCATCGTGGTTCCATATCTTTATTCAGAGCTGAGGGCGAAAAATGACTGATCTGTCGATGCCCCAAACCCAAACCCGCTCGCAGAGCGCCACTGGCAAGATTGCCCTTCGTTGGCTGCTTTACGTCCTGCTGGGCCTGTTCGCGCTGTATTACCTGATGCCGCTGTTCGTGATGTTGACGACATCGCTGAAAAGCCTTGAGGAAATCCGCACCGGGTCCCTGATCTCACTACCGCGCGAAGTCAGCTTTGATGCTTGGAAAACCGCATGGTCCGGGGCTTGTACCGGTATCCAGTGTGAAGGTCTGCGGCCTTACTTCTGGAACTCGGTCCTGATCGCGGTGCCTGCAGTGTTTTTGTCCACCTTGATAGGTGCGCTGAACGGTTATGTCGTGGCGCAGTGGCGGTTCAAAGGCGCGAACATCATCTTCTCTCTGATGCTGTTCGGTTGCTTTATCCCGTTCCAGGTTGTCCTGCTGCCAATGGCGCGTCTGCTGGGCATGATGGGGATCGCCGGAACCATTCCGGGCCTGATCTTTGTCCACGTGATTTACGGGCTGGGCTTCACCACGCTTTTCTTCCGCAACTACTATGTCACCATTCCGGCCGAGCTGACCAAAGCCGCTCGGGTCGATGGGGCAGGGTTCCTGCGGATTTTCTGGTCGATCTTCCTGCCGCTGTCGCTGCCCATCATCGTTGTGACCGTAATCTGGCAGTTCACGCAGATCTGGAACGACTTCCTGTTCGGTGTGTCGTTCAGCCAGGCGGGCACGCAGCCCGTGACTGTGGCGCTCAACAACATCGTAAACTCCACCACCGGCGTCAAAGAGTACAACGTCGACATGGCCGCCGCGATCATCGCGGGGCTGCCGACGCTGCTCGTCTATGTCGTTGCCGGTAAGTATTTCATCCGCGGCCTGACCGCTGGCTCTGTGAAGGGATAACCCATGGCTCCCATCCTTGATATCAACAAACTCTACAAGAATTACGGCGCAACCGAAATTCTGAAGGACATCAACATCTCGATCGAACCGGGCGATTTCCTGGTGCTGGTCGGCCCCTCGGGCTGCGGTAAATCCACCTTGCTGAACTGTATTGCGGGGTTGGAGGAAATCACCGACGGGACACTGGCGATTGGTGGCAAAGACATGACTCATGTCAGCCCCAAGGACCGCGACATCGCGATGGTGTTCCAATCCTACGCTCTGTATCCGACGATGAGCGTGGCCAAGAACATCACCTTCGGCATGAAGGTGCGCGGGGTCGATCAGGCAACGCAGGAGGCCAAGCTGAACGATGTGGCCTCGCTTTTGCAAATCGAGCCGCTGCTGAACCGTCGTCCCAGCCAGCTATCCGGTGGTCAGCGTCAGCGTGTGGCGATGGGCCGGGCGCTGGTGCGCGATCCCAAGCTGTTCCTGTTTGATGAACCGCTGTCGAACCTCGATGCCAAGCTTCGGGTTGAGATGCGGACCGAGATCAAGAAGCTGCACCAGACATTGGACGCTTCCATCGTCTATGTGACCCACGATCAGATTGAGGCGATGACGCTGGCCACCAAGATCGTGGTCTTGAAGGGCGGTATCGTGCAGCAGATCGGCAGCCCGGCCGAAATTTATAACAACCCGGCCAATCTGTTTGTCGCTGATTTCATGGGCTCGCCGGCGATGAATCTGATCCCTGCGCAGGTCACCAAAAACGGGTCGGGTACACAAATCGTCATCTCGCGCGATGCCGGCGAAACGCTGGTTCTGAACGATGCGCGCGATCTGGCGTTGCCCGAGGATGTAATCCTGGGCCTGCGCCCCGAGGATATCGCCGAGGCGGGTTTCCGTGCGGGTGATGGCGTGCAGGAAGCGGCGTGCATGGTCGATATGGTCGAACCTGCAGGGGCCGACACCTATGTTGTATCAGAACTGGGCGGCAAGCAGGTGACCGCAAGGTTACATGCCGAAACCAGCGCGCAAGCGGGCAAGATGCTGAACTTGGCGTTTGATATGAGTAAAGTATCGTACTTCGCCAAAGAAACCGGCGAGCGCCTGAATTAAAAGAAAGAAACGCCGCGCGATTGAGTTCGCGCGGCGTTTCTTTGCGTTTGAACTGGGTCAGCTGACCTTGTTCTAGCTCAAGTCCTTGATCAGGCGGTTCAGGTCGCCGCCACGGGCGTCCAGCATCGCGCCAACCTCGGTTCGTTCGGTCAGCAGCATATTCACCCCTTCGATGAACATGTTGAAGAACTTGTCGCGGCCTGATTTGTCCGAAACTAGGAATGTCACCTCGAACGGGGACGAGCCCTGCAGCTTAACCGAGGTGCGTACTTCGTAACCGGCCTTGATTTTCCGGGCCTTCCGGACGGTGACTTGCCCACCAATGAATTCGCGGAAACGTCGACCATATTTGTTCGAGATATAGCCCTGAAACGCTTTGGTGAACTGCTTCAACTGCGACGGGCTGGCCGAACGGGCATCTGCTCCCAGCACATAACGTGCCATGATCGGCACATCGGCATATTGCACAAAGACCTTTTCGAAATCGCGGATCATCGCCTTTTCGGATTTGCCCGAGGCGATAATGCGGTTGATGTCATCCACGACACTGACGACCAGAGCCTTGGCGCTGGCTTCAGTCTGGGCAAAGGCGGAAAAAGGCAGGGCGGTCAGTGCCAGACCGGCAAGGCCAGTGGCGACAAAACCGCGTCGGTTCATATGGTTACTCGGCATAGGGGTCCTCATAGGGGTCCTCGTATGGGTCTAAGTAGGGATCTCTGACAGGGTCGGTCCCATTGTCTGCATAAGGGTCGTCGTAAAGACCCAGATAGGTTTCTTCGTCGTCTCTCGCCAGTTCGAAGCGGCGATTTTGTAGGTAAATGGTCCGCGCCTGCGCATAACTGTCAGCGCTTTCATACAGGATCGAGTCGACCGTGTCCGAAAAACGCCCCCGATCGCCCATCCGGCGCACGACCTCGGCATAGACACCGATATTGTCGACCGGACGGACCGGAGAGAAGTTGATCGGGTTCGAGAACAGGTTGACGATAACGCCAATCGAGTCCCGCTGCGTTGACGGACCATAGAGCGGCAGCTCGACATAAGCGCCCTCGCCAAAACCCCAGACGTGCAGCGTTTCACCGAAATCGGTATCCACAGGCGGAAGGTTCAACTCGTCGGCGGGGGCTGACAACCCCAGGCCACCAACGGTCGTGTTGATCACAAATTGCAGCAGTGCATTGCCCGACTGCTTGAGGTTGCCTTGCAGCAGGTAGTCCACGGCTTGGCCCGGCATCGTCAGGTTTTCGGCAAAATGGTTGAAACTGGTCACCATCGGGTCGGGCACGATCTTTACGTACCCTTTCGAGGCCGGACGAAACAAAAACCGGTCGACGCCAAGGTTGAATTTGTGGATACCCCGGTTGTTGCGTTCATACGGATCAAATGCTTCACCCTGCTGAACACCCTCCGGAGGGCGTGTGGTGCAGGCGCTGAGAACTGCCAATACGGACACAACGATCAGGGGTTTTAGGCTGATTCTGCTCAACACGGTCTTTGCCACTCCAAAACGTTCGGACAGTCCGTGCCCGAACACTTAATCAATACTCTTTTTGGCCGTTGTGCCCGGCCTACCCAAAGTCACATAGGCGTTTCGCCACCAATATGAAACAGATAGCGTTTAACCCGACGAATAGGTCAACGTAAAGTGACACGGGTTCAACAGTTCAGAATAAGAAAAGTTACGCCCACAACCGGTACAGGTCACATCGCCGTTTTCGCACTTTTCGATCCTTGCCTTCCCGGTTAGCTTCGCCCCGACTCAAATTTGGGAGGAGACTTCATGAGCATCGCGGCGAAACTGGAAAGCTTGGGTGTCAACCTACCGGACGCGCCTGCGCCGGCGGCCAACTACGTGCCCTTCGTGCGCGTGGGCAATATCGTCTATGTCTCGGGGCAGATCTCGAAGGCGGATGATCTGATCACTGGCAAGCTGGGCGACAACATGGAAGTCGAAGCAGGCGCTGCTGCGGCCAAGGTATGTGCGATCAACCTTCTGGCCCAGGTCAAAGCGGCCTGCGGTGGCGATATCGAAAAGTTGGTGCGCGTCATCAAGCTGACCGGGTTTGTGAACTCGACGGCAGATTTTACCGCGCAGCCGCAAGTCATCAACGGTGCGTCAGACTTTCTGGTCGAAGCGCTGGGTGATGCAGGTCGCCATTCGCGTTCGGCCGTCAGTGCGGCGGCACTGCCCTTGGGCGTCGCGGTTGAGATCGAAGGTATCTTCGAAGTTCAATGACGCCCGCGCTGCCTGACGTATTCCTTCAAGTCCCGTTGGCGCATCGCGCGCTGCACGACAAACAGGACAACCGCCCGGAAAACAGCCGGGCGGCCATTCGCGCCGCCGTGGACGCCGGGTATGGGATCGAGATTGATCTGCAACGGACCTCGGACAACCGGGCCATGGTGTTTCATGACTATGACATGACCCGCCTGACCGGACAGCCCGGCCCGATCCAGCTGATCACGTCGGTTCAGGCATCAGGCACCACGCTGTTGCACGCGGACGATGGCATCCCGACGCTGGATGAGGTGCTGCACATCGTGTCAGGCAAAGTACCGCTGCTGATCGAATTCAAGGATCAGGACGGCGCGATGGGCACATCAGTGGGCCCGCTGGAACAAGACGCCGTACGTGCATTGTCAGGTTACGATGGGCCGGTGGCATTGATGTCGTTCAATCCCAACTCGGTCGCTGAACTGGCGCGGCTGGCACCGCATCTGCCGCGTGGCATCGTGACAGGATCGTACCAGCCCAAGGTCGAGCTTTTATCTCAGAGTGTTTGTGATCACCTGCGCGACATTCCGGATTTCGACCGTGTCGGGGCCAGTTTCATCAGCCATGAGGTCGAAGACCTTGACCGCCCCCGCGTGGCCGAACTGAAGGCACGCGGTGTACCGATCCTGTGCTGGACTGTGCGGTCGCCTGAACAAGAGGCAGAGGCCCGCGAAGTTGCGAACAATGTGACGTTCGAAGGGTATCTGGCTGCACAACCGGGTTGAACCAGCCCTGCAACGTCACAGATAAAGATCGGAGGCGGAGGGCAAATGGATCAGGCACAGATCGAGGTTCGGGTGCTGGGCTCGCTGTCGCAGATATCTGCGGCGGAATGGGACAGCTGCGCCTGCCCCGAGGTTGCCGATGGCGGCCGTCCGCTTGATCCGTTCACCACCCACCGGTTCCTGCTTGCGCTTGAACACAGCGGCTCGGTCGGGCGCGGAACTGGCTGGCAACCGCAATACCTGACGGCCTATCTGGACGGGATGCTGATCGCGGCGGCGCCGATGTATGCCAAATCCCACAGTCAGGGCGAATACATCTTCGACCACAACTGGGCGCATGCCTATGAAGGTGCCGGGGGTCGTTATTATCCCAAGCTGCAGATCGCCGTACCGTTCACCCCTGCAACAGGTCGGCGTTTTCTGGTGCGCCCCGGCTATGACTCGGTTGGCGTGTCTGCGCTGGTGCAGGGGGCGGTGCAATTGGCTGCGGATAATCAGGTGTCTTCGGTCCACGCAACCTTCTGCACCGAAGCCGAGGCGCTGGCGGGTGAGCAGATGGGCCTTATGCTGCGCCAGTCACAGCAATTTCACTGGCTGAATGACGAATATCAAGATTTCGACGGATTTCTTGCGGCGTTGTCATCGCGCAAGCGCAAGAATATCCGCAAAGAACGCGCGCAGGCCATCGATTTTGGCGGCGAAATCCGCACTCTGACAGGGGATGACCTGCGCCCCGAACACTGGGATGCCTTCTGGCAGTTCTATCAGGACACCGGATCCCGTAAATGGGGCGTGCCCTATCTGACCCGCCAATTCTTTGATATTGCACATGAAACCATGGCGGACGACATGGCCTTGGTGCTGGCTGAAAGGGACGGATACCCCATCGCCGGGGCTTTGAATTTCATCGGCCGCGAAACGCTTTTTGGCCGGTATTGGGGTTGCACTGAGCACCACGCCTGCCTGCATTTCGAACTGTGCTATTATAGGGCGATCGATTTTGCCATTGCGGAAGGTCTGGCACGGGTAGAAGCAGGCGCGCAGGGTGAACATAAGCTGGCGCGCGGTTACTTGCCCACGCGCACGCATAGCTTGCATTGGGTCAATGACCCGGGCTTTGCCGATGCGATCAAGAAATATCTGGACGCCGAGGCCCACGCAGTGGGAGAAGAGATCGAGATTCTGACAGATTACGGTCCGTTCAGAAAATCGAATCCGGAGGAACAGCAATGACGGAACTATTGTCGACCGAAACTCGCGGCCCTCTTCTTGATCCGCTGTTCGACAACGGCTGGACCATGGTCACCGACCGGGACGCAATTACCAAGACCTTCATATTCGAGGATTTTGTTCATGCCTTTGGCTGGATGACCCAGGTGGCGATCTTTGCCGAGAAATGGAACCACCATCCCGAATGGTCAAACGTGTACCGCACGGTCGAGGTCGTCCTATCCACCCATGATGTGGGCGGTTTGTCAGCGCTGGATGCCAAGTTGGCGCGTAAAATGGACAGCCTCGTTTAACGGTCTCCTCTGGATCCCATGCCGCCGGCCAGAGAAGCTATTTCACCCAGACGACGGAAATCGGCGGGTGTGACCGTGCCGTTGCTGACGTCGATGTCTCGTGGAATACCGGTTGTCCGATTCCCAACCGAACGAACGCTGCGCGCCGCCGGATTGATGTCCAAACAACGCGTATCATAGCACGTCAGGCCCGAAGTACTGATCTGGATCTGGGGTTGTCCGTTCGGTCCGGTCACCACGGGGGCCTGCGGCGCATCACAGGCGGCAAGAAACCCCAGAATGCCGAGGGCTATCCACTTTTTCATACCACGCTCCTATCGTTCAACCCGGTCGTGCGATCAATCCAACTGGCCGTTTCCGTCCCGATCGGCGGCCAGAAAATCATCGCCCATCTGCTGGTCATACTCTGATCGTGAAATAAAGCTGTCGTTGTTGCGGTCAACGTTTTGAAACCGCTTTATGTCCAGAAACGGCTTGGCTTCTTCCAGACCCAGTGTTCCGTTCTTGTCTTCGTCCATGGCCTGAAAAGCATAGTCCGAAAAGGCGTTGAACTCGTCCTTGGACAGGAAGCCATCGTTGTTGGAATCAATGGCGTTCAGTTCCTTTTCGTGCAGTTCAGACACTGTTTCCGCCAAGGTTGCACTGGCCACCAGAATGATCGTTGTCGTTAGAATAGCTGTTTTCATCATCATTCTCTCCTCAGCACGCGTAACGCTGGCCCGAGACACCGCCCGTGACGGCCCCTGCTGCGGTCAGGATGTCCTTGCCGGTGCCACCACCGAATTGATTGCCAATCGCCCCGCCGATCAGTGCGCCGCCTAGTGTGCCGCCGAGGCAGGCGATCTCATGCTGTCGTGCTTGCTGCTGCTGAGGTGTCGGGGCCGGGCCACACGCTGCCAGCGAGCCTGCAGCACCCAGAATGACTGTGATGACTTTGAGCTTCATCAAAAAAACTCCCTGAATGAATGGGGCAAGTATCGACCCATCAGGAAGTCGCATCAAGTGAAATAGGGTTAACGTGGCCCCGGCTGTACCGGGGCCCGAGTGACCTAGATGGCCTCAAGCAGACCTTCGCCCGCGGAAATCTCGCACGCACCGGGGTTTTCCTCGAGGTTCAGCGCAACGACTTTGCCATCTTCGACCAACATCGCATAGCGCTTTGAGCGTGCAAGCAGGCCGACGGGCGGGGCGTCGAAATCCATTCCGATGGCCTTGGTGAATTCGGATGCGGCGTCGGCCAGCATGGTCAGGCCCGCATCCGTCGCACCTGTGGAGTCGCCCCATGCTCCCATGACGAACGGATCGTTGACCGAAATGCAGATGATTTCATCCACACCTTTGGCGTCGAACTGATCTTTGGTGCGGATAAAGCTTGGCACATGGGCCGTCGTGCACGTACCGGTAAATGCGCCGGGAACGGCAAAGATCACGACTTTGCGGCCCTTGGTCTTTGTTGAGACACGAACTTCTTCTGGACCCTCGGCGCCCATTTGAATCAACGTTGCGTCGGGAAGCGTATCACCGGTTGAAATCATCTTGTTCCTCCTGTCGATTGGATTTGCAGAGTCGGCCTCAGCCGCAATATAGGTGAGCCAGAGAATGAAACCACGGGAATTTGACAGGGCAGGACGAACATGAGCCATATTGTTGTGATCGGAGCCGGGCAGGCGGGATCATCTCTTGTTGCAAGACTGCGCAAGGACGGGTTTGAAGGCGATATCACGCTGATCGGTGCCGAGCAGCATCTGCCCTATCAGCGCCCCCCACTGTCCAAAGCTTATCTGCTGGGAGAGATGGAGCTTGAACGCCTGTTCCTACGCCCCGAAAGTTTCTACGCCGAAAACAACATCACCCTGCGTCTGGGTCAGCGCGTGACTGCGATCGACCCCAAGGCCAAGACCGTGACCCTGGGCGATGAGGTGATTTCTTATGACGAACTGGCCCTGACCACTGGTTCCGACCCGCGTTACCTGCCTGCTGCCATTGGCGGTGATCTCGAAGGCGTCCATGTCGTGCGCGACCTGACCCATATCGACGAGATGGAGCCCCGCGTGACGGAAGGTGCCCGCGCCCTGATCGTTGGTGGTGGCTATATCGGGCTTGAGGCGGCTGCCGTCTGTGCCAAGCGCGGGGTCAAGGTTACTCTGGTCGAGATGGCGGAACGGATTTTGCAACGCGTCGCAGCACCGGAAACCAGCGACTACTTCCGTGATCTGCATTCCGAATACGGTGCCGACATTCGTGAAGGCGTCGGGCTGGATCGTCTGGTCGGCGAAGACGGCAAGGTCACCGGGGCCATTCTGAGTGATGGCACCAAGCTTGAGGTTGATTTCGTCGTGGTAGGCGTGGGCATCGCACCCTCGACCCAATTGGCCGAGATGGCCGGGCTGGAATTGGACAACGGCATCAAAACGGATGCCCATGGCCGCACCTCTGATCCGGCTATCTGGGCGGCGGGCGATTGCGCTTCGTTCCCGCATGATGGCGGTCGCATCCGTCTGGAAAGTGTACCTAACGCCATCGATCAGGCCGAGATCGTTGCTCAGAACATGCTGGGTGCCGCCAAAGACTATGTGGCGACGCCGTGGTTCTGGTCGGACCAGTATGACGTCAAACTACAGATCGCAGGTCTGAACACCGGCTATGACCGCGTGGTGACCCGCAAGGGCGACGGGCAGACGGTGTCCTTCTGGTACTACAAAGGCGATCAGCTGATTGCGGTAGATGCCATGAACGACCCGCGCGCTTACATGGTCGGCAAACGCCTGATCGATGCAGGCAAAACGGCCGACCCGGCGGTCGTGGCCGACCCAGACGCGGACTTGAAACCGTTGCTCAAAGCGTGAGGATCATCGCCGGAGAGTTCCGGGGTCGCGCCATGGCCTCGGTCGGCAAAGGCGATGCCGGGGCGCATCTGCGTCCCACCACGGATCGCGTGCGTGAAAGCCTGTTCAATGTACTGAGCCATCAGATCGACTTTGATGGGCTGCGTGTTCTGGACCTTTTCGCCGGCACCGGAGCACTGGGGCTTGAGGCGCTGTCGCGCGGCGCGGCGCATGTGACTTTCGTTGATGACGGGCGTGTGGCGCAGGGACTGATCCGTAAGAACATTGATCTGACCCACAGCAAGGATCGTACCGATCTGATCCGTCGCGACGCGACACGGTTGGGTGACAATCCGGGCGCGCCTTGTGATCTGATTTTTCTCGATCCGCCTTACGGCAAAAGCTTGGGACAAAAGGCGCTTGCGACGGTCACTCAAGGGGGGTGGCTGGCAAAAGACGCCTTGATCGTCTGGGAAGAAAACGCCCCCATGGAGGCGCCAGAAGGGTTTGACCTGCACAATACGCGTAAATACGGCGACACGCATATTTCGCTGATGTGGCGGACAGAGGTCTGATATGCACGACCTGGTCATTTTCGATTGCGATGGTGTTTTGGTCGACAGTGAGCCCCTGTCCAATCAGGTGATGGTTGCGAACTTTGCCCGACATGGACTGTCCTTGACGGCGGAGGAGTGCCACAGGGTTTTCACCGGCAGGACCATGCCGGAAGTGCAGGATATCGCGCGCGATTTGGGGGCCGACCTGCCCGAGAACTGGATTATGGAATTCGATGCCGAAACCGACGCCCGACTGCGTCAGGGTGTTCCTTTGGTTCCGGGTGTAGCGGAATTGCTGACGCTCTTGGATGCGCGCGGAGTTCCTTTCTGCGTGGCGTCCAATGGCGGGCCTGACAAAATGCGAGTCACGCTGGGGCAGAATGGTCTTTGGGATCGCTTCAAGGATGTGATGTTTTCAGCCTACACTTTGGGAGTCGGTAAGCCCGACCCCACCATGTTCCTTACAGCAGCCCGTCAATTTGAGGCCACCGCGCCAGTTGTAATTGAAGACAGTGCCAGCGGCGTTACCGCAGCAATCCGTGCCAATATGCGCTGCCTGGGCTATGTGCCTGATGGAAAAGGTGCATTTCTGGCGGACCTCGGAGCAGAGGTTTTCACCGACATGGCCGAGGTTCCAGCCCTTTTGGGAATTTGACTTGACCGTGGTAAGCTCGGCTTATGGACCGCGCTTTAACTCCACCGCTCTGGACCCCTTCCGACGCCGCTGAAACCCACACCGGACCCGCGCCCAAGCCTTTGCGCGCGCCTGTGTTCATCCACGACGCGATTACGCCGTGGGGCACGGAGACATTGCTGCTGAAACTGTTGCGCGAGCAGGCCGCCGATCAGGACGAATAGGTCGGATGGAATTTATTGCCCGGTGACAGGGTAAAGATATCGACACCATCAGCCGTCACACCCACCGAGTGTTCGAACTGCGCAGACAGCGACTTGTCGCGGGTCACCGCAGTCCAGTCATCGGCCAGTGTTTTCGTCTCAGGACGGCCAAGGTTCACCATCGGTTCGATGGTAAAGAACATGCCCTCTTCCAGAACCGCGCCAGTGCCCGGACGGCCATAGTGCAGCACGTTTGGCGGCGCGTGGAATACCCGGCCCAGGCCGTGACCACAGAAATCGCGCACGACGCTCATCCGATGCGCCTCGACATATGCCTGAATGGCGTGGCCGATATCACCGAAGGTGTTGCCCGGCTTGACCGCCTCGATGCCTTTGAACAGGGCATCATGTGTCACTTGGACCAGACGCTCAGCCTTGCGGGGCAGTTTGCCCGCAACATACATGCGCGAAGTATCGCCGAACCAGCCGTCTACGATGACCGTAACGTCGATGTTCAGAATGTCGCCATCCTTCAGCTTCTTGTCGCCGGGAATGCCGTGGCAGACCACGTGATTCACGCTGATACAGCTGGCATGCTGATAGCCCTTGTAGCCAATTGTTGCCGATGTCGCGCCTGCATCCTCGACCATCTGCGTGATCATGCCATCAATCGCGCCAGTGGTCTGGCCCGGAAAGACATGTTCTGCAATATCGTCGAGTATCCGCGCGGCCAAGGCCCCTGCCGCATGCATGCCGGCAAAGTCACCCTGTTCGTAAATGCGGATGCCGTCCTTGGTCAGACGGCCACGATGTTCTTTCATCGACGCTAAGCTCCAAATGTTGCGCGCAGCCTGCCTTTTACGCTGCTTGTGCAGAAAGTTCCAGAGGGTGCGCGTTTGCGAGTGTTAGATGGCGCGGAACGCCCCCGGATCAAGGCTGCAAAGTCTATCAAATTCGCTCAAAATCATAATTTCAGATAGAATGTTGTTCTTTCCCAGTGAGATCGTTTTGGAGGGTCAAAATGTCCAGCAATTCTGCCAGTTTTATCGGTGAAATTCCACACCATTACGATCAGGGTCTGGGACCGAACATTTTCGTAGACTATGCCGACAGGTTAACCGGGCTGTGTGGCGGCCTTGAAACGGGTCGCGTTCTGGAGCTTGCCGCAGGAACGGGAATTGTCAGCCGTAAGCTGCGCAACACGTTAAACCCGTCTGTTTCGCTGACGGTTTCGGACCTTAATCCGCCCATGTTGGAGATTGCAAAAGCAAAGTTCTCCGGCAGTGAGAATGTCGAGTTTGTCCAAGCGAACGCAATGGAACTGCCCTTCGAAGACAACAGTTTTGACCTGATCGTTTGCCAGTTTGGCGTGATGTTCTTTCCAGACAAAACTGCGTCATATCGCGAAGCTGCCCGTGTTCTGAAGCCAGGTGGCCGGTACGTTTTCAACGTCTGGAGCGATATGTCCGAAAACCCGTTTTCCGAGACAGCTCACAAAGCGGCGATGACGTTCTTTCCCGAAAACCCACCGGGATTCTACAAGGTCCCGTTCCACTATGGCGACCCCGACATCGTACACGCGGACCTTGGGGCCGCAGGTTGGGGAACCGTTACGCACGAAACCATCAGGCTGAACAAACCAATCGCCGACCTTGAGAAATTTGCGACAGCCCTGGTGTATGGAAATCCGTTGATTGACGAAATCAGAGCGCGCGGAGGCGTCGATCCGGATGCGGTTGTGGCCGAAATGCTGTCGGCGCTGCGGTCCAGATTTGTGGCCAGTGATATGGTGATGCCCCTGTCAGCAACCCAGTTCGAATGCCGAAACAAGGGGTGAACCGGACCTGACGGTGGGCGGGTGACATTATCCGGGCAGGTTAAAGTCCCCGAACCGTGTGGTATCCACCCAAACACCCTCGGGCGAAATTTGCGTACCATACACCAATCGCTCGACACCCTTCGCCTGTGCCGTCTCAAATGCCGCCGCATAGGCCGCGTCTATATCCGCCGCCAAACCAAACCGATCGCAATCCGTGCGCTGCACCAGATACAGCATGATCGCGCGATGTCCTTGGGTCACCATGGCCGTCAGCTCTCCTAGATGTTTGGTACCGCGTGCGGTGACGCTGTCGGGGAACTCTGCCAGACTTGGTTCACGGGACAGGGTCACGCTTTTGACCTCGACATAGGCGTCGGGCAGGCCAGGTTGCGTCAGCAGAAAATCAATACGGCTGTTTTCGCCGTACTTCACCTCGGGACGGACGGTTTCATAGGCTGCAAGCTCAGGTATTTCACCGGCCCGAAGGGCCGCGCGCAGGGCTTTGTTGGGCACCGAGGTGTCAACACCGGTAAAATGCCCATTCTCATGATCGACCAGACGCCAGCCATATTTCAGCTTTTTCTTCGGGTCGTCATTGGGCTCCAGCCAGATCTTCTCACCCGGTTCGGCCAAACCCAGCATGGAACCCGGATTGGCGCAATGTGCGGTTACTTCGCGCCCGTCTTCCAACTGGCAATCGGCCAGAAAACGTTTGTAGCGTCGGATCAGGCGGGCGGGGATCAATGGGGTGGCAAACTTCATGCCACCCGGCTTAACGCGCGCCCGCCCGTATGGGAAGTGTCAGACGAGGCCCGCCATTACGCCACCATCAACATCCCAGACTGCCCCAGTGACCCAACCCGCATCATCGGACAGAAGATGGGTGACGGTATGCGCCACATCCTCGGGCCGACCGACGCGACCGATCGGGTGGAAAGCGTCGAAAGCATCAGTCAAGGTCGCCTCGATCTGGTCCGGCGAGATAAAGGCACCATAGATGGGGGTCACCACCACTGCCGGAGAAACGGCGTTCACTCGGATCTTATGTTCCGCCAGTTCCATTGCCAGATGCTGCGTCAGGGAATGAAGCCCGGCTTTAGCCATCGAATAGGCCGAGGACGGTGTGGCGCGAACTGCCTGTTTTGCCCACATAGAGCCTATGTTGACGATATTTCCGCCTCCGTTGGTTATCATGTTTTCGACCACGGCCTGCGTGATGAAAAAGGTCGCGCGGTTCAGGTCCAGATAGCTGTCGTAATCCTCGGCCGTGTGTTCCATGAACGGTTTTGGCGCGAATGTCCCGGCTGCATTCACCAATCCCTGAATGTGACGCGTGTCCGATTTGATCTGGTTGATCAGTCTTTCGATGTCTGCCGTGTCACGCAGGTTCGCGCGGTATATGTCCGCGTTGTCGCCAAGTTCCGCTTTCGCCGCGTCCAACTTGCCAGCGGATGACCCGACAAGGGTCACGTGCCCGCCGCTTGCTATGATTTGGCGCGCTGTGGCCAGACCCATTCCGCTGGATCCGCCGACGATAAGTGTTGTTGTCTGTGTCATGATCAGATTCCCTATCTACTGATAGGTAGATATATTGAGCTTGGAAACTGAAATACAACCCCCTATCTAGTGGTAGGTAATTTTTAGATTGATGAGCAGATGCCCAAAACGGAAAAACCCCTGTCAGAAACTGCCAGCCATATTTTGGATGTGGCCGAGCGTATGGCGCGACAAGGCGGGTATTATGCCTTCAGTTTTCGCGACATCGCAGCAGAAATCGGCATCAAATCGGCCAGCATTCACTACCATTTTCCCACCAAGGAAGCTTTGGGTGAGGCGCTGGTTACCCGGTACACTGATCGGTTCCTGGGGGCGTTGGGACGGTTGGACGAAGCCACGCCATTGGAATCTCTTGAACAATATGTGGCGGCATATCGACAAGCATTGATCGAACAGGACCTGATGTGCCTGTGCGGTATGTTCGGTGCTGAAATCGCAAGGTTGCCGGACCCGGTCGCCAGAAGAACGCGTGAGTTTTTCGAACGCAATCTCGTATGGCTGGAAACGGTTTTCCGGGCCGCAGGGGCCGCGAATCCCGAAGCCCGAGCAGGGGAAACGATTGCCCGCCTGGAAGGGGCGATGATTCTGGCGCGGTCGATGAACGATATGGACCTGTTCCAACGCGTCACTGCCGATTTGCCTGCCCAAGCGCTGCGAGAATGACAAACGGGCCTTGCGAGGTTCAGCAGGAACGATATCTTGCGGCCTGTGCCATATCAGGAAAGGACAGGTCATGCCGAACCCAACCGCAGCAATGCTTGTGATCGGGGATGAAATCCTGTCGGGACGCACCCGGGATGCGAACATGCATTACCTTGCGCAGGAACTGACCAAGCAGGGCATTGATCTTAAAGAGGTTCGTATGGTCAGCGATGACGTCACTGCCATCGAACAGGCCGTGCGCGCCCTGTCGGACCACTTTGATCATGTGTTCACCAGTGGCGGAATAGGCCCGACCCATGACGATATCACGGCCGACTGCATTGCCCGCGCCTTTGGTGCATCGATTGACGTGCGCGCCGACGCCCGCGCACTGCTGGAGCGACACTATGAGAATTCAGGGCTAGAACTGAACGCCGCGCGCCTGCGGATGGCACGTATTCCGGAAGGTGCGAAATTGATAGACAACCCGGTCTCAACTGCGCCGGGATTCACCCTTGGCAATGTGCACGTCATGGCGGGAATCCCCACAATTTTTCAGGCTATGGTCGCCAGTGTTTTGCCTAAGCTGACCGGCGGCGATCCCCTGTTGTCGCAAACGCTGCGGGTCAACCGGGGTGAAGGTGATATAGCCTCGACCCTGTCGGCTTTGGCTGAGGATTACCCTGATCTCGCCATCGGCAGCTATCCGTTTCAGGTAAATGGTGTATTCGGCTCTAACGTGGTGGTTCGGGGCACGAATGGGTCACAGGTCGATGCGGCCACGACCCGGTTGGCGAAAGAGCTGGAGCTTTGAGCCCGAACTGGGCCGACGTTGTCGACGGCACATGGCCGGCGGCTCGGTTCGAGACAATTGGCCCTTTTCGCCTGCGGCAAGGGTTGGGTGGTGGCTCACGCGTTTCCGCAGGTAGCGCTATGGCATCGGCGACCGACGCGGATATTGAAGCCGCCGAACAGGCAATGCGCGCGATGGGTCAGCGGCCCATATTCTGCCTGCGACCGGGCGACGAACGGCTGGATCAGCAGCTTGCGGATCGTGGCTATGACATTCTTGATCCCGTCAACATCTACCAATGCCCGGTCGAGCACCTGACCGATACGCCCATTCCTCGGGTCACCGCCTTTACCATCTGGAGTCCACTGGCGATCATGAACGAGATCTGGGCGCAGGGCGGGATCGGGCCAGAGCGGCTGGCTATCATGGACCGCGCCGAGGGGCCGAAAACGGGGATATTCCTACGTCATTCCGATCACCCGGCGGGGACCGGTTTTGTCGCCATTCACGACGACGTCGCCATGGTTCATGCGCTAGAAATGTTACCGGCCTATCGCCGTCAGGGCTTGGGAAAGTGGGCCATGCGCGCGGCTGCAATCTGGGCGCAGAAGAACGGTGCAAAAACGCTAAGTGTGATCTGCACCAAGGCCAATGACGGGGCAAATGGTCTCTACCATGCGCTCGGGATGGAGATAACCGGCGAATACCATTACCGTCAGCTTGTCCAAGGAGAGTGACCACCGTGACCGATCAAACCCTGCCCACCGCGCTGGACCTGCCGATGGTGGACCCGCTGCCGCCTGAGACGCAGAAATACTTTGATATCTGTGTCGAAAAACTGGGCTTTGTGCCCAATGTTTTAAAGGCTTATGCGTTCGACATCGAGAAGCTGAACGCGTTTACGGCGAATTATAACGACCTGATGTTGGGTGACAGCGGGTTGTCAAAACTGGAACGCGAAATGATTGCGGTGGTCGTGTCCGCGATCAACAAATGCTTTTACTGTCTGGTGGCCCATGGTGCAGCTGTTCGGCAATTGTCGGGCAATCCGCAATTGGGCGAGATGCTGGTTATGAACTACCGCGTGGCCCCTCTGGTCGATCGTCAACGCGCCATGCTGGATTTTGCCGCCAAGATGACGACCGCCAGTACCGAGATCGAAGAACCTGATCGCCAACGTCTGCGCGATGTTGGTTTCAGCGACCGGGACATTTGGGACATTGCCAATGTGACCGGCTTTTTCAACATGTCGAACCGGGTGGCTAGCGCAACAGCGATGGCCCCGAACGACGAATACCATACGCAGGCCCGATGATACGAACCGCAGCCCTTTTTCTGATGATGATGGCCAGTCAGGGTCTTGCACAGAACCTGACGTTGCCCTCTGGCGCACGGCTGGTCAGCGACCGGACGAGTGAATTGGACAGCTATGAGCTGCCAATCGGTCCTTTTGCTGACGGTGCAGTGCCCGCAAGAGAGGTTGAAGGAAAGGTCGAGCGGTTAACCTGGCGGCTGCAATCGGGCTCCAGCACCACGCTGCAATTACTGGCCCCGCTGCGGGATCAGATCGCCGCGCAGGGGTACGAGATCCTGCTTGAGTGTCAGGCCAAAACGTGTGGCGGGTTCGATTTTCGATTTGGCACCGAAGTCGTGCCCACACCGGACATGTATGTGGCCATTCAGGACTATCGCTTTTTGTCCGCCATTCGGGGGGGCAATGTGGTCAGCCTGCTGGTCAGCCGCAATCCGCCTGACGGGTATGTGCAGATGATCCGCGTCACACCGGTGGGTGCAGAGGCTCCGCCGCCGCTTGTGATCGACGAGCCAGTCACGTCGTCCAGCGACCTGTTGGCCGAATTGGAGCAAAACGGCCATGCAATATTGGAAGATCTTCATTTCCGTACCGGAGAGATGACGTTGGGCGAAGGGCCTTTTGCGTCGCTGAAATTGGTTGCGGAGTTTCTGGACAAAAACCCAAACATCCGGCTGGCACTTGTGGGTCACACCGATGACACGGGCGCGCTGGATGCCAATATCTCGGTCAGTACCGGCCGTGCGCAGGCCGTGCGTGCCCGGTTGATCGAGGCGCATGGGATCGCGGCAGACCGGGTCGAAGCGCGCGGGATCGGCTATCTGGCCCCGCTCACCTCGAATGCCACGCCGGAAGGCCGCGACTTGAATCGCCGGGTCGAGGCGGTCTTGCTGATCAACTAAAGCCTGCGGTGCAGACCAAATCATGATCTACAAAAAAAGGGCCCACGCAATTGGCGCGGGCCGTACAGTTTACCGAGGTTAATTCACCAGTCCATCGGGCCTTTTTCGTGAAAGGCATCGACGAGAAAATCTATGAATGCCCGCACCTTGGGCTGTGTAAAGCGTCCGGGCGGGTAAACGGCGTAGACGCCCTGCACCTCGTCCGGAAGCGATGGCATCGCATCCACAACGGCACCGGATTTCAGCGCTTCTGCGTACAGATAGCTGGGCAGATATGCGATCCCCAGACCAGAGATGGCGGCGTTCAAAAGGGATTGCCCATCGTTCACGCTCAGCCACCCTGCGGTGCGAACCTGTCTTTTTTCACCCGACGGCGCGGTCAGCCTCCACACGTTGCCAGAAGACTGGCTGGAGTAATGCAGCAACTTGTGTTCGTTCAGATCGTCAATTTTCTGCGGTCGGCCGAATTTCTCGACATAGCTGGGCGCCGCGACCATCCGTTTGACAGTTTCTGTCAGTTTACGGGCGCGCAGGGTGCTGTCTTCCAGTTCACCAATCCGGACGGCCACATCGAACCCTTCTGAAATCAACTCGACGTAGCGGTTGTTCAGAACCATATTCACTGTGATATCAGGATAGGCCGCCAGAAAATCCGACAGAACCGGAGACAGATGATTGACGCCGAAATCTGTTGCAACGCTGATCCGAAGCAGACCCGAGGGGGCGGATTGCATCGAGGTCACAAGCGCATCAGCTTCGCCCGCATCATTTAGAACGCGCCTTGCGCGATCGTAATATGCCAGGCCAATTTCCGTCGGCGACACGCGCCGGGTCGTGCGGTTCAGCAGCCGTGCGCCCAGACGGGCCTCAAGGCTGGAAACATGCTTTGACACGGCCGATTTGGAGATGCCCATTTTCTTGGCCGCATCGGTGAAGCCACCTTGGTCCACCACATTGGCAAAGGCTTCCATTTCGGTCAGTCGGTCCATTCTCATTCCCCAGGTCTTAGTCCTTTTTTCCAACCTGACGTCCAATCTAGGCGGAAACAGGGCGGACATGGGATAATATCAGGGTTTCAATTCGGATCGTTTGCATATGGGAAACGCGGAAACGATGGTTTCCTAGATGGCCACAAAGCCTGTAAGCCAAGGGTTTTGGGTGATTTCGGCCAGATATGCTAGGGTGACAATGGCAAATTTGTGACCACGGAGGAGATCATGAAAGCCATTTATACCATCGCAGCCATATGTCTGTCCGCGACCCTTGTATGGGCGGGTGGCGAGACGCCGTCGAACCCAGACGCACGGGTCTATTTTGTAAACCTGTTGGACGGCGACACGGTTTCATCGCCGGTGACCGTGGTCTTTGGGCTAAGCGGGATGGGCGTGGCCCCCGCCGGAACCGAGGTGGAAAACACCGGGCACCACCATTTGCTGATCGACCGCCCGCCATTGGGTGAGGGCGGGGACGGTGTGGACGAGCTGGCCTATGGTCTGCCTGCGGACGACAACCATCTGCATTTCGGCGGGGGACAGACCGAGGTGACAACGGAATTGGCCCCTGGTGCACACACGCTGCAACTGGTGCTGGGCGATGCCGGGCATGTGCCACACTCCCCTCCTATTGTGTCCCAGGTGATCACGATAACGGTCGAGTAGCCGACGTGCCTTCGCGGCGCAGGCAACTATGCCACGTCGGGCAATAGGAAAATACGGCGCGCCAGCGCCGAATTCAGCCGTTCTTGTGGATACCATTGGCTGAGGGCTGTCTTGGCCATCAAATCGGGGTTTTCCGCAATGAATGCCTCGAAAGTGCTGGATTGTGAACTGGCAAGACGCTCTGCGATCAGACTCATGAATGCGTAAGTGATCGTCAGGTTGAACTTATCCGGGGCACCGGCTTTGACCGCAAGTGTTCGGATCCCTTTGGCGTAGATCGCTGCAGCATCGATAAAATCGTACTTTCGCAGCAGGTCATATGCGACCTGTACATGTTCGGCATGTCCGAACGTTGTGTTGTCGATGGCGTGTGCCTCAAACGCGCTGGTGATGTCGGTGCTCATTCTCCGTCCTCCTTGAAACGGTGGCTGTCCTCGGCTGTCCAGTCGAGGTCGTAGACATTTTTGAGCTGTTTGATCTTCTCCAGCGTTTCCTCGGAAAATGCTGGCTTGTTCTCAAAGCTATGCAGGGTAATCCCCTCGATCAGATCGCCAAGGGTCATGTCCAGCGACTCTGCCAGCCCCTTGAGGACTTTCAGCAGGCGTTTTTCGATACGAATTCCCGTTTGGGTGCGTTCAATTTTTTGACTCATGAGGTATATGTGTATATAAGTACCAATAGAGTCAAGTGGCACAAAAAAAGCCGCCTCCTTAGAAGCGGCTTTCGTCAGAGCAATTGTGACAATGGCGTCAGAACGTAGCCGCCAGTCGCGTCCCCTGATTGATCGCCCGTTTGGCGTCCAGCTCTGCCGCCACATCTGCCCCGCCGATCACGTGCGGAGTGATGCCGCGTTCGATCAGCGCATCTGCCAGGCTGCGCTCGGACAGCTGACCGGAACACAGAACGATTGTGTCCGCCGCGATCACGGTCGGATCAGCACGTTCTTCGCCAAAGCTGACATGCAGGCCGTCCTCATCGATACGCTCGTAGTTCACGCCGCCCACAAAGTTGACGTCCTTCATCTTGAGCGTAGCGCGGTGAATCCACCCGGTTGTCTTTCCCAGGCCCTTGCCATGCGCTTGCTTCTTACGCTGCAGCAAGGTGACATCACGCGCAGGTGCCGCAGGCTGAGGGCCTTCTGGTGCCAGGCCCGAGCGATGCTTCGCCGGATCCGTCACGCCCCACTCCTTCATCCATGCGGGCAGGTCGGTGGTGATGCTGTGGCCGTCTTCCAACAGGAACTCGGATACATCAAACCCGATGCCGCCTGCACCGATCACGGCGACAGACTTACCCACGTCTGCCTTTTCACGCAGCACGTCGATATAATTGATGACGTTGTCCCGATCCTGACCCGGGATTTGCGGATCGCGCGGAATGACACCAGTAGCGATAACCACCTCGTCAAAGCCGGTCAGGTCGTCAGCGCTGACTTCGCGGTTCAGCTCTACCTTCACACCCAGATCGGTCATCATGGTGCGGTACCAATCGACCAGTCCCCAGAACTCTTCTTTGCCCGGAATCTGCTTGGCCATGTTCAATTGGCCGCCAATCTCCGAGGCGCGATCGAACAGGGTTACGTCGTGTCCGCGCTGCGCTGCAGTCATCGCGGTGGATAATCCCGCGGGGCCGGCGCCGACAATGGCAATCGTCTTTGGCGCTTCAGCTGTGGTGATTTCCAATTCGGTCTCATGGCAGGCGCGCGGATTCACAAGGCACGAGGTCAACTTGCCGCTAAAGGTGTGGTCCAGACACGCCTGGTTGCAGGCGATGCAAGGCGCAATCTGTGCCGCTTCACCTGCAATTGCCTTGTTGACGAAATCCGCATCGGCGAGCATCGGACGGGCCAGAGACACCATGTCGGCGCAACCCGTCGACAGGACCTCTTCGGCGACCTCGGGTGTGTTGATCCGGTTCGAAGTGATGACCGGAATCGACACCTTACCCATCAGTTTTTTCGTTACCCAGGCAAAGGCCGCGCGCGGAACGCTGGTGGCGATGGTCGGAATGCGTGCTTCGTGCCAGCCGATGCCGGTATTGATGATCGTGGCACCGGCCTCTTCGATACGCTGGGCCAGTTCAACGACCTCTTCATGGGTCGAGCCATTGGGGATCAGGTCAATCATCGACAGGCGATAGATGATGATGAAATCGGTGCCCACGGCCTCGCGCGTGCGGCGAACGACCTCGATCGGCAGGCGCATGCGGTTCTCATAGGACCCGCCCCAACGGTCGGTGCGCTTGTTGGTGTGTTTCACAATGAACTGGTTGAGGAAATATCCCTCGGACCCCATGATCTCGACCCCGTCATAACCCGCTTTCCGGGCCAGAACGGCAGCGTTCACGATGTCGCTGATCTGTTTCTCGATACCTTCCTCGTCCAGCTCATTCGGCGGGAAGGGCGAGATCGGGGATTTCACCGGGCTGGGGGCCACACATTTCGGACCATAGGCATAGCGACCCGCATGTAGGATCTGCATCGCGATCTTGCCGCCCGCGTCGTGCACCCGCTGTGTCACGATGGAGTGGTTCGCGACCTCTTTGTCATTGGTCATCATCGACGCGCCGGGCAGCACCGATCCTTCAAAGTTCGGGCCAATCCCGCCTGTCACCATCAATGCGACACCGCCACGGGCGCGGTCGGCATAGAATTCGGCCACACGGTTCCAGTCGCCGGTTTCCTCAAGCCCTGTGTGCATCGACCCCATCAGGACGCGGTTCTTCAAAGTCGTAAAGCCCAGATCCAGCGGGGCCAGCATATTTGGGTACGCAGTCATGGCGAACTCTCCCTCCCGATTTGTCGACGCTAGATTGACCTTCGCGTCAACGTTGTCACGCGAAACCTAACGTCACACCCTTTGCCTTCACTCCGCTGCTTGCTACAGAACCTGCAAAGCATGTTTATGAGGCTGCACATGACCCCCGAAGAGATCGCCAAACTGCCCTATCGCCCTTGCGTGGGGCTTATGCTGATGAATACCGAGGGCAAGATTTTCGTCGGTCAGCGCAATGATCGCCACAAGGAGGCATGGCAAATGCCTCAGGGTGGCGTCGACAAGGGCGAAGACCCACGGGACGCAGCTCTGCGTGAGCTGTGGGAGGAAACCGGCGTAACCTCGGACTTGGTCGAGATCGTGGCTGAGACGGACGGCTGGCTGCCTTATGATCTGCCACACGACATCGTGCCGAAAATCTGGAAGGGCCGTTATCGCGGGCAGGAACAGAAATGGTTCTTTCTGCGGTTCACCGGCCGCGACGATCAGATCGACATCCAGACCGAGCACCCGGAATTCATCAAGTGGAAATGGCAGGAGCCCGGTCAGCTGATTGACGAGATCGTGCCGTTCAAACGTGAGGTTTACCGACAGGTGGTTGCCGCCTTTGCCGATTACTTGGGCTTTGGGCGCTAACCAAAGCCTTGGGGCTTGAAGCGAACGCGTGCGGCAGGTCCTTTGGGGTCCAGTTCGAACAAATCGTCGCGCGCGGTCAGGTATCCGCGCCAGTTCTTTTCGGGATACGTACTGATCTTGATATCGTGTAACCGACGCATACGCACGTTTAGATCGGCGATGGGTATGCCTTGCCCATTCTGGCTGCCCTGAGAAATTACAGTCTGGATTTTTCTGTCGAGGTCGGACGCCTCGGAGGCTCGGCTTTGCTGAAGCTCAACAAACACAGTGCAATTATCCCGAACGTGCTGTGGTGCTTTGGCTTCGCCAACGCCGACTGTCCTGACGCCGAATTCGCGTAGCCGCCGATGCAGGTGCGTAAAGTCGCCGTCCGAGCTGACGATCACCATGGCATCGATGCCCCGGTTCAAGGCGAACTCGATTGCGTCGATACACAATAGAATATCTGAGGCGTTCTTGCCCGTGCCGCTATGGATCAGGTGATATTCGCTGGCCTCATGCCACGCCGAAGAAACCTGAGCATTCATATAAACCCGTGCGACGTCGATACGCCCATATTTCTGAGCGATCCGGCCAACGTATTTTTTGTAAGTGGCGCTGATATTGTCGCCGTCCACCAAAACAGCTACGCGAAGTGTCATAAAAAATCCGGAATTAATCTAATTGGCGATGAGATACATCGACACTGAGGCAAATTTTTGGCGTTGTAGCTGGCAACCTCGCCTTGCCAAAAATCGCGCCGGCAGACCTGCAAAATCGGTTCCTACAAACGTGCGGAGTACGAGCAGGTGGTTGCCGCCTTTGCCGATCACCTGTCATAAAGCGGCATGCAGATTGAAGACATCTGGCCCAAGTACCGCGCGCGCCTGAAGGCGTTCTTGCACTCGCGTGTGTCCAACCCCGCGGATGTGGAAGACCTGTTGCAAGAGATCTCGGTCAAGGTCTTCACCGGTCTGTCCAACCTGAAAGACCCTGCCAAACTGCAACCGTGGTTGTTTCAAACGGCCGACCGCACGATCATCGACCATTACCGAAAATCCGGCCGTGTCGAGGCGCATCCGGATGATCTTTGGTATCACCGGGATGATCCGGAAACGCGTCAGGACCTTGAGGGATGCGTCGAACCCTTCATTCGCGGGTTGCCGCAGGAAACCGCAGACATGCTGATGGAGATCGACATCAATGGCATGTCCCAACAGGATTATGCACAGGCGCAGGGGCTGGCGTATTCAACGCTTAAATCCCGGGTTCAAAAGGGCCGGGCAGAGCTGCGAAAAGCGTTCGTGGATTGCTGCAATATCTCAATGGATGTGCGAGGCAATATCGCGGACGTGCAGAAAAAACCGAAATCCTGCAAAAAATGTTGATCTGATCGTCGTCTTTTTGATGCGGGCTTCGTCTGACAGATGAAACCAGCAAAAGGAAAGACAAATGATCCGTATCATCAGTTTCAAAATCTGTCCCTTCGTTCAGCGCGTCACTGCGCTGTTGGAAGCCAAGCAGGTACCCTATCAGATCGACTACATAAGCCTCAGCGACAAGCCGGATTGGTTTCTGGAGCTGTCGCCGACAGGTCAGGTGCCGGTTCTGGTGACCGAAGGCGGTATAGCGCTGTTTGAGTCGGACGCGATTGCCGAATACCTCGATGAGGTGGCCGCCCCGCTGCAACCCGATCTGACACCCGAACAGCGCGCTCTGAACCGCGCGTGGAGCTATCAGGCCAGCAAGCACTACCTTGTTCAGTGCAGCGCAATGCAAAGCGCGGATCTGGTGATCTTTGCGGATCGGACGACCAAGTTGAACGCCTCGTTCGCGAAAGCCGAGAAGCAGCTTAGCTGTGGCCCATTCTTTGCGGGTGAGGCGCTGGGCAATGTCGATATGGCTTGGTTGCCGTTGCTTCACCGGGCTGCAATCGTGGCCGATCACAGCGGGCACGATATGTTGGCTGACTATCCTAAGGTGAAGGCGTGGCAGCAGGCTTTGATGGCGACCGGCATTCCGCAGAAAACCGTTTCCGAGGATTTTGTGACCCGGTTCACCGATTTCTATCTCGCAGACCGGACGTGGTTGGGGCGGGGTGCGAACCTGAACGAAGCGCCTGCAACCGCTCAGGTGAAACAATCCGGCGGGTGCTGTGGGTGATTCACTCACTAAGCCGCACGTTGGCGTGAGGGGGCGTGGCCGCATCTGATCGACCTGTCTAGCTTGACGGGTATGAAGGACACGGCCCCAACTCTCTCTTCTGTAAAACCCGCCGGACGCAAGTTTACCGGCACCGACCGTCGCGCGCCTTTGCGCGGCGGTCTGCAAGGGTGCGGGGAATATGGCGCAGGGCAGACGGCAGGCCGGTTCTACCCCATCGCCTGCGTCGCGCTTGAGGTCACCCAACGCTGTAATCTGGATTGCAGACTGTGTTACCTCTCGGACCGAGCCGAGATGACCTATGACCCACCGCTGTCGGTTCTGTTTGCGCGTCTTGCCACAATTCACAGCCATTATGGCCCCGGTGTTTCGGTCCAGCTGACGGGGGGTGATCCGACCCTGTGCAAGGTGGAAGACCTAGAGGCACTGTGCCGTGAAATTCGCCGCCTGGGCATGCGGTCGTGCCTGATGACCAACGGCATTCGCGCCAGCCGGGCGTTTCTGACGCGGCTTGCGGCGGCGGGGTTGGATGACGTGGCCTTTCACGTCGACATGACGCAGGAGCGCAAGGGGTTCAACAGCGAGACTGAGTTAAATGTGGTGCGCCGCGCCTATATCCGCCACACGCGCGGACTGGGCCTGCGGGTATTGTTCAACACGACGGTCTTCGGCGGCAATATTGCTGAACTGTCTGCGCTGGCACGATTCATGCGAGACCGCCCCGAGGTGGCTTTTGTGTCCTTCCAGATGCAAGCGGATACCGGGCGCGGGGTCTTGCGCGGACGTCCCGACGCGATCACGCAGGACAGTGTCATGCGTGCCGTCGAGGTCGGATATGAAACGCCCCTGCATTTTGACACGGCCGCCGTGGGCCATGCAAAATGCAATCGCTACGCAAGTGTTGTGACTGCCGGCGGGCGTGCGGTTTCGGTTCTGTCCGCCAAACGCCTGACGCAGAAGGTGATCGCCGCGCTAAGCCGGGCCGACCAATCAACCGACGGCCATATCGACACCCGTGACAGCGTCCGGCGTATGGCGCGGCGCAACCCGTTTTTGGCGCTGCGGGCCGGGTTGCATCTGCTGAAATGCGTGCTGCGTTTGGGCCGCGGCTTGTTGCGGGGACCTGTCCGCCGGCAATCGGTCTTCATTCATAACTTCATGGCCGCCGACGCGTTGGAGGATGATCGCTGTGCCTCTTGCGTCTTTATGGTCGCAACCGCAAACGGGCCGTTGTCCATGTGCGTTCACAACGCGCAGCGTGACATGCATCTGGCCGAACCGGATCGGGTCGACGGGTCATCTGGCCCAAGGTGGTGGAACGCCGCCGTCCCCCACCTGTCCGCTGGACCCGATCTGCCGGACCTGAGCGATCCGGGTCTGGCCCCGCTCAAGCGGCTCAAGGGGCAGATGCGCGCCACGCGCCGGAACCAAAAGGACGTCTCATGAGAAAACTTCTGATCCTGCTTCTGCTTCCGGTTTTGACCGCTTGCGCAAGTGTCGAGCGTCTGGTCTTGCCCGCCCCCGAGGCATTGCCAGGACAGACCCTGACCAGATTTGCGTCCCCGCCGGGCGAAAAGGTTGATCACCGCGACTGGACAGCTTTCCTGCACCGTTATGTCGTAGCCGACGGGAAGGGCGTGAACCGGGTAACTTACGGGCAGGTGACACAGGCAGATCGCGCGCGCCTGGACGAATATCTGGTCGATCTGCAAGCCATTGACCCGGCGCGGCTGACACGTGATCAGCAACTGGCGTATTGGATAAACTTGTACAATGCGCTGACGGCGGATGTGGTTCTCGAAAACTATCCCGTTGCTTCGATCCGCGACATCAAGGATGGGCCATTATCGATTGGGCCGTGGAATCAACCTTTGGCGCGGGTGGCCGGGCAGGAGTTGACCCTCAATGACATCGAACACCGCATTATTCGGCCCACATTCGGCGAACCGCGCATCCACTATGCGCTGAACTGCGCCGCTGTGGGCTGCCCTAACCTGATGGATCGCGCCTGGCAGGCCGAGACATTGGAGCGCGATTTCGCTGCTGCCGAGCACGCCTATATCAACGACCCGCGTGGCGTGCAGTTCGACCAACGCGGCGGATTGATCCTGTCAAAGATCTTTATCTGGTTCCGCGAGGATTTCGGACCGAATGAAAAATCCGTGCTGGCCTACATCGCGACCGCAGCGGAACCCGAGCTGCGCGCCCGTCTTCAGCAGACGCCGCGCGTCAAAGCGTATCAGTATGACTGGGCTTTGAACGACGCGGCGGCTGGATCTTAATCAGCGGATTACAGCAACCCTTCGGCGCGCAGCAGGTCCTGCATGTTCGCCTCGGGGCGCGGGCCGATGTGGCTGATGACCTCGCGGGCGCAGATATTGCCGATCTTGGCGCAGGCTTCGTGATCGCGGCCTGTGGCCATGCCAAACAGGAAGCCGGCGGCAAACTGATCGCCCGCCCCGGTTGCGTCCACGGGCACGACTTTCTCGACCGGTACGTCGACGCGTTGCCCGTCGCTTAGGACAGTCACGCCGTCGCCGGAGCGGGTGCATACGACAAGCGGGCAGATCGCGGCGGTTTTGGCCAGCGCCTCTTCCAGATCGCCGGTTTCGAACAGGGATTTGATTTCGGCCTCGTTGCCGATGACGAAATCAAGTTCGTTTTCTATCAGCAGCAGGAAATCGACACGGTGGCGTTCCACACAGAAGGGGTCGGAAATGGCGATACCCGCCTTGCCGCCACCTTTGTGGCACGCGCGCGCGGCCTCTAGAAACGCAGCTTTGCCCTTTTCCTTGTCGAACAGATACCCCTCAAGGAACATGATCTGGCTGTTGCCTGCGACGTCATCCGATACGTCCTGCGACGACAGTTCCGAGGAAATCCCCAGATAGGTATTCATTGACCGTTCCCCATCGGGCGAGACAAAAATCATCGAGCGCGAGGTCGGCAGTTCGCCACCCGGAACCGGAGGGTTCACGAAATCAACGCCGTCCTCGTTCATCGCATCCGCGTAAAACCGGCCCAGAGCGTCATCATGAACCCGCCCGATAAACGCTGAATCCAGCCCCAGCGCACCTACGCCGGCGATGGTGTTGGCGACCGAGCCACCCGGCGTCTGAACCCGACCTTCCATCGAGGCATAGAGGACCTCGCCACGCTCCTGCTCGATCAGCTGCATGATGCCTTTTTCAATGCCCATCAGCTCTAGGAAACTGTCGTCGGCTTGGGAAATCACGTCCACAACTGCGTTTCCGATGCCGGTCAGTTGGTAGGTTTTCATAGGTTCTTGTCCTCAAATTCGCAGAGATCGCGGATGATGCAGGTGCCGCACATGGGTTTGCGCGCCTTGCAATGATAGCGGCCATGCAGGATCAGCCAGTGATGCGCGTGCAGCTGAAAGTCTGTGGGGATATTGTCCTCGATGGCGCGCTCGACGGCGTCAACGTTTTTACCTGGGCAGATGCCCGAGCGGTTGCCTACACGGAAGATATGCGTGTCCACCGCCTGCGCCGGATACCGCCACCACATGTTCAACACCACATTGGCCGTCTTGCGGCCCACACCCGGCAGCGATTGCAGCGCGGCGCGGGAATTGGGCACCTCGCCGCCATACTCGTCGACCAGAATACGGCTGAGCTTAATGACGTTTTTCGCCTTTTGCCGAAACAGGCCAATGGTCTTGATGTGTTCAATCAGACCTTCTTCGCCCAGATCCAGCATCTTTTGCGGTGTGTCGGCGATCTTGAACAACGCACGGGTGGCCTTGTTCACGCCTACATCGGTGGCTTGCGCAGACAGCGCCACAGCAACGACCAGAGTATAGACGTTGACATGCTCAAGCTCTCCCTTGGGTTCGGGGTCGGCTTCCTGAAAGCGCGTAAAGATCTCGCGGATCCGGTGATATCCGAGTTGTTTTGCCATCCGCGTCTTAATGCCGTTCGGGGCGCGTCGATACAAGTCCAAAGCCAATGCGCAAGTTCCGGGTCGCGAGGGCGTAACCTGCGCGCTATGGTTTGGTCAAGAATATGAGGTAATAGCCATGAACGTCCAGACACCGGAAAGCGGATACCACTACAACGTCATGCGCCGCGCGATCGACCTGATTGATCGAGGCGGAGAAGGCCTGAGCCTGGAAGAGCTAGCCCGCCAGATGGATATGAGCCCGGCGCATTTCCAGCGCCTGTTCTCGCGTTGGACGGGGGTGTCGCCGAAACGCTACCAGCAATATCTGACCTTGGGCCACGCCAAGGCATTGTTGCGGGAACGGTTCACCACGTTGGAAACCGCACACAACGTCGGCCTGTCCGGCAGTGGCCGTCTGCACGATTTGTTCCTGAAATGGGAATCCATGAGCCCCGGCGAATACGCGCGCAGAGGCGTGGGGCTGACGATCTATTGGGGCTGGTTCGAATGCCCCTTTGGCCCGGCACTGGTCATGGGAACCGATAAGGGTATCTGCGGCATTGCCTTCGGGGCCGAAACTGGCGAAGAGGCCGCGATGGAGGATATGATCTCACGCTGGCCCAAGGCCGAGTTCATAGAAGATCCGATGCGTCTGCGCCCTTGGGTTCTAAGTGCTTTTGGCGCGGCAAGCGACCGGTTGGAACCTACGCCGCTGTACCTCATTGGCTCGCCCCTGCAAATCAAGGTTTGGGAGGCGCTGATGCACATCCCGTCGGGTCAGGTCACCACCTATTCTGAGATTGCGCAACGTGTGGGATCGCCACAAGCAGTGCGCGCCGTGGGTACTGCGGTTGGCCGCAACCCGGTCAGCTGGCTGATCCCTTGCCACCGGGCGCTCCGCAAATCCGGTGGGCTGGGTGGCTATCACTGGGGCTTGCCGGTCAAACGCGCAATGCTGGCATTCGAGGCCGCTCAGGCCGACGCATAGTCACGTCAAAAACAAACTTTGCGCTGCTGCATCCTGTGATAGTGAGATTCTATGAAGCAGGACAGCAGGCAGATCACACAGACATTCGCGGCGTGGGCCATTCCGGTTTCAGTGGCGGTTTTGCTGCTGAAACTGCTGGCCTGGTGGGTGACGGGCTCGGTCGCCCTGCTCTCGGACGCCTTAGAATCGGTGGTGAATGTGGCGGCCGCTCTGCTTGCATTTTTCGCGGTGCGGATATCTGGCATGCCGCCAGACAAAAAGCACCCGTTCGGGCATAAGAAGGCCGAGTACCTGTCGGCTGTGGTCGAAGGGACGCTGATTGTTCTGGCCGCACTGCTGATCATTCGTGAAGCTGTTTTCGCATTACCTGATCCGCATCTGGCCGGGGAACCGTTCCTGGGCATTGCCATAAATGTGGGCGCGACGTGCCTGAATGGTATCTGGGCGTTTCTGCTGTTGCGGGTTGGGCGACGAGAATCCTCACCGGCGTTGGAGGCGAGCGGAAAGCACATATTAACCGACATTATGACCTCGGTCGGTGTTGTTGTCGGGTTGCTGATTGCGATGGCGACAGGTTGGTTGGTCCTTGATCCGATCATCGCGATTCTGGTGGCGTTGAACATTCTGTGGGAGGGGTGGAAGGTCATCCGCAGCTCGGTCGACGGATTGATGGATGCTTCGCTGGTCGATGGGGAATTGACGTCTGTGCGCGAAACAATCGAAGCCAATTTGGGCCCGGCGTTGGAGTATCATGATCTGCGCGGTCGCAGGTCAGCCAACATGATTTTCGTTGAGTTTCACCTTGTTGTTGACGGTGCCATGTCGGTCGCGGCCGCGCATGACATCTGCGACGATATCGAGGCGGCCCTGAACAGGAAGTTTCCGGGGTCAGTGTTTGTCATCCATCTGGAACCGGACAGCGAGTTAAAAAGTACCAGAGCCTGATTGACAGACACATCCGCCAGTGCGAAATGTCGCCCTCAGGTTCGGGTCCCCTGCCGTTCGCAGCCATTTGGCATTGGTGAAACCCGGTTGATGAACATCTGTTGCCCTTTCCTGGCGCGCGGATGGCAATGCGAACCCCGTCCTGACTTAGCGCCCGTTTAAGGAAACGAGGCAAGAAATGACACGTTCAAACAGTATTGCTCCACTTGAGGAGCTAAAAGCTCAGGCAAAACGACTGCGCGATAGGCTGCGCGGTGCGGGGGTCACGCTCTCGCATAGTGAATCGCTGGAATTGTTGGCGCATCAACATGGGGTGCGCGATTGGAATACGTTGCACGCCATGGCCGGAAATCGCATGCATTTGCGTGTTGGTGACCGGGTTGAAGGGTTCTATTTAGGGCAGCCCTTCAGGGCGGAAATCCGTGGTATGACCCTATTGGGTGACGGGTCGCATCGGCGCGTTACGTTACATTTTGACACCCCCGTGGATGTCGTTCAGTTCAACAGCTTCTCGGCCTATCGTCAGCGCGTAACCGGTGAGATTGGCTGGGATGGTCGATCCACGCGGCATACCTCGGACGGCCAACCGCAACTGATCGTGCGACCCACGTAAAGAAAAGGGCGCGGCGGGTAACCACCGCCGCGCCCTTTTTTTAAGTTCTGGTCTGGCGTCACTCTGCCGCCCAGCCACCGACGGCTTTGACCTCAAGGAAATCCTCCAACCCCCACAAGCCGCCTTCGCGCCCGTTTCCGGACTGTTTCATGCCGCCAAACGGTGATCCTGCACTGCGCGACTGGCCATTCATTTCGACCATGCCGGAACGCAATACCCGCGCCATTCGGTTTGCCCGCGCGCCGTCTTGTGTCTGAACGTAATTGGTCAGGCCGTATGGCGTGTCGTTGGCAATCTCGACCGCCTCTTCTTCGGTGTCGAAGGGGATCATGGTCAGGACCGGGCCAAAGATCTCTTCGCGCGCGACGGTCATCTGGTTATTGGCGTCGGCAAAGACGGTCGGACGTACATAATAGCCCTTGTTCAGCCCCTCGGGCCGACCGGTGCCGCCTGTCACCAGTCGGGCGCCTTCGTCGATGCCCTTCTGGATCAGGTCCTGGATTTTGTTCCACTGCACCTCGTTCACGACAGGGCCAATATGGCGGCCTTCTTCCTGCGCGCTGCCCACCGAAACCAAGCTGGCCACCTCGGCCGCGGTTTCCACGGCCTGATCGTAGATCGGGCGTTGCACCAGCATGCGGCTGGGCGCATTACAGCTTTGGCCGGTGTTGTTCATCATATGCAGAACGCCGCGTTTGACGGCCTTTTCATCGGCATCGGCAAAGACCACGTTTGCGCCCTTACCGCCCAGCTCCAGATGTACCTTCTTCAAGGTGTCTGCAGCACTTTTTGAGATCTCTGTGCCTGCGCGGGTCGAGCCGGTAAAGCTGACCATATCCACATCCGGATGCGCCGACAGTTGCGAGCCGACGCCGACGCCATCGCCGTTCACCAGATTGAATACACCGGCGGGGAAGCCGGCCTCATCCATCATCTCGGCAAAGATCATCGCGTTCAGCGGGCTTTGTTCGGAGGGTTTCAGAACCATGGTGCAGCCTGCAATCGCCGCCGCGCCAACCTTGAGCGTGACCTGGTTCATCGGCCAGTTCCATGGCGTGATCAGGGCGGCAACACCGACGGCCTCATAGATGATCCTGTCATTGGGCGCGTGATCGCCCAGAGGGCGGTCGAACTGGAACGCTTTGGCCGCGCGTACAAAGTTTGCCAGGTGATACATGCCCGCGCCAGATTGCTGGGTGCGCGCCATGTCGATTGGCGCGCCCATCTCAAGAGACATCGCCTGTGCCAAATCCTCAGACCGGGCTTGGTAAATCCCGATCAGTTTCTCGACCAGCGCGATGCGATCTTCGACCGGTGTGGCCATCCAGCCGGGCAGGGCGGCCTTTGCGGCAGCAACTGCGGCGTCGGTATCAGCTTGCGCGCCCAGTGAGATCACCGCGCAGGGTTCCTCGGTCGAGGGGTTGATCACCTCGAAATCATCCGCTGCAGATGGGGCGACCCATGTTCCGTCAATGTAGAAATTGCGTTTCTCGATCATCACGTTTCCTCCTGATCCCGTGGCCCGGATGGCGGGGATTTGCGCCACTCTGGCACCGGCATATCGGTGTGGCAAGGCGCAATTTGATCAAATTAAATCCCTCAAAAATGAATACCCTTTCAAGCAGCGAATGGTTTAACTATGGCGCAGAGTTATTAGGTTTCCAGCAACCGACTCGGTTTGTTTCACAGAAAAGGAGATGCCCCATGGGTTTGCGCATCAATGACACCGTTCCGAATTTCACTGCAGAGACGGATCAGGGCACAGTTCAGTTCCATGACTGGATCGGTGACAGCTGGGCGATCCTGTTCTCGCACCCCAAGGATTTCACGCCGGTCTGCACCACTGAGTTTTCGGCCGTTGCACAGCTGAACGACGAATGGGCAGCCCGCAACACCAAGGTGATGGGCGTCTCAGTCGATGGCGTCGAGGACCACAAGAAGTGGAAGAAGGACATCGAGGCGTATGGCAACGCCAACCCCGGTTTTCCGATCATCGCCGACGACGGCCTGGCCGTGTCCAAGGCGTTCGACATGCTGCCCGCCGAGGCGTACCTGCCCGATGGCCGCACCCCTGCCGACAGCGCCACTGTGCGTTCGGTCTTTATCATCGGCCCGGACAAACAGTTGAAATTGTCGATGACCTACCCGATGACCGTGGGCCGCAACTTTGCCGAAATCCTTCGCGCGCTGGACGGTCTGCAGATGAGCGCCAAGGGCGTGGCCACCCCAGCGAATTGGGTGCCGGGCGAAGACGTGATCATTCCGCCTGCGGTGTCGAATGACGAGGCAAAAGAAAAATTCGGTGAGTTCGAAACCATCTTTCCGTATCTGCGTAAAACCAAAGCGCCCAGCTAAAGTAGCTCGGGCAGGGCGCTAAGCTCTGCCCGATTCCAATCCCCCTTTAGGGGTGACTAAGCTGCGGATCGTTGAGGGTGCTGATACAGTTTCCGACGGTAGGCAGCACGCTTGAATTCACGCGTCAGCTTGTCGGCCAGCGGCGGGCTTGCCTGTATGGTCGAACCGCCGATTTCTTGTGCGACTTCCTGATTGCCGCTTCCTTGCAAGGAAAGGATCGGCTGCCCAGTCACCCAGTGCATTTGCAGGAACGTGTCAACCGGTCGGTCAATCTGGTCGGTTACGGCAAGCAACCGCTCAGCCGCACGCCGCCCGACCACCTGGCAGACGCATTGCAGGCCAATGACTTTTGGCAGGATCAGACGCAATCCGTTTTGCTTTACAAGCGTTCGTGCCGCATCCTCGCGTTGTTTCACGGGAATTCGGATATAGTGATCCGGGGTTGCAAGCGGATCCAGCATCTCTAACGCACTGGCCATGCGGCATGGGTCTATGCGCAGATCATCCTCGGTAATGATAGCGCGGTCGATCTTCTCATCAACGAGCTTGCGCCAGATTCGCCGATGGCTCGCGAAAACTCCGATCTCCGCTGGGCGCAGCGGAAAAGGGTATCTGGGGCGATACAGATCGCCTGGAAACAATTGTACATCCGCGATTTGAGCAGGGTCCTTCCCATCGACGGCCTCGAACAGTTCCGCATCGGGCAGACTGGCACACAGCCGTTCGGCATTGGGTCGCCGCGCTGTGCTTGCTGTCATATGGATGACAAAAGTCCTCATGCCACAGTGCATAGAACACGATAACGAAAGGGGGAAGAGAAACCCGAAAGAAACACTTCCCCGTGATCCATCAGAAACCGTAACGCAGGCCGACATTGACGCTGAAGGCGTCGATATCATCCTCGACCGTACCCGTGGACGCACCGTTTGGTGCCAAACGTGCCGAGGATACGTCGAATGCGCGGGCATATCGGGTGTCCAGGGTCAGAGAGGTATTTGGGCTGATCTCATAGGCTACACCGGCAATAATTTGCGCAGCAAAGGTGGTGTCGGTGTCGTTCAGTTCGACGCCCGGTCCGTAGACAAAGTCCAGATCAGAATAGGTGGCACCAAGACCCAGACCGACATAGGGTGTGAAGGCACCTGCCTGTTTGAAATCAACCAGCACATTGGCGAATAGCGATGTCTGCGACACGTCACCCGAAATGTTGCCTTCTGCGCCGGGCCCGTTGCCCGAAAAATTGACGCCATCCACATCGTTGTCACGATAGGACAGTTCCAGCTCGATCCGGGTGCCAAACTGATCGTTCGACCACTGCGGGATCTCTTTGCCGACCGCGATACCCAGCCCATAGCCGCCGTCGAAATCGGTATCCACCGACTGCGACGATCCATTGATCGTTCCGCTAAAGTCGCTGTCTTGTAGTTGGCTGTACCCGGCAAAGCCCTGAAGATAGAGACCCTCGGACAAGCTCTGTGCGGCCAGCGCGGACGCGCTGATCGTCAAAGCTGTCGAGGCGAGAAGAAGACGCGTAACCATGACCATGTCCTTTGTTCCACAATTGGTATGGCGCACATGTGGGCAGTAGAGGCAGGAATGAAAGGCGCCAGCCCTTCACTTCAATTCACAGGATATTGGGCGTGTGTGAGTGAATAAGATCAGTACCGAGCTAATACTTTGATTCACGGTCTATGTGGTCGAGTTCGATCTTTCAGAATTGTTTGTCAGCAAAGGTTCGGAAAGCAGCTCATCGATGAAGTAGCTCAGCAATTGCACGCGTCCAGTAACTCCTGCCTTGCGATACACCGCTGCGCATTGCGCTTTGACTGTGCCTTCTTTGGTTTGCCGCAATGTCGCGATGTCCGCGATTGGCAGACCCTTGATAGAAAGCAGGGCAACGTCGCGCTCAGCATCACTCAAGTTCCACTCAGTGAATTGAGAGGCAATGAGTTTAGCAAACGCGCCCTGCGCGACGCTCAGCTGTCGCTGCATGTCGCGCACACGCCTGTTCTGGGACCGGATCAATGCAATCGTCGCGGCAAGACCGCCGATCAATGCCAGGGCCAGAACCAGTTCGAAACTATGCAGGTGGCGAAAGCCCGCGCTTTCCCCGCCGGTCCAGTCCAGCATCGCGTCCGTCACGAAAAAGGCGGCGCAGACGGCCTGCACCACCAGAAGGAGCCAAAGCAATGACGTTTGTGAAAGCTTCATGAGGCTCCTGTGATTTTATCCGATCAATCGTCGTCCTCTTCGAGTTCGATGGCAGTTACCATGCCGTCCGTCTCGGACAAGACCAATTCAGTTTCTACGCCATCTTTGATGAGTTCAACCTCGATCTGGCCATCTTCGAATTCGATCTCTTCGATCTCGTATCCCTGCGCCTCCAGGGCCGTGCGGATATCGGACTCGGTGGTGCCCAGTTTGTCGCCCAGCCCGACATTGGCCAGTGCAAGAACCGGCGCTGTTGCAATCAATCCGGTCAGTGTCAGCAGTTTCAAGGTTTCCATTTTGCATCTCCTTTTTGCGTTGTGGCGATGTTGTGAAACTGGGAACAGGGCGCGTGCGCTGCGATTGGCTTTTGGTTGAAACGCAAGGAATTGGACCAAGGTTTATCCCGGTAAAATGCGGTTTCAGGCCGCCTGGTTCTGCATTTGCCCGAATTGTGTTAGGTTTAGAGGGGGGAATTCTACAGGCATGTAACCAAGACGTCGGGCGTTCAGGCTGTGTAAAACAGGAGAAGACGATGGCATTCACAGATTGGTACGTTGAAGGCGATGCATTCGGGAACTGCAATTGCGGCTATGCCTGCCCTTGCCAGTTTGAGGAGCTACCAACCCACGGAAATTGTCGCGGCTTTGAGGTGCTAGAAGTTTCGAAAGGGCATTTTGGCGACACCAACCTTGCCGGTACAAAGGCTGCGCTGATTTATGCCTGGCCCGGCCCGATCTTTGAGGGCGGCGGTCAGATGCAGGTGATCATCGACCCAAGCGCCTCGGACGCGCAACGGGCCGCATTGGAAAAGGTCTTTCACGGGGAAGAGACCGAGGAAATGGCAACCCATTGGCATGTCTTCCGCACGATGTGCGACACCGTTCACGAGACCCTGTATGTGCCGATTGATTTTGAGATGGACATGGAGGGGCGCACTGCCAAAGTCTCAATCGGTGAGGTGCTGAGCTCAACTGGCCGTCCTATCGAGGCCCCACATGGCGGTGGTCCGCATCGCGTTCGGATCGACATTCCCGGTGGTATCGAATTTACCCTGGCCGAGATAGGCAGCGCCTCAACCAAGGCAGATGCGGCGATCCAACTGGATTTGAACGACAGTTATGGGCAGTGGCATGTGATGAAACACGGGCCGTCTGGCGTGGCGAATTGACAAATACGACAATCGGGCATGCCTAAACCAAACCTGAACCTATAGGCTCATAGAAAACCCGAAAGTGGACTTAGGCAGAGTGTTCCGCTGCGTAGGTGGTGTCACCTTTTTTCGGAAAAATCATTGGGACCGACAGGTCTGACCGAAGAAGGCGGACTTCGTAGGGTTTGAGGACTGGCAGAGCGGTCTCGCCATAACCCGTTTTGCTGCACATAAGTTCAGGGAACAGTTCAAACAGCTCGCGTTTGGTGGCCGTGGCCATTGCGCTCATTGTGGTGTCGCCGGGGAAAAAGGACTCGGACCAGACGCCTTCGACATTCACCAGCTCATGTTTGTCGAACAATATATGGATGTATTCGACCCCTTGTTCCGGAGGGAGTTGTTCGATGCCCTGACCGTCGACCATGCCTTTGGCTGGGGCCAGCATTACAGTATCAAAGTAATACAGCTCCATAACAGCAGAGGTTACAGCAATCCGATGCTGGGGAGAGACCAGAAGATCCCGACTGGGACAACCTTCGGTAAAGCGGCCGGCGCGGATACGAACCGGGCAAAGGTGCGGATCACGTTTCAACTCTTGCGCAGATAGCTGGCGCCGGCCAATCCAGCGCACCGGCTGCGCACTGCCATCTGCCGTGATCACTTCGTCTCCGGGTTCCAGTGTTTCAATTAGGCGTCGACCTGACGGCGTAAGGATCAGGGACCCGGAAGTAAAGCAAACGAAAGTTGGAAGTGTATCGTAGACCGAAGGCGACGCAGGGTTTTGCGTCAGTGTGTTGCCTGACAGAACATCGTTGACTGCAACCTGACCGGATGTGACAACGATGTACTGAGTTCCTTGCCATTGCAGCAAAGTAAAAGTAACTGGCGATCCGCCGACATTGGCGGTGTAATTCTCAAAAACCTGGAAATCTTCGGAAGTATTCAACCCAGCGATGCCGCTCACATCAAATTGCTGGCTGCCATCGGCGTCCGGGTTTTCAAGTTGGTTGTCATTGTCGGTAATTGCCACCTGAAAGGCGTTCGTGACGGTGACATTCGGATTACCAAGCGGATCGGCGCTTACTTGATATAGTGTAAAAAAATTCATGGATTAACGATGCCCCTGAAATTGAAACACTCATCTTCATCCCCACTATAATACACGCAATGCGTGTATTATATAAGGTGCTGATTTCTTTTTTCGGGACCTATGGCACCAATGGCAGAGTGAGGCGGGTTAAGTAAGTCCAGAGCATCTGACCTAACCAGAAGGCGCAAAGACAAAAAAAGGCCCCGGTCAATCACCGGGGCCTTTCTGCATTCAAAGAGGGGCAGATTACTCTGCGCTTTCCTCTTTCTTTTCTTTCTTCTCGGGAACGATCTCTTCGCCGGTTTCCTGATCGACCACTTTCATCGACAGACGGACCTTGCCGCGATCGTCAAAGCCCAGCAGCTTGACCTTTACTTCCTGACCTTCCTTCAGAACGTCCGACGGATGGTTCAGGCGGCGGTTTTCGATCTGGGACACGTGGACCAGACCGTCGCGCTTGCCAAAGAAGTTCACGAAGGCTCCGAAGTCGACGATCTTCACGACCTTACCGGTGTAAACCTGACCTTCTTCCGGCTCAGCGACGATCGAGTGAATCATCTCATAGGCCTTCTTGATCGATTCACCATCAGGCGAGGCGATCTTGATGACGCCGTCGTCGTTGATGTCGACCTTGGCGCCCGAAACTTCGACGATCTCGCGGATAACCTTACCGCCCGAGCCGATCACTTCACGGATCTTGTCGGTCGGGATGTTCATGGTCTCGATGCGCGGGGCGTGGACCGAGAAATCGTTGGTCTCGGACAGGGCTTTGCCCATCTCGCTCAGGATATGCATCCGGCCGTCCTTGGCTTGCGCCAGGGCTTTCTCCATGATCTCAGGCGTGATGCCTGCGACCTTGATGTCCATCTGCAGCGAGGTGATGCCGTTTTCGGTACCCGCAACCTTGAAGTCCATGTCGCCCAGATGGTCTTCGTCACCCAGAATGTCCGACAGGATGGCGTATTCGCCGTCATCTTCCAGGATCAGACCCATGGCCACACCGGCAACCGGTGCTTTCAGCGGAACACCCGCATCCATCATCGACAGCGAACCGCCGCAAACAGACGCCATCGAGCTGGAGCCGTTGGATTCGGTAATCTCCGACACGATACGGATCGTGTAGGGGAAGTCGGTCGCCGCAGGCAGAACCGCCTGCAACGCGCGCCATGCCAGCTTGCCGTGGCCGATCTCACGACGGCCCGGGCCACCCACGCGGCCAACTTCACCAACCGAATACGGAGGGAAGTTGTAGTGCAGCAGGAAATTCGATTTGAAGTTGCCGTGCAGCGCGTCGATGAACTGTTCGTCATCACCGGTGCCCAGCGTGGTTACGGCCAGCGCCTGAGTTTCGCCACGGGTGAACAGGGCGGAACCGTGCGTCCGGGGCAGCATCGAGGTTTCTGCAACGATTCCACGGATATCGGTGGTCGAACGACCGTCGATCCGCTTGCCGCCTTTGACGACGTCGCCGCGCAGAATGCCAGCTTCCAGCTTCTTCATTGCGGAACCGAGGTTGCCGTCTTCCAGCTGCTCTTCGGTCAGCGCTGCTTTGATTGCTTCACGCGCAGCGGCAACAGCGGCGGTGCGCTCTTGCTTGTCGGTGATCGCGAAAGCGGCGCGCATCTGCTCTTCACCGGCAGCTTTGACTGCGGCTGACAGCTCCGAGTAGTCGGGTGCCTGGAAGTCGAACGGCTCTTTCGCGGCGTCTTCGGCCAGCGCGATGATCAGGTCGATGACCGGCTGAATCTGCTCATGTGCGAATTTGACCGCACCCAGCATTTCGGCCTCGGACAGCTCGTACGCTTCCGATTCAACCATCATCACGGCGTCTTTGGTGCCGGCAACAACCAGATCCAGACGCTGTTCAGGGTTCAGGCGCAGGTCCTGCATGTCGTCAACAGTCGGGTTCAGAACGTATTCACCGTCCTCAAAACCAACGCGGGCACCAGCGATCGGACCCATGAACGGCGCGCCGGAAATAGTCAGCGCAGCCGAGGCAGCGATCATCGCAACCATGTCGGGGTCGTTGACTAGATCGTGGGACAGCACGGTGCACATCACCAGAACTTCGTTTTTGAAGCCGTCAACGAACAGCGGGCGGATCGGACGGTCGATCAGACGCGCGGTCAGCGTCTCTTTTTCGGTCGGGCGCGCCTCGCGCTTGAAGAAGCCACCCGGAACTTTGCCGGCGGCATAATATTTTTCCTGATAATGGACGGTCAGAGGGAAAAAGTCCTGACCCGGTTTTTGCGCCCGCGCAAAGGTCACGTTCGCCATTACGCTGGTTTCGCCCAGTGTCGCGATCACGCTGCCGTCAGCCTGACGGGCAACCTTGCCGGTTTCCAGTGTGAGCGTCTCTTCGCCCCACTGCATAGATTTTTTCGTTACATCAAACATATGCGTATCCTAGATGGGAGCACTCCCGCCCCTGCGGGTCTCCCGTTTGCATGGCGGCCCCATTGCCGCCGATCCCATTTTAGCTTTCGTCTGAGTGCCGGGATCAGGGCACAACGTCTCAGATACCGCGCGCATACATGAGATTGGGGCGGATTGAAAGAGGTCTCGCTTACAGCAGGGTTCCCGCCGGAATTCAGAAAGAACGCTCGCGCGACTTTCGCAATGCCCGCAAATCCGTTGCTGTTTCCAGATCCGGGGACGGGGCAGCCACGGCTACTGTGTCATCCCCTTCGAATTTCAAAAACGCCAGAGCACACACCGACCAGAGCCACGAATTCAGCCATAGCAAAGCCCCACCTGCGGCGGCTCCCCTAAGAATGATTTCAAGATCGAAATTTGGCAAACTCTGTACCGTCAGGATCGAGATTACCGACATAAGGATCGGAAGCAGGGCGTAAAAAGCTGTGTAGAAGCCAAAATAGAGCTGCAGGAAGATCGAAACGAAGAAGACGCAGAACAGCGGTATGAAACTACGCCCCAGCCCATTGAAGAAGGCGTGGCTCGGCGCGCGGTGCCCGGCGGATTGTGCGGCGCTGGCTATCGGTACGGCCATGATCGCGTAGAACGCAGCCCATACAAAGCACATCACGATCAGACTGCTACCTCCGGCAAGCAGGCCAAAAGCGCCCAGAGCCGGCTTGGGAACGTTCTGGAAAGCGGCCCAAGATATCGGTTCCCCGATCTGCCACAGGGCATATGCAATGCCCGATACAGCCACAATCAGTTTCAGAACCCATAGTACAGCAGCAAAAAACAACCCGTACATTACCGAATACAAGGCCATGGCCCTGTAATCCGTGTGTCGCTTATCCCCTTTCAGCGCAAGCGCTGTGCGTATTCCGAAAAGGGTGAAAAAAGCGGTTGTGACCGGTCCGCTAATGTAATTGGCCATCCCGAGGGTGAAAATACCCAGAACTGTCCAAACAACAGCTGAGGCGAGGCTAATCACAAGAACGGGGACGATCATGTGCAGCATCACGCGCATCGACAGTAGAAGAGAGTTGAAGATAAGCGTCATAGGGCAGGGCCTGTTAATAGAGCGAAAGTATCAAAGCGCGAAAACTACCTGAAGGCGATTAGTTTTCAAGGGGTGAGTGCAACGCAATTGCATTCACTAACAGGAATGCGTTTGGTGAAATTATGTCGTCAGTGTAAGCTGTTATCACGAAGCCCGCGGTCGAATTGACGGAGAAACGCCAAGGGACAAAATCTCGTTTCCGTCCGCTGGTCGAATACCTTGGCGTTTGCACTTAGCGAACAGAAGGGCAGACGAATGGCACAAACCAAGAAAATGCTGGATCCGGACCCCCGGATTTATGACTTCGAGACCGAATACGAGCTTGGGCAAGACAACGTCCGGCCATTCGGTTTGGACATCCACAACCCGGTCTTTTTGATCTCGAGCATCCTGATCTTTGCGTTCGTTCTGATCGCTTTGGCCAACCAAGAAGGTACCGCGGCACTGTTTGGCTGGCTACGACCATGGCTCACCAGCACGTTTGACTGGTTCCTGGTCCTGTCGGTCGATGCAATCACGCTGTTCTGTCTTGTTCTGATCGTGTTGCCGGTTGGCAAGGTGCGGATCGGTGGCAAGGACGCAAAGCCCGACTATTCCTATGCCGGATGGATTGCGATGATGTTCGCGGCTGGTATCGGCATCGGGCTGTTGTTCTTTGGAGTGATGGAGCCCGTCTATTACAATTTTGCCGAAGACGGCAACGCGGTGCCACTGGGCATCGACATCGCGGTTCCGGGCAATGAATATGCTGGAGTTGTCGGTACAATCCATCACTGGGGGCTGGAAGGCTGGGCGGTCTATGCCGCTGTTGGTCTAAGCCTGGCCATCTTTGCCTATAACCTTGATCTTCCCTTGACCCTGCGATCGGCTTTCTACCCGATCCTAGGCGAACGTGTCTGGGGTTGGTGGGGCCATATCATCGACACTCTGGCGGTGTTTGCGACGCTATTTGGCCTGACCACCTCGCTGGGTCTTGGCGCGCAGCAGGTTGCGGCGGGCCTGAACGAAGTGTTTGGTATCGAACCCAGTCCAACCGTCACAGTGCTTCTGATCATCGGCATCACGTTGATCGCGTTGGGCTCGGTCCTGATGGGGATGGATGCTGGCGTCAAACGGTTGAGCGAAATCAACATGATCATGGCCGTGGGCCTGTTTATCTTCGTGATTGTTGTTACTGGCGTCGGCACGGCCATCGCACGGTATTTCAACGTGATGGTGGATTATGTGTACCACCTGCCGGCGCTGTCGAACCCGTTCGGACGCGAAGACACCAGTTACTTCCACGGCTGGACGACCTTCTATTGGGCATGGTGGATCGCATGGTCGCCCTTTGTGGGCATGTTCATCGCCCGCATCTCAAAAGGTCGCACAGTGCGCGAGTTCATCCTTTGCGCCCTGCTGGCACCGACGGCTGTTTGTGCCTTGTGGATGTCGACCTTTGGCGGTGCCGCCATCGACATGTTGAACGCAGGTGGAGCGGAAGGTGTACGTGCCACAGTGATCGACAGCTACGCCCCTGAAGGTGCGCTGTTCGGATTCCTCAAGGAGCTGCCGCTTTACGGTATTGTTGCGCCAATCGCCCTGGTTCTGATTGTGGTGTTCTTTGTTACCTCGTCGGATTCTGGTTCGCTGGTGATCGATACGATTACTGCGGGTGGCAAGATGGACGCACCGGTGGTTCAGCGGGTGTTCTGGTGCACTTTGGAAGGTCTGGTCGCCATTGCGCTGTTGCTTGGCGGGGGCCTCTCTGCACTGCAAGGTGCTGCGGTTTCCACAGGTATCCCGTTCACCTTGGTGGTTCTGATCATGTGCTACTGCTTGTGGCTGGCGCTGAAATCAGAAAAAGCCAAGATGTAGGGGCTTGATCTGATACATTCCGGACGCCCGCCTTTTGGCGGGCGTTCTTTTGTCGCCGGACAACCGAAAAAGCCCGGATACTTCGCGGACAAAAAGCAAGGCGAAGGCTAAAGGCCCTGTAGCTTAGACTTCCGCGACACTCACTGCAGTTTCGAGCGCTTGATCAAGACTGTTCGCCACCTGATCCACGTCGTCCAACGACAAACACAGCGGTGGCACCATCCGCAGGCATTGTTGAAACGGACCGGACTTTGACAGGATAATTCCTTGTGCGCGGCAGGCTTCGAAAACCTCTGTGGTCATGTCCTTGTCCGGCGTTTTGCTATCCCGGTCTTTCACGAATTCCAGCGCAAGCATAAGGCCCTTCCCGCGAACATCGCCGATGACCTGATACTTGTCTTTCAAGCCATGCAGCCTTTCCAGCAAGGCGGCCCCCACAACACGGGCGTTTTCCTGCAACCCTTCGTCCCGCATGACCGCAAGAACCGCACGGGCTGCCGCAGCCGAGGTCGGGTTGGCACCATAGGTGTGGAACATAAACCTCTCTGCCATGGGTTCGGCGATATGCTTCTTGGCCACAACCGCCCCGATCGGGAAGCCATTTCCAAGACCTTTTGCCATGACGCCGATGTCGGGCACGACGCCGTCCGCTTCAAACCCCCAGAAGTTTTCGCCAGTGCGGCCAAAGCCGGATTGTACCTCATCCGCGATATAGAGACCTCCTGCCGCGCGCACGCGTTCGGCTGCGCCGGACATATAACCGGGCGGCATTTCGATGATGCCGCCATAGCCCTGCACGCTTTCGACAAAGATGCCCGCCACATTGCCGGATGTGGCTGTGGCGATTGTGCGATCGATCTCATCCAGATAGGGCTGCGTGCCCGGCCCAAAGATACCGCGGTATTGGTTGGGTTCAGGCACAAACGCCACATTGCCGGGCATGCCCGGGTGACGCCAGCCCGAGATACCGGTGATCGACTGGGCTGCTGCCGTTGGCCCGTGATAAGCGGTGCGCAAGGCAAGCAAATCCAGATTGCCGGTATAAGTGCGCGCCATGGTCATCGCCAGATCAACCGCCTCGGACCCTGAGTTGGTCAGATGTACCACCCAGTCATGTCCTTTGGGCATCGTCGCGGCTAATTCTTCGGCCAGATGCGCAGGTGTCGGGTGATAGAACATTGTCGTGCAATGGGTCAGTTCTTGCGCTTGCGCGGTCGCCGCTGCCACCACGCGCGGATGCGAATGTCCGACCGAGATACAGACATTCATGCCCAACATATCAGTGTATTTCCGCCCCTCCGTATCCCAAAGGTATTGGCCCTGACCTTTCTTGAAAACGATCGGTTCGCGAAACGGGGTAAAGCGCGTCAGCGAGGCGGCATAATACTGGTCCCGTCGCGCGGCTGTTTTCGAGAAGTTCCAGTCGGTGTGAAGGGGGTGGTCGGTCATTTGGAACCTCCGGTTTTCAGGCGTGAGTTATCGGGGTCAAAGGGGGGCTCAGGCAGGATCGTTGCCGGACGATGCTGGCCCAGTATTGAGATGGTCAGCCTCTCGCGCGCGGTCGGGTCGCGCAGATAGGCCAAGGTCAGAACTTTCCCGGTCCGGTGGCCATATGCACCCGAGGAGGCGATCCCCACCGGCAGTTCGTCTTTCCAGATCGTGTGCGCGTAGAACGGATCTATCTCGCCGGCCTCGACCTCAAGCAGCACCATGTCCCACGGGTTGTCTCGGGCTAGCCTGTCACGCAGGTCCTTTCTGACAAATGAAGATAGGCCAGCCTCAAGCGGGCTGCGTTCGGTCGTTAGGTCACTGCCCCAGCCGCGATAACCCTTTTCGAGGCGCATGGAGTTTGCGGCATAGGCCCCGTAGAATCCCAGACCATGAGGTTTGGCGATCTCTTCAAGCGTCATGAAAAGTTGCACGGCATGTTCTTTAGCCACGTGCAGTTCCCAACCGCATTCGCCCAGATAGGACACTCGCAAGGCGCGCAGGGGAAACCCCGCTACATGGATCTCTTGCGCGGTGAGCCATGGCATATGGTTCAACTCGGGCAACACATCGGCGGATTTGGGCCCCATGACGCCGATAACTGCCAGATCCTCGGTGACGTTTCGAACGGTGACGTCAAAGCCTTTGGCAACCTGCGTCAGAAGATTATAGTCGATCTGCTCGGCTGCGGCAGCGCTGGTCAGATAGGCGTGACCCTCGGCCAAGCGGGTGACGGTGAATTCCGACAGCACACCACCTGCAGGGGTCAGTGCATGGGTCAGGCCGATCCGGCCCTGCGGGGTCGCGCGGTTTGCGCCTAATGCTTGCAGGAAGGCCGCAACATCGGGGCCGGTAACGTCGAATTTTGAAAACACCGACAGGTCCGCCATGGCGACGCGGTTGTGCGCGGCCTCGACCTCTTGCGCCACGGGTTCAAACCAATTGGCGCGGCGGAAGGTTTCATCAGCGATTGCTCCGGGCGTGTTTGAGAACCAGTTCGGACGCTCCCACCCATAAGCCGCTCCCATCACCGCGCCAAGTTTGACCATCAGGTCGTGCAGCGGGGACGGCCGCAGGCCGCGCCCTGCGGGCCGTTCCTCATGCGGATAGTGCACGCCGAATTGCAGGCCGAAACACTCGACGGCTTTGGCAACCCGATAATCACGATCTGCCCAGGACCCAAAGCGGCGCGAGTCCACCGCCAGCGCATCCATCGGCGGCGCGCCGTGGGTCATCCAATGGGCCAGGAACCAACCTGCGCCACCACCTTCCATCACCCCCATGGACGAGCCAGTCAAAAGCCACGCGTTTTCCAGCCCGTGTGCAGGTCCGATCAATGGATTTCCATCCGGGGTGAAGGTAATCGGCCCGTTGATCACCGACTTGACGCCGCCGGTCTCCAGCGCGGGTATGCGCTCCATTGCGGCCAGTATGATGTGTTCCACACTATCGAGATCCGGCGGCATCAGGTCCGCGCCAAACTCCGGCGGCACACCATCAACGGACCAGACCTTGGCGTCCGTTTCATAAGGCCCCAGGATCAGCCCATCGCGCTCTTGCCGTACATACCAGCTTTCTTCAGGGTCGCGGATGATCGGCAGTTCGGGCAGACCCTCTTTGATCCGGGACGATACGGCCGCCACCGTGTCCGTCACCAGGTATTGGTGCAGCACCGGAACAGACGGGATGTTGAGTCCCATCATATGCCCGATTTCCCAGCCCCAGGTGCCTGCGGCGTTGACCACGTGGGTGGTTTCTATGATCTCCTTCGTAGTCTCAATCCGCCAATGATCCTGCTGACGCTCAATCGCGGTGACTGCGCAATTGCGTATGATCCGAGCTCCGCCACGCCGGGCAACCTCAGCCATTGCGTGGGTCGCCAGCGTAGGGTCTACATGGCCGTCATCAGGTTCATAGATCCCGCCGATCAGCCCATCCAGTTTGGCCAGAGGGAAGAGCTCGGCGATCCGGTCGGGCGTCAGGACCTCCAGCGGGTAGCCGGTGAATTCGGACAGACCGGCCACATGGCGGAACTCATCCATTCGGTCGGGGTTGCGGGTAATCCGCATCGCGCCAGAGCGGTGAAAGCCGCAATCGCGTCCGGTTTCCCGCGGAAGTATATCGCGGTAAAGCCGAACAGAGGTGGCGCGCAATTCCTGAATGGTGGGATTATGCGCGAAATGGGTGCACAGTCCCGCCGCGTGCCATGTCGAACCATGGGTCAGGTCGTTTTTCTCGACCAGCAGGACATCGGACCAGTCCGCCTTGATCAGATGATACATCAGCGACACGCCCATCGCGCCGCCACCGATGATGACAACCTGCGCCTTGATCATGCGCGCATCCTTTCGCCTGAGGGATCAAAGGGCGGACGTCGCAAGGGCTGCGCCAGATAGTCCTGCCCAGCAACCCGAACCGCGAAATTTCGATCGCATATCTGGGTCAACGTCTCGCCCGATTGGACCGCGACCATGGCAAAACACAGGTTCAGCCCCGTACGCGGCCCGCGCCCGCCCGAGGTTGTGAGCCCGACATGGATGCCGTTCTCGAACACCGGTTCGTCATGCAACATCAGGGCATTGCCGTGAACCTGCAGAAGGATCAGGCGCTGTTGCAAGCCGTTGGACTTTTGCTGTTCCAGCGCCGCTTTGCCCTGAAACTCCTTGGACCAGTCGATGGTGAACCCCAGACCGGCTTCCAGCGGAGTGATCTTGGGGCCAAGTTCATGCCCCCAGTGTTTGAAGCCCTTCTCCAACCGGCAGGCATCCACCGCATAGTGGCCCAGCGGGCGCGCGCCTGCCCCGTGCAGTGCAGCGAACAGTTGAGCGGCCTGAGCGTTGGGCATGGTCAATTCCCAGCCCAACTCTCCGACAAAGCTTACGCGCGTGGCGCGGCAAGTAATGCCTGCCAGTTTGACGGTGGCGGCATGGCCAAATGCCATTTCTGGAAGGCTGCCAAGACCCTGTAGCAGCGTCCGACTGCCACCTCCCATTACACCGATTGTGCAGAATGCTTCGGTCAAATCCTTTACAGACACATCGCCCTTCAAATGCCTGCGCAGGAACACCCGATCGCGCATCCGCGTGGCGGCGCCCGAGGTTAGATGAAACGCATCCCTACCCAACCGCGTGATGGTCACATCCATTTCGATCCCACCGCGCGCGTTAAGTATCTGCGTATAGACAGCCCGACCAATGGGCACGTCCATCTGCGCGGTTGTCAGGTGGTTCAATGCCTTCAGAGCATCCGGCCCGGTGATTTCCAGTTTGGTAAACGGGCTTAGGTCAATCAGCGCAGTGCCCTGATCCAAGACTGCCGCTTCGGCCTCAACCAGCGGCCACCACCCCTGATCTGTTGTCGAATAGGGCTGTGCCGGTCCGTAATACAGCCCGCGTTCCCAACCGGCCGTCAGGCCAAAATGCGCCCCAGCCTCAGCCCAGAAATCGTGCAGCGCTGTGGTGCGCAGACCTCGGCCCGACTTGGGCTGTTTATATGGCCAATGAAGGGCAAAGAGATCGGCAACCGCCTCTTCCATTCGGTCGGTCATATGTTCGGTGCTGGCTGTGTTCGGATCGACCCGGGCGACATCGACCTCCCACATGTCCATCGTGGGGTGGCCGTCGACCATCCAATCCGCCAGCGCCCGCCCAATCCCCGCCGAAGACATGACCCCGACCGAGTTCATACCCGCAGCCACAAACAATCCATCGACCGAGGTTTCACCAACAAGCGGCCTTGTGTCCGCGGTAAAGCTTTCCGGGCCATTCATGAAATGCTGAATGCCGACCGTTTCAAGGCTGGGGCACAGCTCTAATGCGGCCTCCATGAAAGGGGCAAATTGATTCCAATCCTCAGCCAGTTCAAGAAAGGGCCGGTCGCCTTCGGGGCCGTAGGCGTCCCAGCATTTCGCGTTGGGTTCAAAGCCGCCGATCACAAGCTTGCCCGCATCGCCCTTGATGTAGATGCCCCGGTCCAGATCTCGGATCACCGGGAACGGGTTGGGCAGGTCGGGCATGGGTTCGGTGACAACATACATGTGCTCGACCGCCTGTAATGGAAGCGCGACGCCAACATTGGCGGCCAGCTCACGCGACCAAGCGCCGGTGGCAAGAACGACCTGATCGGCGTCCAGTTCCGTCCCATCGGTCAGAGTTACACCCGTGATCCGCTTACCCTTTTTCCGCAGGGACTGAACCCCGGTGTGTTCGCGGATTGAAACGCCACGATCCCGTGCACCTTTGGCGTATGCCATGCACAAATCGACCGGATTCACATTGGCGTCTTGCGGCACATGCAGCGCACCGACATGGTTCCTCAGATCAAGGTGTGACAGGGGCACGTCCGAGGCCTCGATCATGCGTGGGGTCAATCCCAGCGTCTGGCCCAAATCCGCAATCCGGCGCAGCTCGTCCACGCGGGCAGGGTCGCGGGCCAGCCAATAGCCAGAGGTTTGGCGATATCCAGTGGACATGCCAGTCTCGGCCTCAAGGGTAGGAAAAACCTCAAGTGCGGCCATTGCCAATCGGGTCATGTTTGGCGTTGCGCGCAGCGGGCCGACAATCCCCGCCGCATGCCAGGACGTGCCCGAGGTCAGCTGATTGCGCTCCAGAACAGTGACGTCATTCGAACCGCGTTTGGCCAGGTGGTAGGCCAGGCTCAGACCAATAGCGCCACCTCCGATGATCAAGACACGGCTCATCAGAAGTAATCCTGATCTGGCTTCTCGGCCTTGCGCTGCGCGATATAGTCCTGCAGCGCGGCGTCGATGTTGGAGTTGAGGCCGGGATCTTGATATGCGTCAAGCCGCTCTTTCCAGATTGCATTGGCGCGGGCTGCGGCATCCAACTCTCCGGCCGCGTGCCATTGTTCGAATGAATTGTCATCCGGGGTCCAGGGCCGGAACAATGCGGACATGAAATTGGCCTGCGTATGCTCAGAGCCTAGGAAGTGCTGCCCCGGTCCAGTCGCGGCAATTGCCTCCATCGCCTGAGCATTCTCGCTCATGTCGATTCCATCGAAGAACCGTCCGACTTTGCCACACAGATCATGATCCAAGATCGTTTTTTCGAACGAGGTCACTAACCCACCTTCGAGCCATCCAGTTGCATGGTTGATCAGATTGGCACCCGCGAACATCGACATCATCAGGCCCCATGTAGCCTCTTGCTGGCTCTGAGCGTCCGGAACTTTTGAAGCGCTGAGCGTGCCAACCGTGTGCAGTGGCACCCCCAGCCTGCGGGCAAGCTGTCCGGCCGCCAAAACCATCAACCCGGCTTCGGGCGTACCAAAAGTGGGCGCACCGGATTTCATCGACATGGTTGAGGCAAAACTGCCCATCATGCAGGGTGCCCCGGGGTTTATCAGTTGGGTCAACGTCATCGCTGCCATGGTCTCGGCCAACACCTGAGCCAACGTTCCTGCCACGGTGGACGGCGACATGGCCCCGGTTAGAACCCAGGGGGTGCAAGCGACCGGTTGCCCGGCCCGGGCATAGGTTTTCAACGCGCCCGACATGTGACTGTCCATCACCAACGGCGCGTTTGTATTCGAGACACAATACAGGACGGCGTTTTCCGCCACGAAATCATCACCGAACACAATCCGTGCCATGTCGATTGCGTGGCCCGCGCGTTCGGCCCCGATAAAGGCCCCCATAAAGGCGCGGTCAGAGTGGCGAATATGACCATAAAGCATGTCGAGATGGCGTTTGTTGGCCGGTAAATCCACCGGTTCGCAGACCACGCCGCCCGAATGGTGCAGCCAGGGCAGGCTGTGATGCAGCTTGACCAGATCGACGAAGTCCTGATGCGAGGCATAGCGCCGCCCGCGGTCCAGATCGTGCACAAAGGGCGGACCCCAGGCCGGGCATAGCACGCTGGCGTTGCCGCCCAGCTGAACGTTGTTGGCCGGGTTTCGTGCATGTTGAACGAACTGAGCTGGCGCGGTTGCCATGATCGTTTTGCGGCAGAACCCCGGCGCGAACCGAACTCGAGAGCCGTCGACGTCACAGCCTTCATCGGCAAAAATGCTCAGGATTTCCGGGTCGTCCTGAAACTCCATCCCGGTTTCAGAAAGGATGGTATCTGCATTGGCCTCGATCTGTTGCAGGCCAGCCTCGCTGAGGACATTGAAGGTCGAAAGTTTGCGCAGAATGAACGGCGCGCGCGCCTCGGGAAGAGTGCGAGATCCAGCGGCCCTGCGGCGTCGAGATGAGCGCGAACGTGTCATGGTCAAAGCGTTGACCGAGTGCTTGACGTAAACCAAGAAAATTCCAACAGTATAAAAGTTATTTATACTAAGGATGAGCAATGCTGGATCATCGTAAACTCTCACCAAGTCTGATGCGTTCACTTGAGGTTTTCGTCGCCGTTGCGGAAACGGGTCAGATGCGGGCGGGCGCAAAACTTCTGAATCTGTCGCAGCCAGCAGCGTCCCAGCACGTCACAGCGTTGGAAAGGGCCTTCGGCACTGTGCTCCTGGATCGCAGTACACGTCCGGCACGGCTGACCTATGCGGGTGCGCGTTTGCATGGAAAAGCGCAGAAGATTCTGGATGCACTTTCCGACATGGAAACGGAACTGCGCCACGTTGGCCAGAAATCCCTGACGCTGCTGCGAGTCGGCATTCAAGCCTCAATCGCCACAACGCTGACGCCCTCTTTGGTCGATTTTGCGCAGCGTGAGTTCAACGTCGAAGATATCACCTTGCACGCCGGTCAAAGCGGTAACCATGAACACCTGCTGCGGACGAAACAAGCGGACCTCGCGATCACATCTAACCCGTTTCTGGATATGGATGGTCTGGAGCGTCATCACGTTCTGACCGAACGATACCTTCTGGTCCTGCCAGAAACATATGACGGCCCGACGGACAGCCTGGAGGCGATCCAAACGCGGCTTCCTCTGGTGCGGTTCGGAGATACAACCAACGCGGGCCGCCAGATTGCGCAGCATCTGCGCCGATTGCGGTTTGAGCCCGACAAGGTCATCCAGGCGGACCGCTCCAGCATGGTTACGTCCTGTGTTTCCGCAGGTCAGGGGTTCAGCCTTTTGACGCCAACATTGCTGATCGATGGTTTGGTCGAGAATATGAGTCTGCAGTTGAAAGATCTTCCGGTCTCGGGCCTTTCACGCACTTTGACAGTTGTCGCCAGAAAGGAAGAGCTTCAGAGTTTTCCGGAGGCGCTTGCAGACATGTCCAGGCAGAAATTGGTGCAGCGCATCACCGGCCACATGGGCGACATCGGAGCCAAAAGCGTAGAGTACGATATGGTTTAGCGCGCCGTCACAAGCTGAACAGTGCGGGGAACTTCGGGCTAAGTTTTAGCCCAAAGTCGCTACCTGTTGATGAACTTCGACAACATTGCCTTCGGGGTCGCGAAAGAACACTTGGTGCCACTCTTTCGAAAAGGCTGTGCCATAGTCCGAATAAGGAACCGCGTTTTCATCAAGTATCCTCAAGACCGCGGCAAGATCATCCGTTCGGAACGCAATGTGTCCGCGGCTCACTGGATTGATGACCTGATCATTTTTGAAAGCGACGTCAAAGTCCCGTTCCGCAAGGTGCATCTGCATGCTGCCGTCCGTTGCAAAGCGGATTTGGCCGTCATAACCCGAGTCTTCGGTTGCTTCAGAGCGCGGGAAATTATGCTGCGGAATATCACCCAAACCCAAGACGTTTGTATAAAAGTCGTGTAGGCGGTCAACGTCGTCTGCCACCAGGTTAATATGATGAAATTCCAGCTTCATTTGGTTCCATTTTACTTGTCGTCACACATTGGATGTGTGCTTGGGGGACTGAGGTATTGAGCAGCTGTTGATCAGGTCCCGGGATAGTGCCGACAGAGTTTGTGAACTGCAAGCCGGATTGAGCCCCACCATACCGCTACTCCGAGCGCGCGTTCCCTGATCCAACAAAAAACGCCCGCCAATTAGGGCGGGCGTCCGAAATCCAAAAGCGGTAAGATCCGAAATTAACGACGGATGCCCAACTTTTTGATCAGGTCCTGATAGCGCGCTTCTTCTTTGCCCTTCAGGTAGTCCAGCAGCTTACGGCGCTGGGCGACCATTTTCAGCAGACCGCGACGACCGTGGTTGTCTTTCTTGTGGGTCTTGAAGTGCTCGGTCAGGGTGGTGATGCGCGAGGTCAGGATGGCAACCTGGACTTCTGGCGAACCGGTGTCGCCGTCCTTGGTGCCGAATTCTTTCATGACGCGTGCTTTTTCAGCGGCAGTAATCGACATCGGGGTCTCCTTTAAAGGTTAGAGTTGATGGCGCAGGCCGGGATGTCGTCCAGCACAGGCCCATGGAGAAAACCGCACCGATTCCGATGCGGATGGGCGCGTATAAGCGGATTTCAGGCAAATGGCAAAGAGATTCTATTGCTTCAACTCAGCGCATTGAGCTGCGACAGTTCCTGACCGTTGATCAGTTGGATATCGTCCAGGGTCAACCCCTTGGCACCCAGCAGTTGGGCGACGTCTTGTCCGTCGACCATGATACGGGTCAGGTTTTCGTTTTCAGTGTCTGTTTCAATGTTGATCTCCGGATATTCCTCGCCTTCCCACGAGATCAACAGCTTGTCCTGCCCGGGTTCAAAATCCATGACCTTGACGGCATCGTCGTCATCCTCGGGGTTCAGGTGGATGCTGTCGGCGCCTTCGCCTCCGGTCACGATATCACCGCTATGGACAGCAATAATGTCGTCGCCGGCACCGCCATTCAGAAAATCCACGGAGTCTTCGTTTTCGCCATCCTCACCGGTCAGCACGTCGTCACCGTCGCCGCCAAACAAGACGTCTTCACCTGCGCCACCAGCAAGCTCATCGTCGCCATAGCCCCCATGCAGCGCATCGGCGCCCGCGCCTCCGGTCAGCGTGTCGTTGTCCTGACCGCCGTACAAATCGTCATCCCCATCGCCACCGTCCAGCCTGTCGTCGCCGAAATGACCAAAAAGCTTGTCGTCGCCATCATCACCGGACAGGACGTCATCGTTACCTTCGCCATGCAAAACATCATCGCCTTCGCCGCCCTGGATTGTATCAACGCCATCGCCGCCATGCAGGGTGTCATCGCCCATGCCCCCCAGCACAGTGTCGTCGCCGCCGTAGCCGTTGATCTGGTCGTCGCCATCTTGCCCGGCCAGAATGTTTGTGTCGTCGTCCCCGGCCACAACCAAATCGCCTTCGAATTCCGAGACTGTGGTCCCGGTCGAGGACTCTTCGACTTCGTCGATGTTTTCACCAATCTCAAGATAACTGCCGTCAGAGACCTCTTGCGGTTCATCTTCGATGATCTCGTCTTCTTCGGTGTCGTCGTCAGCCTCGATAATACCGCCCATCGCATAGGCTGCTCCGCCCATTGCGGCCAGGCTCAGCAATCCGAACAGAAACATGGCAACCCTCCGAGAACGCACTGCTCCGAGGGCGAAATATCCCATGTGATCAGTCAGTTGGTCAAAGCCAAGCTGAACTTGTGGTTAACCGTCGGTCACCACGGTTCGGGCTGTTGGGTATAGGCGATGTAAAGCGGGTGCTTGGGGTGTCCGGCCTTGGTCAGCCCCAAATGAAACAGTTGCTGACCGGTGCCGCGCAGCAGCGTCTCAACCGCCGGGCCGCGGTCCAGATGTGCACCATGGGTGCCCCATGCGGCGATGACCTGATCGGCCCATTGAACACCATCCAATATGGCCGCGTCGTTCTCGGGTCCTACCGGGTCGGCAGCAGCGCGCATCTTGCGCGGGTCGGTGTCGCGCCATGCGAAGATGTTGGTTACCTGAAACGCTCCGAACCCCAGCGCCCGCGCGCGGCGCTCGCAGCGTTCCACCGTCGGGTCGTTCTGAACCTCGGTCGCGGTTGACGGGTTCAGCATCACGAACAGCGCTTTGCGCCCCGCAGGATCCCAGATACGGGTCAGGCTATAGCGATACATCTCGCAGTCGGAATAGATGGCGGTTGAGGGCGCGTCGCCCTTGGTGTGCGTTCGGGTAATCATGCCCTTCGCCTAGCACGTGGCTTAGGTAACGAACACCCGGCTGGGGTGCAATTCGCCCGATTTGTAGATCCCTACCGCCACGGCCTTGCCGTCCAGCGAAGCCCAGGCTTCATCGCCGTATTCCACGTCCGAGGCCAGAACCATGCCCGGATTTCCGTTGCGCAGGCGGGTGGCACCTTCGGGTGTGCATTTCAATTCAGGCAGATCGGCGAGGCCGGTTTCCAGCGGGTGCAGGTAATCGTCCAGTGCGGTTGTCTTGGCCATTTCATCGATCTGTTCGATGCTCAACCCGTCTTCAACCTCGAACGGGCCGGACCAGACGCGGCGAAGAACTTTGACGTGGCCGTGGCATCCCAGCGCCGCGCCCAGATCGCGGGCAATCGAGCGGACATAGCCACCCTTGCCGCAAGTCATCTCTAGCACGACGTGGTCTTCGTCGGGGCGGTCGACCAGAATCAACTCTTCTACCCAAAGCGGGCGGGCGGATAGCTCTACGTCTTCGCCGTCTCGCGCCAATTTATAGGCCCGTTGCCCGTCAATCTTAACGGCCGAGAATTTGGGCGGGACCTGCATGATATCGCCCAGAAACCGGGTCAACGCCTTTTTGATATCGTCATCCGAAGGGCGCGCGTCGCTTTGTGCGATCACTTCGCCCTCGGCATCGTCGGTGTTGGTCGCCTGACCCAAACGGACCGTGAAGGTGTAGGCCTTCAGCGCGTCGGTGATATAGGGAACGGTCTTGGTCGCCTCGCCCAAAGCCACGGCCAGAACGCCGGTTGCTTCGGGGTCAAGCGTGCCTGCATGACCCGCTTTCTTGGCATCCATCGCCCACCTAACCTTGTTGACCACAGCGGTCGAGGTCATGCCCGCGGGCTTGTCCACCACCAGCCAACCGGAAATGTTGCGACCCTTGCGTTTGCGTCCCATTCTACACCTTGAATCTTACCGAGGCGCGCGACCTAACGGATCGTTCTGCCACTGTCAATTTTAGGGCGTATCTTCGACCACACCTACAATAGGGCCAAGCGAAAACCCGACATCCGACCGATTTCCGGCGCGTTCATACATACGAGAGATATTGCCGTCGAAGAACAGGGCATTCGGCGTTTCAAGGCCATCGCGGAACAGGCTGCCGAATTCGTGAAAGGTGACATAGTCATCCGAGATCGCGAATACTGCCCGTGCCCCATCCGCGCTTGTACCAACGCCGTTGCGCACGTAGCGCGAGGTCGAATCGGGCAGGAATCGCGGGTGCAATTCCCCGTCGATGACCAGCATAGGACCGGATTGCGTGGCGAAACGGCACTGCGGGGCCTGATCCACATAATCCAATGTCTCAAACACGTCGGCGCGGCCTTCGCGGATGCAAAACACTCCGTTCGGCAACAAACCGAAATTGCCCGGCCCGGCATTGGGGATCACCCGCATCTGTTCCTGGCCGCCTTCGACATAATGCCCGACGGGCGAGCGGTCGTCATGATACATGCCCGCGTTCATGGCAAATGCCAGACGCTTTCCCTGTAGGGCCAGGGTCTCGTTCACCGATGAGAAATGGCCCAGCACCTTACCGTCTTCATCATTGAGGAAGAGGCGCAACTCTTCGCTGGCGGCATCCACCTCGCAGATGGTGTACCGCTTGTCCTCATGGGTCACCTTCTCGCATGTGACCGCTGAGGCCTTCGCGGCCCAGAAGACCGCGCCCAAAATGACAAATGCGCGGATCACTCGTCCAGATCGCGGCGCACCGCGTCCTGATCGAACATGCGGCGCGTGTCATCCATTCGGTCAAAGGTGTCATCCAGCCGGAACCGCAGATCGGGTGAGAATTTCAGACCGACCTTCTTGCCGACCGCCCGCCGCAATTCACCCTTGTTGCGGGCCAGCAGCGCGATCACATCCTCCTGCCCCTTGCCGCCCAAGGGCAACACATAGGCGGTGGCGATCTTCAGATCGGGCGAGGTGCGCACCTCACCCACGGTGATTGACATGCGGTTCAGGTCGGGGTCGTGGACATCTCCGCGCGCCAGAACCTCGGACAGGGTGCGGCGGATCAGTTCGCCGACACGGAGCTGTCGTTGGGACGGGCCGGGGCCATCGTGGAATTTGTTCTTTGCCATATCCCCGATCTAAGCCCAAAGCAGGGCTTTGCCAAGCGGGCGCGAACGGGGTAGGAGGCTTTGAGCCGAATTCAACAAAAGGACCAGCGCAATGACCCATATTCCGGGGATCGTCATCACAGGGGCTTCGGGCCGTATGGGGCAGATGCTGATCAAGACCGTCACCGACAGCGATCAGGCGCGTTTGGTTGGTGTTGTTGAGCGGGCGGGCCATGACTGGATCGGTCAGGATGTGGGCGAGGCGATGGGCGGTCAGGCGCTGGGCGTCAACGTCACAGACGACCCGCTAGAGGCGTTTTCGCAGGCGCAGGCGGTGATCGATTTCACGGCGCCCGAGGCGACGCTGGAGTTTGCGGCACTGGCCGCGCAGGCACGGTGCGTCCACGTGATTGGTACCACCGGCATGTCGGATGAGCAGATCGCAGCGCTGGAACCGGCCTCTCGCCATGCGGTCATCGTGCGGGCAGGGAATATGAGCCTTGGCGTCAACCTGCTGGTGCAGCTGACCAAAAAGGTCGCCGCAGCGCTGGATGAAGATTTCGACATCGAGATCATCGAAGGGCACCATCACCACAAAGTCGACGCGCCCTCGGGTACTGCACTGATGCTGGGCGAGGCCGCCGCCGAAGGGCGCGGGGTTGATCTGGCCGATGTGTCCGATCGGGGCCGCGACGGAATCACCGGCGCGCGCAAGCGGGGCGATATCGGGTTCCATGCCATTCGCGGTGGTGACATCGTGGGCGAACACGACGTGCTGTTCGCAGCCCCCGGAGAACGCGTCGTCCTGCGCCATCTGGCCACCGACCGCGCCATCTTTGCCCGCGGCGCTTTGAAGGCGGCCCTGTGGGGACAGGGCAAAGCGCCCGGTCAGTATGACATGGTGGATGTATTGGGGCTGTAAGGGATCCTATCTGAACGCGGCGATTCCCGGCGGTTCTGCATGTCCCAAGTCGATATGCGCGAAGAGAGCATCCAAACGCTGGTCCCATGTCGGGAACTGACCTGTCAACGCATAGGTCAGACGCTCAGCTCCGATTGATATGCCTAATGGTGCGGCCGCGCCGTCGATGATGATCTCTCCGATTTCGGTCCAGTTGGCAGATGGTGGATAGGATTCGGGTGCGGGTTCAGTTTGATTGCCGACGCGGTAATAAACGCCCATCGTGACCAGATAATCCTCGCCAAAAGGATCTGGAAAGAAATAGCCTGAGGCGTCGCGGGCGGCCAATGCCTCGGCCTCATCGCGCAGCAGGACCTTTTGCGAGAACGGCAAGTTCATCCCATCCAGAACCGGGCGCACGTCATCGGCCTGAGGCACGCTGACAAAAGCAATGCGGGATGGGTCAAGGCTGAACTCTTCAGTCAGAAGACGCACCATAAGTTCCGTGGTGTCACGCCCGCTGACCGCGTCTTCTGGATGGCAGCCAACCTCGTGAAACAGGGGCAGGACATCGGGGCGGTTTTTTTCTTCCACATCTGCGACGCGAGCCAGCGGTTGTATGACGAAAGCGTTTGGTTGCAATTTCTTTTGCTCGAAATCGTGCCGCAGCCCGCCATTATAGTCGACGTTCCCGGTGACAATAGAAAAAGGTTGTGACTCGGAAAACTCGAGCTTGGCGAACGCGGCTTTGAGACCAGCCAGTGTTTCGGCGAACTCGGCCTCGAACGCCTCATTCTGGCCAGTTGCGCCGACAGCAAATCGCGGCAACGCCGCACTCGCAGTGGCTGCGGTGCCTAGTTGTACCAATTTCCGACGGTTCAATCCCATCTGCGCCTCCCTTGTGTGCACACAGGGAGAGTATCGCAGAAGTTTGCGGCAAAGGTTAAGGGAATCTGAAAAGCGCCGCCCGGAAGCGACAGGTTGGGCTACAGATCGCGTATCTTGTCCGCGCGCAAGGGGCAGGCAAGGTAAACGCCGAACTCTTTGCCGATATCGGCGCTGACCCGGGCGTGTACTCGGCCCTGCCGATCAAGGAAGCGCTGGTTGTCTTCAACGGGGAATATCCCTTCGTGCCAGATGCCGGGATGAATATAGAGGCCACGCGTGCCGTCACACCAGAATGCGACCACTTTTTCTGGCGTCAGGTTGTCGCCGGGCAGGGCGACAGGCACGATGAAGGGCTTGTTGTCCAGCGGCCAGAACATCTGCCCGCCATCGGGGTGGTAGTTCATGTGCCACAGTAGAACCTGATCGCGCGGTGCCGTCTGCAGGTCGGTCTGCGCCTGTTGTGGATCAGCGGACCAACCCAGAACATAGTGGCCTTTGACGGCCGCGTTCTCACCATAAAGCACGTCACCCTGCCAATCGCATTTGAACGTGCCTTCGACCCAGCCGCCCTCGTCGCCGGTGCCTTCGTCAATCTGGCGCCAGCCCTGTTGGGGCCAGCGAGCGATTTCAATCTCGAAGGTATCGGGGTCATCAACCAGACAGCCATAGCCTTTGACCGACGTGTCCGTGGCCCGGATCAGCGGAACCTCGTGCCAGGGAAGGGACGGTTTTGAACTGGCCTCGAAGATATATTCCGGCGCGCTCATGATGTGCCCAGATGCCTGTCGACCATGCGCTGTACCATCGGTGCGAAATGGGTAAAATCCGGCGTTTCCATGTCAGCCCGCTTGCCTGCCTCGTCCAGATAGCGCACCTGAATGATCTCTTTCAGGTTCGGATTACTCTCGAACTCTGCGACCTCCTCAGCGCTCATCGGCCCGCCCTGCAATTCCAGCGTATGGACCGAAGCGGTGGACAAGCGGTTGTAATATTCAGGCTTGGTGGCGCAGAGATACCGCTTGGCTGCCACGTGATAGCGGCAGCAATCGGTGATGACCGAGGGGAAGAACTGTTCCAGCACCTCAGCGCCTGCATCCTCGTGATGACGGTCCTTGGTGTCATCCGGGTGATAGGTGCCGAACTCGGATGTGAAGTGCCCGATATCGTGCAGCAATGCGCCGACGATGATTTCCTCGGGCTGGCCGTTCTGCTCGGCGATCGTTGCACCTTGCAACATGTGTTCAGCCATGGTGACGGGCTCACCCAGATATTCCTCACCGCCGCGGCGGTCGAAGATATCGCCGATGAAAGCCACGATATTGTCCCGGCTCAGGGTCGAGAAATCGGGCTTCATTCTGCGGCCTCCGGTTGACTCATTTCCATCGCGGCCAATGTGGACAGCAACCCGTCCTTGTCGGCGTAACAGCCCTGCAACCAGCGCGACCCCGCACCGGAATAGCCCAGACGCGCGTGCAGCACGCGGGTGTTGTCGACGATGAAACTCTCGCCTGGTTCCAGTTTGAACGACACACCCATGGCAGGGTCGTCGATGATCTCGCCCAATTGGCGATAGGCGGCGTAATAGGCCTCCATCTGGTCGAACGGCACGTCGACGAACGGCGCGGATGAGCGGTTGTTGAACCGGATACCGACCAATTCTCCATCCGGTGACAGCTCAATCATCGGGCGGCGTGACCGTAGGCAGATACCGTCCGAGCCCTTGTATTCGAACCGGGCGGGGTAGCATGCCAGCAAGGCAAAACCTTCCGGGTTCTGTTCGTGCAGTTTTTCAGCAGCGCGGAAGCCGTCAACCACGATGGAATCACCACCCTCGGCGCTGTTTTCCAGGCAATACAGAATTTGCAGCGTCGGAACCGGATCACGATAGGGGTTGTCGGTATGCGCCTGCAGACCAAGGCCTGTATAGGCGAGGTTGGTCGGGTTCACCTCGGTTCGGACCTCAAAATAGGGGCCATAGTTGGTTTCGCGCACATAGCCGAACAGATCGGCGACTTTCAGCAGGGATTCCGGTTCGGTCGGGCCGCCGGTCAGCTTGGCAAAGCCGTATTCGGCCACCGCAGCTAGCCATCCGCGTTTGGCGCTGGGATTGGCGTGGACCTCATCCCAATCAGCGCTGGGCGCGTCGATGCCGCGTCCCCAGGTGGTGATGTCGGGAGCCGTCCGACCCATGGGGCGGTTTTGATCGCGGTCATAGCTGTGCTCGGCCAACCAGCCGGCGGGAAAGGTGACGGTCTTGCCTTCTGGCTGAAAGGTGACTGTCAGATCACCATTGCTGATTTCGGCGGCGCTAACCGAAATGTCTGAGTGGATATCACCGATGGTGATCAGACGTTGGCCATTGCCGGGCGCGCGCGTTTCGGGGTCCAGCGCGTTGTCGCGTAGCCAGATGGCGTGAAAGCGAGCCTTTGTGCCGGTGTCGAATTCTACGGTCACAACCGAGGCGTCATGGGTGGCAGAGCGCAGCATGGGGGGTCTCCTGTTCAGCGCGGGCTTTGGTTGAGGAGATACGCCTCTTGTGGCATTACGACAATTAATCCTTCTTTCTGCTGAGGCTTGGAAAAACTTATGGCTAAGAAAAAAATCGGGTTGCCGCCCTTGGACTGGCTGCGCGTTTTCGAGGCGGCGGGGCGTCTGGGCGGGTTTTCGGCAGCGGCGAGGGAATTTGGTCTGACACAAGCGGCGGTAAGCCAGCGCATCGGTAACCTTGAGGCCTGGCTTGGGCGCACGTTGTTTGTGCGTGAGGCACGTGGCGTGTCATTGACTGTCGAAGGGGAAAGCTATCTGCCACTGGTGCAAGACAGTTTGCAGGCGCTTGAACGCAATACCGAGGATCTGTTTGGAAAATCCCCCCGCGAATTGCGGGTGGCCGGTTTGTCATCGCACATCCATGCGCTTGTGGTGCCAAGTCTTTCCCGGTTTCAGGAGGTGCAGCCAAAGGTGCGTGTCCTGACCGATTCCGTGGCGCGGCGGTCATCGCTGGATGAAGAGCGGACATGGCTGCAAATCCGCTATGGTCGCGATGCCTGGCCCGGGCGGGATTCCGAATTGATCGCAGCCGAAGTGTTGGTGCCGATGGCGGCTCCGGGTGTTGAATGGGGGGCGCCTTTGATTGATCTGCGCGGAGAACGGCCGGGGTGGCGAGATTGGGCGCGAAAGGCAGAGCAGGGCGATGTGACGACGTCGACCATCAGCTTCGATTCAATGGAACACGCGTTGTCCGCGGCACGTCAGGGCATGGGCGTAGCGTTGGGGTCGGTGCCACTGGCCAAGGCGGATCTACAGGACGGACGGTTGCGCCGGTTGCACCTGCCCGAGCTGAAAACGAAGGATGGGTATTGGCTGACATGGCCGGAAGAACGGGCGAAATCAAAGAAGCAGCGCGCTCTGATAGCGGATTTTCTGGAAGCTCTGCGAGGATAGGCGATCAGAAATCGATCGCGATGCCTTTCTTCTCCCAATCGCCATAGCGGGCCGGGTCGGGACCGTCGCGACCGCCCAGTTCCCTTGGCATCTCTTTCGCTTTGGCCTCGGCCTTGCGACGGCGCTCTTCGGCTTCGGCCAAGGCGCGCTGGGCGGCAGGCGGCAGGTCTTTGCGGTCGTCACTCATGACTTCGGGTTCCTTTCCGTGCATGGGCTTGATATACGCCCGCGTCCGCCATTGGCAATGCGGGCGAGGATTTATTCAAAGGCGATTCCATGTCCGACAACGCAACAGCCGCCCGACGCAGCGCAATCTATCTGCTGGATCAGATACTGGGCGAAGGACGCCTGCTGTCCGAATGTCTGGCCGCCGGTGCGCTGGACCGGTTGGCCCCTGAAGATCGCGCGCGGGCGCAACGTCTGACGCTGGAAACCTTGCGCGGGTTGGAGCGTGCGGATCGTCTGCTGGAAAACCACCTGAACCGTACCCCCGCTTTGACTGTGCATAATGCCCTGCGCCTTGGCGCGGTCGAGCTGTGCCACGGTGAAGCGGCACATGGTGTGGTGAATTCAATGGTCGACATTGTAGGGCGTTCACGCAAGCACGGACGGCTGAAAGGCCTGGTGAATGCCGTGTTGCGTAAAGTGGCCGCCGAAGGGCCCGAAGCATGGCCCAAAATGCGCGTGCCGCGTTTGCCCGAATGGCTGCGTGATCCGCTGATCATGGCCTGGGGGGAGGATGCAATCGCGGGAATGGAAAAGGTGCAATTTGCCGGCGCACCGCTTGACCTGACTGTGAAGCCGGGTGCCAGCGGACCGGGTGAAGTCCTGCCGACCGGTTCGACGCGGCTGCATGATGCCGGTCAGGTCACTGCCCTTCCGGGCTATGGCAAAGGTGATTGGTGGGTGCAGGACGCGGCGGCCGCTATTCCAGTGTGCATACTTGCCCCGAAATTGGGCGAAAAGATCCTCGACCTTTGCGCCGCTCCGGGTGGAAAAACACTGCAACTAGCGGCGGCTGGGGCCGATGTTACGGCGCTCGACGTTTCGGAAACGCGATTGGCGCGGGTGCATGAGAACCTCAAACGCACCGGGCTGAAAGCCACTGTCGTCGCGGGCGACGCGCTTGAACATCAGGGCCAGTATGACGCCATCCTTTTGGACGCGCCGTGTTCTGCCACGGGAACGATCCGCAGGCACCCTGACTTGCCTTTTGCCAAAGACGGATCGGAATTCGGTGAGCTGATCGAGCTGCAGGCCCGGATGCTGGCCCACGCCTGGAGCTTGCTGAAACCCGGCGGGCGGCTGGTCTATTGCACTTGTTCTCTCCTGCCGGATGAGGGCGAGGTGCAGGTCGAAGAAGCGCTGGACCAACACCCCGATATGTCGGTGGATCGGGCGGCTTTGACCATTGCCGGAATCGAGTCCGAATGGATCACCGAGGAAGGCGGCCTGCGTCTGCGGCCCGATTACTGGGCTGATCTTGGTGGAATGGATGGGTTCTACATCGCACGCTTGAACAAATCGGCGTAGAAGCACGCTTTTCGATGACTTGACGATCGCCCCGGTCTATCGTTGGGTCTCAGGCGCCAGCAGAGCGCAAGGGGCAGAGTAACGAGCGTCATGTCGAAGACAGATACCATGACCAATCAGTGGACACGGTTTCAGAACCGTCTCTATGCACGCATCAGCCAGCGTCGCAAAGCGGTCTCGGGGTTTGTTGGCGAGCCGGAACCACGCACGGTCGGCTCATTTGCGCGCGGGCGTCAGTTGGTCGCCGGAAATCTGCTGTTCGCAGGCTATCTGGTCGAAGCTCAGGATACCGAGCTGTGGGATGTGACCGCGCCCAGTACCGGGTTTGACAATGAACGCCACGGCTTTGCCTGGCTCGACGATCTGGCGGCTGTTGGCGATATGCGCGCGCGTGAAAAGGCCCAGCGGTGGGTCTGGGGCTGGATTAACGCGCATGGCCGCGGTCAGGGGCCGGGCTGGGCACCTGATCTGACCGGTCGGCGCGTTATACGCTGGATCAACCATGCGATTTTCCTGTTGCGCGGCGCAGATGAACATCAAAGCAGGATGTTTTTCCGTTCATTGGCCCAACAGACATGGTTTTTGTCCAAGCGCTGGAAGGCAGCGACTCCCGGTCTTCCCCGGTTTGAGGCGCTTGCCGGGCTGGTGCAGGCTGGTCTGGCGCTGGAGGGGTTGGAGCAAATGGCTGATCCTGCCCTTCGTGCTTTGGCACGCGAGTGTGACAGTCAGGTAGACGAACAGGGCGGTATCCCAACCCGCAACCCCGAAGAGCTGCTTGAGGTCTTTATGCTGCTTTCATGGACCTCGGCCGCGCTCAGCGCGTTGGGCCGGGGCACGCCCGGGGCGCAGGCAAGTGCCATCAAACGCATGGCCCCCACCTTGCGCAGCCTGCGCCATGCGGACGGGGCTTTGGCTCGGTTTCACGGCGGTGGGCGCGGTGTCGAAGGGCGTCTGGATCAGGCACTGGCGCAAAGCGGTGTCAGGCCACATCGCGCCACAGGGCTGTCCATGGGATTTGCCCGACTTTATGCGGCCAGAACCAGCGTGATTGTGGATGCCGCCACTCCACCCAAGGGGGCGGCGTCATACAACGCCCATGCTTCGACCCTGGCGTTCGAACTGACGTCGGGCCGCAGACCGCTGGTGGTCAATTGCGGGTCGGGCGAAAGCTTTGGGATGGAATGGCGGCGTGCGGGTCGGGCGACACCGTCGCATTCGACACTGTGCCTAGATGGGTATTCAAGCGCTCGGCTGGCGCCACCGACGCAGGGCGCCGAACGCGAGGCACTGGTGGATGCGCCGCATGAGGTTCCCATTGATTTCGAGGATGCCTTTGAAGGCACGCGATTCATGGCCGGGCATGACGGGTATACCAAGGTCTTCGGATTGACACATGCGCGTACCTTTGAGCTGCGCTTTGATGGGCGTGAGCTGGCCTGCGAGGATATTCTGCTGACGGCCACCGACAAGGCGAAGCGCCAATTTGACAAGGCGATGGACGCCTCGGGCCTGAAGGGCATCGCCTTTGACATCCGGTTTCACCTGCATCCGGACGTGGATGCGGCACTGGATCTGGGGGGCGCTGCGGTGTCGATGGCGCTGAAAAGTGGTGAGATCTGGGTTTTCCGCCATGACGGCGTCGGAAAATTGTCTGTAGAACCAAGCGTTTATTTGGAAAACGGGCGTTTAAAACCACGCGCGACAAAACAGATCGTTCTATCTGGCCGCGCAATGGAGTATGCGACGCGCATCCGGTGGACGCTGAGCAAGGCCCAGGACACAGCCTATGCCGTGCGGGATATACACCGGGACGAGCCCGAGTTTGACTGACGCCAAAAGGACCTTTGACCCCATGACCGATCTTCACCCCGTGCGCCGCGCGTTGCTTTCCGTTTCCGACAAGACCGGGCTGATCGAGCTGGGCAAGGCACTGGCCGAGCGCGGGGTCGAGTTGTTGTCGACCGGTGGTACCGCCAAGGCGCTGCGGGATGCAGGGCTTGAGGTGAAGGATGTCAGCGAGATCACTGGCTTCCCCGAGATGATGGATGGCCGTGTTAAAACACTGCATCCCATGGTGCATGGCGGTCTGCTGGCACTGCGTGACAACGAAAGTCATGTAGCGGCGATGGATGAGCACGGCATCGGTGCGATCGACCTGCTGGTGGTGAACCTCTATCCGTTCGAGGCCACGGTAGCCAAAGGTGCGGGTTACGACGAATGCATCGAAAACATCGATATCGGTGGCCCGGCGATGATCCGCGCGGCCTCGAAAAACCACGCTTTTGTGAATGTAGTTGTGGATGTTCAGGATTACGACGCGCTGCTGGCTGAGCTGGCGGCTAACGATGGGCAGACTTCCTATGCGTTCCGTCAGAACCTGGCGCAGACAGCCTATGCTCGTACCGCCGCCTATGACGCGGCCGTGTCGAATTGGATGGCCGATGCGCTGGCCGCCGAGGCCCCGCGCCGTCGCGCCTTTGCCGGAGAATTGAAGCAGACCTTGCGTTATGGCGAAAACAGCCACCAACAGGCGGTTTTCTACACCGATGGCACCAACCGCCCCGGTGTGGCGACAGCGGTGCAGCATCAGGGCAAGGAACTGAGCTACAACAACATCAACGACACAGACGCGGCATTTGAACTGGTGGCCGAGTTCGATCCGGCGCAAGGCGCAGCCTGCGCGATCATCAAGCATGCCAACCCCTGCGGTGTTGCGAAGGGCGCGACATTGATCGAGGCCTATAAGGCCGCGTTTGATTGTGACCGCACTTCGGCCTTTGGCGGGATCATTGCGCTGAACCAGCCGCTGGATGCCGAAACCGCGCAGGAAATCACCGGAATTTTCACCGAAGTTGTGATCGCTCCGGGTGCGTCAGATGAGGCCAAGGCAATCTTTGCCGCCAAAAAGAACCTGCGTCTGCTGACAACCGATGGTCTGCCGGACGTGACCGCAGGTGGCAAAACCGTCCGTCAGGTAGCTGGTGGCCTTCTGGTGCAGGACAAGGACAACGGATTTGTCGGCCTGGATGACCTGAAGGTCGTCACTAAGAAATCCCCGACCGAGGAACAGATGCGCGATCTTCTGTTTGCGTGGAAAGTGGCGAAACACGTCAAATCCAATGCCATCGTCTATGTCAAAGACGGAGCAACCGTGGGTGTTGGTGCCGGGCAGATGAGCCGCCTGGACTCGGCGATGATTGCAGCGAAGAAAGCCGAGCGTATGGCTGATGCTCTGGGCTTGGCCCAACCACTGACAATCGGTTCCGCCGTGGCGTCGGATGCGTTTTTCCCGTTCCCGGACGGTCTGATGGAAGCGGCCGAGGCCGGCGCGACCTGTGTTATCCAGCCGGGTGGCTCGATGCGCGATGACGAGGTGATCGCAGCCGCGGATGAGGCCGGTCTCGCCATGGTCTTTACCGGCATGCGCCACTTCCGCCACTGATGCGCTTTCGTCTGCTTCTCTGGGCCGCACTGGCTGCGTTACTGATCGACCAGATCAGCAAGTATCTGGTCGTTCACGTGATGCGTGTGGCTGATGGGAACATTGATGTTCTGCCGCCGCTGCTGGTGTTCAAATACGGTGAGAATCGGGGCATCAATTTCGGCTTGTTTCAGGGCAATACCGATGCTGCCCGATGGGCGTTGATCGGTGTTTCCATGGTCATCGCAATCGGTGTGCTGATCTGGCTTATGCGCACAGCCCCGTCGAAACTGATGCTGGTTTGCGGCGGGTTGCTGATTGGAGGGGCGCTGGGCAACGTCGTGGATCGCCTGCTTTATGGTTATGTTCTGGATTTCCTGAACATGTCCTGTTGCGGCATCAACAACCCTTTCGTGTTCAACCTTGCTGATGTGTTCATTTTTGCGGGAGCGATTGGTCTGGTGCTGTTCGAAGGCAAAAAGGCCTCGTGACGTGCCATTTGAAATGCGATAAAAGCGCCTGAAACAGGCTGGAGACTCTGATGCGGCTGCCGCGTTCCATATTTGCTTTGACATTGGCCTTTGCGGCTGCGGGCTGTTCCGATATCGGATTGCGCCACTTGGAAGCGCCCGGGCAGGGGCCGGACGAATTCTCGGTCCTGCCTGTCAAACCACTGACTCAGCCCAAGGATTACGCTTTTCTGCCTGCGCCCACTCTGGGTGGTGAGAACCTGACCGATCCGAACCCTAAGGCCGAAGCTGTCGTTGCCCTTGGCGGGAACGAATCTTCGCTGAATGCAAATACGGCCATCCCGTCCACGGACGCCGCCCTTGTGACGGCCTCCAGCCGGTATGGGGTTCCGGCAAATGCCCGGCAGGTGGTTGATGCCGAGGATGCAGAATTCCGCAGAAAGCAGAGCCGCCTGACGCGCTTGCGCTTGTTCAACGTGGATCGGTATTCGCAGGTCTACCGCCGCGAAACGTTGAATCCCGACCGTCAGAATGAGGCAGCACGCCAAGCCGGGATAGAAACACCTTCGGCGCCACCGGTAGATGAATAATCTTTAACTTTTCGTCATTGGCCTTGAACCCGCGTGGCGCCACCGTAGTTTGAACAGCATAAATCAAACGGAGGACGCCCTATGGTTCGGGCCCTGGCATTGTCGGCAGCCCTGATGGCCGCAACCCCTCTTGCTGCAAGCGAGGGGCACGAAGCGGTCACGACCTTTACGTTGGACAACGGCATGGATGTCGTCGTGATCGAGGATCACCGCGCCCCTGTTGTGCAGCATATGGTCTGGTATCGCGCAGGGTCAGCAGATGAGCCCGTGGGATCATCGGGCGTAGCGCATTTCCTGGAACACCTGCTGTTTAAAGGCACTGACACTTTGGCCCCGGGCGAATTTTCGGCCACTGTTGCGGCCAATGGCGGCACCGACAACGCGTTCACGTCGTACGACTACACTGCATATTTCCAAAGGGTTGCCGCCGACCGGCTGGAATTGATGATGCGGATGGAAGCGGATCGGATGCGCAATATTCGCCTGAGCGAAAATGATATTGTCACCGAACGCGACGTGATCCTTGAGGAACGCAACCAGCGCACCGACAACAGCCCGCGCGCCCTGTTCGGTGAACAGATGAGCGCGTCGCAGTATCTGAACCATCGCTACGGCGTGCCAATCATCGGCTGGCGCCACGAGATGGAAACGCTGGACATGGAGGACGCGCTGTCCTTCTACCAGACCCACTACGCGCCCAATAACGCCATTCTGGTCGTCACCGGTGATGTCGAACCTGACGAGGTCAAATCGCTGGCCGAGCAGTATTACGGCGTGATCCCCGCCAACCCTGACCTGCCAGAACGGGTCCGGTCGCAGGAACCGCCGCAAACGGCAGAACGCCGTCTGACATACAAAGACGCGCGCGTGTCGCAGCCCTATGTGCAGCGCAGCTATCTGGCACCCGAGCGTGATCCGGGCGAACAGGAAAAAGCGGCTGCTCTGTTTTTGTTGGCAGAACTGTTGGGCGGAAGCACGACATCCTACCTGAACGAAAAGCTGCAGTTCGAGCAGCAGAAGGTTGTCTACACCGGGGCGTTCTATCGGGGTGTCTCGCTGGATGATACGACCTTTGACCTGATCGTCGTCCCGGCTGCAGGCGTTTCCCTGCAAGAGGCCGAAGATGCAATGGATCAGGTGGTTGCCGACTTCATTGCTGAGGGTGTGAACGAAGAAGACCTTGACCGGATCAAGATGCAGCTGCGGGCGTCGCAGACCTATGCGCGCGACAATGTGGATGGGATTGGCAACCGCTATGGCCGCGCACTGACCAGCGGCCTGACAGTTGAGGACGTGCAGGCCTGGCCCGATATTCTGCAAGCTGTCACTGGGGATGAGATCATCGCCGCTGCCCGCGAGGTAATACAACCGGAAACATCGGTCACCGGCTGGCTAATGCGCGATGACGAGGTGACGCAATGAAACGGATATTCGCAACCCTGATCGCGTTCGTTGTCGCTCTGCCCGTGTGGGCCGATATCGAGATCGAAGAGGTTACTTCTCCTGGTGGTATCACCGCCTGGCTGGTCGAGGATCACTCGATCCCCTTCACCGCGCTGGAGCTGCGTTTTCGCGGCGGCACATCGCTGGATGACGCGGACAAACGCGGTGCGGTCTACCTGATGAGCGGCCTGATTGAGGAAGGCGCAGGTGACATGGATGCCCGCACCTATGCGCGTGAGCTGGAATCGCTGGCGGCCTCGTTCCGGTACGGTGCAACCGATGACTCGGTGTCGATCACCGCGCAGTTCCTGACCGAGAACCGGGACGACGTGATCGACTTGCTGCGCACCACCATTCACGAGCCGCGCTTTGATCAGGATGCAGTGGACCGGGTAAAGGCGCAGGTGTTGTCCGGCCTTAAATCCGATCAAACCGACCCGAATGACATTGCGGGTCGTAACTTTGCCCAAATGGCCTACGGCGATCACCCTTACGGCACCGAAGGTAAGGGTACGATCGAAAGCGTGACCGCCCTGACGCGCGATGACGTGGTCACCGCCTATCAGGATGTCTTTGTCCAAGACCGGATGTATGTCGGCGCAGTGGGTGACATCACCCCCGAAGAGCTGGGCGCGTTGCTGGATAAACTGCTGGCCGACCTGCCAAAAACTGGAAAGCCGATCCCTGAACGTGCCGATGTGTCCATCCCCGGTGGTGTTAGCGTTGTCGAGTTCGACACGCCGCAATCTGTGGCCCTGTTCGGACATGCCGGCATTGACCGCGATGATCCCGATTTCTTTGCCGCCTTTGTCCTGAACCACATCCTTGGCGGGGGCGGGTTTGAAAGCCGCCTGATGCAGGAAGTTAGAGAAAAGCGTGGCTTGACCTACGGAATCGGCACTTATCTGGTGCCCAAGGACCTGGCCTCGGTCTATCTGGGGTCCGTGTCGTCCAGCAATGATCGCATTGCCGAAGCGGTCGAGGTGATCCGCGACGAGTGGGCTCGTGCCGCGTCCGAAGGTGTAACCCAAAAAGAACTGGACGATGCCAAAACCTATCTGACGGGCGCTTACCCGCTGAGGTTTGATGGCAATGGCCAGATCGCGGGGATCATGGTCGGGATGCAGATGGAAGACCTGCCCATCGACTATATCGCCACCCGCAACGACAAGGTGAATGCGATCACGCTTGAAGAGATCAACCGGGTCGCCAGCGAATTGCTAGACCCTGATGGGCTCCACTTCACCATTGTCGGCAAGCCCGAGGGTCTGGATGGCTAAACCCGTTCAGGCCGCGACGGGCTGTTTCTGTGCCCGAAGCGTATGCTTGTTGCTGTTCAGAAGCTTTTGCCGCGCATGCCTGAAATGCGCGGCTTTGAGCGCATCGTCGATATAGCGGTTGCGGCGTAGCAGGCGGGACAGACGGAAATTGTTGAACACCAGGCAGGTTGTCGGCTCTGAGGCGATGACGGTGGCCGTTGCGGGTAGGCCAAGGCCGAATGTCAGCTCTCCTAGTGTCTCGTCCGAGCCGCAAGTATTGATGACCTGACCATTTTGAAGGATGGTTGTTCGCCCGCTCAGGACATAGCCAAGGAAATCTGTTGTTCTAGCTTCTTCGATCAGAATGTCGCCTTTGGCGAACTCCTGAACCGACGCAGTGTTCAATAGCTTTCGGGCATGATGCGGTTTCAGTGACCCAAGATGATGTGAGATGAACTGGCGCTCGGCTGCGGAAAAGCGAATGAGATGCCGCGAAAGGTATCCGCGCAGCAATCCGATGACCGAGATCGCGATATAGGCCATCTGTATGATCGAACCGGCAAGATTGAATTCTTCAACCATGCTGATCAGAACGCAGGTTGCAGCAACGATAACTAGAACCGGGTAGAGCACGCCATTGCCGCGGACTATGCCGATTTGCAGTAAAAAGTAGTTCAGAATGTAAAGGCCAGCCCCGGCTACGCCGATCACGGTGGCCAATTCGACAAACTCGGTAAATTCAAATGGACTATTCAGCATGTAAGGACCCACCCTCGCAATGAATGGGTCTTACGCTGTGCCAATTACGTGAAGCCGTAAATGAACAACCTCACAGGTTAATGGGTCTTATGAGCGTGCTTTCGCCTGCGCGCGCAACATTTGCCCCATCATCTGGCCGAACTTGCCCGAACCACGTTGGTACAACGCGCCATCGACGGCCAGAACCGTGCCGCTGATATAGCTAGCCAGATCAGAACTTAGGAACATACAGGCGTTCGCCACGTCCTGCGGCTGACCCCAACGGCCCAGGGGGACGTCCTTACGCAATGCTTCTCCGGCATCCGGCGTGGGGGCCAAACGCTTGGCCCCTTCAGTGCCTTCGATAAAGCCCGGCACGACCGAGTTCACGCGGATACCCTCGACACCCCATTCCATCGACAGGGTGCGGGTGATCTGATCAACGCCCGCCTTGGCGGCACAGACATGGGCCTGGCCTTCGTAAGGCAGGTAGGATTGCGGGGCCGAGATGTTGATGATGCTGGCACCCGGACGCTTGAGGAAAGGATAGGCCCCCTTCATCACGTGGATCGTGCCCATCAGGTCGATATCGATCACGGTCTTGAACGCATTGACCGACATCTCTGCCGCGAGCGCCGGAAAATTACCTGCTGCGCCCGACACCAAAACGTCGAAGTCACCGAATGCATCGTAGAACTGTTTGAGGCCCTCAGCGACTGCCTCCGGGTCACGTACATCGAAGGCCACACCGATGGCGTCTTGGGCCCCCGTAGCTTTCAGCGCAGCAACGGTGTCATCGACCTTGTCCTGCGACCGGCTGGCGACCGCCAGTTTGGCACCCGAGGCCGCAAAGGCCTCGGCAATGCCGCGATTGATACCGCTGGTTCCGCCGATGACGACGACGGTTTTTTCTGAAAAGTCCATGTAGGCCTCCCTTGGCGGGGAGCCCTACTCGCCGTAGGGCACCCAGATGTTTTTGACTTCGGTCGCAGCCTGCAGGAAGCGGCGGGAATGGTCCACGCCCCAATCGATTGCCGTCGCGTTATTCACCCAGGTCCGTTTCAGGTTCCCGGCCGAGACGACCTCGATCTCTTTTGACAGGTCGGTGGACGAGAAGGACCAGACTGCATCGACGTTCAGGTGCGAAGCCAGCGGTTTCGCCAGTTCCGCGTGGCTGCCGGTCAGGATGTTGACCGCGCCAGCGGGGACGTCCGACGTCTCGAGAATCTGGTAGAAATCAGTCGCTGCCAGCGGGTAGGGCTCCGAAGCCACCAGGACTGTCCGATTCCCCATCGCAATCGCCGGAGCCATAGCCGAGACCAGACCTAGCAGAGGCGCCTCGTCCGCACAAAGCGCACCGATTACACCAACGGACTCTTTCATAGCAATTGCCACGCCACGGATCGGAACGCCGTGCACCTGACCGTCATACTTGTCGGCCCAGGCGGCGGCGGTGAACAGGCGCTGGATTGAAGCCTCGACCTCTTTCGCGCCGTCCTTTTTGCCGATCATTGCGTCGATGCGAGCGGCAAACTCGTCGGCGCGGGCCGAGAGGTTTTCGCCGATGTAATACAGGATCTGTGCCCGCAGATGGCCGGTGGTCTTGGACCATCCATTGGCCCCTGCCGCAGCTTCAACCGCATTGCGGACGTCCTTGCGATTGGCGAGGCCCACGTGGCCCAACAGCCCGGATTTACCCCAGACGGGTTTCGAATAGCCGCTATCGGGCCGTGCCTGCTTGCCTCCGACATACATCTTGGCGGTACGGTCAATCGGATCGACCGGAGAGCCCTCGCCGATGGCCGCTTCGACCTTCGCCAACGGCTTAGCTTTGCCTTTGAGCCTGGTATAGGCCGTCAGCCCTTCCCAGCCGCCTTCACGGCCAAAGCCGCTTTCGCGCACGCCGCCGAAACCAGCGGCCGCATCAAACAGATTGGTGGCATTAACCCAGACGACACCCGCAACCAGCTTGGGCGCGATATCCAGTGCAAGGTTTACATTCTCGGTCCACACGGTCGCAGCCAACCCGTAACGGGTGTTGTTGGCCAGCTCCACCGCCTCTTCCGGCGTGCGGAAGGTTGAGGACACCAGCACCGGGCCAAAGATTTCTTCCTGCATCAGCGGGTCGGAAGTTTCGAGGCCCGAGATCAGCGTGGGTGGGTAATAACATCCGTTCGCAGGCAGATCGCACGCGGCTTGGTGCACGTGACCAGCGGTGTTGCTTTCGACCATGCTTTTGATGGTTTGCAGTTGGACCGGGTCAACAACCGCGCCCACATCGATGCACTTATCCAGCGGATCGCCAATACGCAGCGAGTCCATCCGTGCGCGCAGCTTCTCGTGGAAACGGTCGGTGATTCCTTCTTGAACCAACAGGCGCGAACCGGCGCAGCAGACCTGACCCTGATTGAACCAGATCGCATCGACCAGACCTTCGATAGCACTGTCGATATCGGCATCATCAAAGACGACGTAGGCCGACTTGCCGCCCAGTTCCAATGTCAGTTCCTTGCCCGACCCTGCAGTCGCTTCACGGATACGGCGGCCCACAACGGTCGAGCCGGTAAAGGCGATCTTGTCCACGTCCGCGTTCACGATCATCTCGCCCACGGCGCCGTCACCAGTGACGATGTTGACTACGCCTTTGGGCAGCCCGGCCTGTGTGCAAATGTCAGCAAACAAAAGTGCGGTCAGCGAAGTGTACTCGGCTGGCTTCAGAACCACGGTGTTGCCCATCGCAAGTGCCGGCGCAATCTTCCACGCCAGCATCAGCAACGGGAAGTTCCACGGGATGATCTGCCCGCAGACGCCCAACGCCTCAGCATCGGGCAGTTCGCTTTCCATCAGCTGCGCCATGCCCGCGTGGTAGTAGAAATGTCGCTGCGCCAACGGGATGTCGATGTCGCGTGATTCACGGATCGGCTTGCCGTTGTCGAGGCTCTCAAGCACTGCAAACAGGCGCGAATGCTTCTGCAACAGGCGGGCGATGGCATAGAGGTACCGCGCACGGGCTGCACCGCCCAGCTTCTCCCATTTCGGTTGCGCCTTTCGGGCGGCAGAAACGGCAGCATCCACATCGGCCTGTTTGGCCTGCGTCAGCTTGGCCAAAACCTCTCCGGTCGCCGGGTTGCGGCTGTCGAACCCTTTGCCGGGTTTGGTGAACGCACCATCGATATAGTGACCGAACTTGTCGCCCTGATCGACCAGCCAGGCCAGAGCCTCGGCGGCACTTTCGGGGGCAGGGCCGTAATCCATGGTTTCGAATATCTCTTTGACTGTCATTGCTTTTGTCCTCAGCCCATGGAGTGACGGTAACCGGCGGAGTATGCGCCAGTTACATAGTGTTCCAACTGCCGCTCGATATCGCCCAACAAGGACGACGCGCCAAAACGGAACAAGTCCGGCTCCAGCCAGCGGTCGCCCAGTTCGTCCTTGATCAGCGACAAATAAACCAGCGCGTCCTTGGCCTTGGAAATGCCGCCTGCCGGTTTATAGCCGACCCGGTATCCGGTGCGGTCATAATAGTCGCGGATCGCGCGGATCATGACCAGCGAAACCGGCAAGGTGGCGTTGACGCTCTCCTTGCCGGTCGAGGTCTTGATGAAATCCGCCCCGGCCATCATGCAAACCAGCGAAGCACGCGCGACGTTGCGCAGGCTGCCCAGCTCTCCGGTGGCGAGGATGGCTTTGACATGTGCATCGCCGCAGGCCACGCGGAACGCCTTCATCTCGTCATACAAGGCTTGCCAGTCGCCCGACAGCACGTGACGGCGCGAGATCACGATGTCGATCTCTTCGGCGCCGGCTTTCACACTTTCTTCGATCTCGGCCACGCGCAGATGGAATGGCGACAAGCCAGCAGGGAAGCCGGTCGAAACTGCCGCAACCGGAATGCCGGTGCCAAGCAGCGCATCCACTGCCGTTTCGATCATGTCGTGATAGACGCAAACGGCCCCGGTTGTGATAGGCGGCATATCCAGCGCCTTCAGAACCGAAGGTGCAACGGGTTGCCGTGCCTTGGCACACAGACGGCGGACTCGACCAACCGTGTCGTCACCCGACAGGGTGGTCAGGTCGATCATCGTGACCGCCTTTAACAGCCATGCGGCCTGATATTCTTTTTTGACGGACCGACGACCGGGCAGGGTCGCGGCGCGGCGTTCAATGGCCGAAGTATTGACCTGCACGGCGCGTACCCAGTCCAGATCAAGATCCATACCGGGGTTTCTGGGCTCGGTCACTTGCGGCAGATGCGCGGTGCGCACGGGGCTTTCTGAGCTCTGCGTTTCCATCTTCACATCCTTTGGGAGGTTTGCGCCAAATTCGCACGGCTTGGCGCTAATTGGAAGGCATAGCGGCCTTGCGTGTGCAATTTTTTTGACCAAATGGACAAATTTGAGGTTTTCTTGCGAATAATTCGCAATAGCGTTGACTTAGTTGCGAATGGTTCGCATATTCATTCTCAAGAGGATACCTAAATGGGGTCAGAAATGATTCGTCGTAGTTTTCTTGCGGTTATGGCTTTTGCCGCCGCTTTGCCCCTCGCGGCATGGGCCGAGGCGCCGCTGAAGGTTGTTGCCACCACGGGCATGATCGCTGATGCGGCACGTCAGATCGGTGGCGATCAGGTTGAGGTCAAGGGCTTGATGGGCCCGGGCGTCGACCCGCATGCCTATCGTCAGACCCGCAGCGACATCGTTGCTATGACCCGGGCGGATCTGATCCTGTGGCACGGTCTTTACCTTGAAGCGCAGATGGAAGACTTCTTCCATGATCTCGGACGTAAACGTCCAGTCGTGGCTGTGGCCGAAGGTGTCGATAAGTCCAAACTGCGCGCGCATGACGACTATGCCGATAAGTATGACCCGCATGTATGGATGAGCCCGGCAGTTTGGCGCGATGTGGTGGTCGAGGTTCAAGAAGCCCTGACAGAGGCCCGCCCCGAGGCTGCTGATTTTTTCGCCGCGAACGCGCAGACACATCTGGCCGAGATTGATCAGTTGGAAGCCTACGGCAAACAAGTGCTGGCCGACGTACCGGAAAACAACCGTGTGCTTGTAACGGCGCATGACGCCTTTGGCTATTTCGGTGAGGAATACGGCTATGAGGTGCTTGGTATACAGGGCATCTCGACCCAGTCCGAAGCCGGTCTGAACCGGATTGGCGAGCTGGTCGATACCTTGGTGGATCAGCAGCTGACGGCAGTCTTCGTGGAAAGCTCGGTTTCTGATCGGTCCATGCGCGCGCTGATCGAAGGGGCCGCGGCCAAAGGCCATGATGTTGGCATCGGCGGAGAGCTGTATTCCGACGCAATGGGTGAACCGGGCACCTATGAAGGCACGTATATCGGGATGCTGGATCACAACATCTCTGTGATTGCCGGAGCGCTGGGCGCAGACGTGCCCGAACGCGGCATGAACGGCAAATTGTCGGCGGGGTCTTGAACGATGCTGTCGCTGGCTGCGCATCAGGGTGCTTCGGTTGCTGAAAAAATTACAAAGGACTGCCCGCTGGCCATTCGCGGCCTGACTGTCTCATACGGTCAGAAACCTGCCGTGTTTTCGGTGGATATGACCGTGCAACCCGGCGCGATGACGGCGATCATCGGCCCGAACGGGGCGGGGAAGTCTACGCTTCTGAAGGCGGCGCTGGGCATCGTTTCGCCCCTGTCCGGGCAGGTGTCCGTCTTTGGTGAACCGCTGGAGAAACAGCGTGCACGAATTGCCTATGTGCCGCAACGCGCAAGCGTCGACTGGGATTTTCCGACGCGCGTGATTGATGTTGTGTTGATGGGTCTGTCCCGCGAGCTGGGCTTGCTGGGTCGTGTCCGTGCCCGGCATATGTCCCGGGCCATGGACTGTCTTAACCGGGTCGGGATGCGCGATTTTGCCGATCGTCAGATTGGTCAATTGTCCGGTGGCCAGCAACAGCGCGTTTTTCTTGCCCGTGCTCTGGCGCAGGATGCTGATCTTTACCTGTTGGATGAGCCATTCGCAGGTGTCGATGCAGCGACGGAAAAAGCAATCATCGCAGTGCTGAAGTCGCTGAAAGAGGCGGGCAAGACCGTCGTGGTCGTGCATCACGATCTGGCCACCGTGACTGATTATTTCGACCATGTATTCTTGATCAATACCCGCAAAGTGGCCGAGGGAACTGTGGCCGAGGCCTTTACCGCCGAAACCCTGCAATCGGCGTATGGCGGCCGTTTGGCCACTGCGCAGATCGACCAGATTTCGCGCGCATTGGGGTAAATCATGCTTTGGGATGCTCTGACCCTGCAGCTGGGCTATAACGCCACGCTGGTCGCGATTGGTGCGACCTTGCTGGGTATATCCGCTGGTGTGACTGGCACGTTTCTTTTCCTGCGCAAACGCGCGCTGGTCAGCGACGCAATCAGCCACGCAACTCTGCCCGGCGTCTGTCTTGGGTTCATGGTTTTGGTCGCCCTTGGTGGCGATGGGCGCAATCTGATCGGTCTGCTGGCCGGATCGGCCGTGTCGGCCTGGGTCGGTTTGCTTTGCATGAATTGGCTGACACGCCACACACGACTGGCCGAGGATGCCGCCATTGGTGCCATCCTGTCGGTGTTCTTCGGCCTTGGCATCGTGCTGTTGACCGTGATCCAGACCATGGGCGTCGGTCGTCAGGCCGGGCTGGAAGGGTTCCTGCTTGGCTCGACCGCAGGGATGTTGTGGGCCGATGCGCTGGTCATCGCAATCGGTGGGGCAGCGACGCTGTTGCTGGTCATGATCATCCGCCGACCTATGACCATGGTGGCTTTCGACCCGGAATACGCCGCTGCCCGGGGGCTGCCGGTGCACCGGATTGATCTGGCGATGATGGGGCTGGTCATGGCGGTTACCGTGGTGGGCCTGAAAATTGTCGGGCTAATCCTGATTGTGGCGCTGCTGATCATCCCACCTGTCACGGCGCGGTTCTGGACGGACCGCTCGGACCGCGTGGTGCTGCTGGCTGGCCTGGCCGGAGGGTTGGCGGGCTATCTGGGGGCGGCGATGTCGGCCTCGGCCCCCAATTTGCCCACCGGCCCGATCATTGTTCTGGTCAGCTTTGGCTTTTTCGCACTGTCCCTGTTACTTGCGCCTGTTCGGGGTGTTCTGGCAGCGGTTCTGCGGCAACTGCGGTTCCAGCGTCGGGTTCACATTCGGCAGGGTCTGCTGGCACTGGCGCAAGGGCAAAAGATCTATGAGCCGTTGACCTTGCGCCTGTTGCGGCGTGCCGGTTTTGCGCGGGCAGATGGCGTGGCCACCGAAATCGGCAAAACCCGGGCTGCCAAGGCGCTGCGGGATGAAAAGCGCTGGGAAATCGTCAGGGCCGATCAGATGCATGAGGCAACGGCAGCGCTCTATGACGGGTTGCGGGACATCGAAACCGTCCTGACCCAAGATCAGATCGCCGAGATCGACCGCCAGATCGGCGGCCCGCAGGAGGTTCCGGCATGAACGGTGAAGAATTCGTACCCCTGTCTTTGACACCCTTGCTGATCGGCACGTTTGCCGCCATCGCTTGCGCTTTGCCCGGGAACTTCCTGGTCCTGCGCAAACAGGCCCTGATCGGGGATGCGATCAGCCATGTGGTGCTGCCGGGTATTGTCGTGGCCTTTCTGCTGACCGGAACGATTTCAACCTGGCCAATGATGCTGGGCGCCGCGGGTGCGGCGGTGGTGGCCGTGGTTCTGATCGAAGCCGTCAGGCGGCTGGGGCAGATCGAGGCGGGTGCCGCGATGGGGGTGGTTTTCACCACGATGTTTGCTGCTGGTGTGCTGCTGTTGGAACAAACCGATACCTCGACCGTGCACTTGGATGTTGAACATGCGCTGTATGGCAATCTGGAAAGCCTGATCTGGTTGGACGCTGTGGGCTGGTCTTCGGTGTTGGATCCTGTGGCGCTGGCGGGGTTGCCGCCGGAATTGCCTCGGATTGCGCTGACTTTGCTGGGGGTATCTGTCTTTGTATGGCTGTTCTGGCGGCCGCTGAAAATTTCCACCTTTGACGAAGGGTTCGCGCGCACCATTGGTGTCCGGACCGGAGTTCTGGGCATGGCCCTTGTGATCACGGCAGCTATTGCCGCCGTGGCGGCATTTGACGCCGTGGGTTCGATCATTGTGATTGCCATGTTTATCTGTCCCCCGGCGGCGGCGCGCATGATGACCAACCGGCTCGAAACCCAGATCGCGTGGAGCATCGTCTTTGCCATCCTGTCGGCTGTCTCCGGGTACGTGCTGGCTGGATATGGTCCGCTCTGGCTGGGGGCGGCGGACGCAGTCAGCGCAGCGGGCATGATCGCAACGATGTCTGGTCTGATCCTTGCGTTTGCGGCTTTGTGGGGGCCATGCCGGACCCGGGCGAGTGCACCCGGGACCGCGTGACCCGGCATTTTCCCGCCGCTGGGCCTTGTGCGGTATCGGCCAAACTTCGCCACCCGACTTGAGGCCCAGAGAGTCTTCGCATCGTGAAACCGTATTCGTGGTATGAATTGATCCATTGATTATTGGATGACCACCACTCACTCCGGATCGTTCGAGCAATCGCGCCCAGACTGGCCGCAAGTCTAGGCTGGCACGGTGCGATTGTTCGAACGCCCCCTCCTCACATTAAATGCAAGCCAAAGCTGTGGCAGAATCGTGCGCGAATGTGCTAGGTCTGGTGGTATGGCGCAGGCACACCCCAATATCAGCGAAAATCGACCGGTCATCCGGCAACTTGACGACGCAGCGATCAACCGTATTGCGGCAGGCGAGGTTGTTGAACGTCCGGCTTCTGCAGTCAAGGAATTGGTGGAAAATGCCATCGACGCAGGCGCAACCCGCGTCGCGATCGACATTGCCGATGGGGGTAAGACGCTGATTCGCGTCACCGATGATGGCTGTGGGATTGCTGCTGAGGATCTGCCATTGGCCTTGTCGCGCCATGCGACTTCGAAAATCGACGGGTCTGATCTGCTGAATATCCACACCTTCGGGTTTCGGGGTGAGGCGCTGCCATCGCTCGGCGCCGTCGGGCGCCTGACCATTACCAGCCGGGTGCTGGGGGGCGAGGCGGCTTCGGTCCATGTGGCGGGTGGTCGGATCGAGGCGGTGAAACCTGCCGCCTTACGTGCTGGCACAGTGGTCGAACTGCGCGATCTCTTTTTCGCAACGCCTGCGCGATTGAAATTTATGCGCACCGACCGGGCCGAAGCCCAGGCAATCTCCGACACCGTCAAAAGGCTGGCCATGGCCGAGCCTGCGGTGACTTTCACTTTGCGTGACGTCTCTGGTGGTGGAGAGGGGCGCGTGACCTTCCGCGCTGACCGCGAAAATGGTGATCTGTTCGACGCGCTTCACGCCCGGCTGGCCCGCGTGATCGGGCGCGAGTTTGCTGAAAATGCCCTGCAGATCGATGCCACGCGCGAGGGGATCCGGTTGTACGGTTACGCCGCCTTGCCGACCTATTCGCGCGGTGCGGCGGTGGCGCAGTATCTGTTCGTCAATGGTCGTCCTGTGCGCGACAAGATGCTGACGGGCGCGCTGCGGGCGGCCTATTTCGATTTTCTCAGCCGGGATCGTCATCCGGCAGCAGCATTGTTTATCGATTGCGATCCGACTTTGGTCGACGTGAATGTGCATCCGGCAAAGTCCGAGGTCCGGTTCCGCGATCCGGGCGTCGCGCGTGGGTTGATCGTCTCGGCCCTGAGGCACGCGCTGGCCGAGGCAGGGCACAGGGCCTCCTCCACAGTGGCCAATGCGACACTGGGCGCGATGCGTCCGGAACCCGAACAACCTGCGCCAGCACGCGTCTATCAGATGGACCGACCCTCGCCATCTGCACGGCAGGCGGCGTATCAAGCGCAGGCGCCGGGGTTTGCCGAGCTGTCACAAGATTACAGCGGCAACGTGGTCGAGCCGGCCCCTGTGCCAACCGCCGAGGCTCCGGTCGAAGACCTGCCTTTGGGCGCGGCACGTGGGCAGGTACATGAAAACTACATCATCGCACAAACCGCAGACGGTATGGTGATCGTCGATCAACATGCGGCACATGAGCGGCTGGTTTATGAAAAGCTCAAAAAACAGATGGCCGAGAATGGGGTTGCTGCGCAGGCGCTTTTGATCCCGGAAATTGTTGAACTGTCCGACAGCGATTGCGCGCGCTTGATGCAGGTGGCTGATGATTTGACGAACCTGGGGCTGACCATTGAACCTTTCGGCGGCGGTGCCATCGCGGTGCGTGAAACTCCTGCCATTCTGGGAGAGGTGGACGCGCGGGCGATGATCCTCGATATCCTCGACGAACTGGCCGATCAGGGCGAAAGCCAGACCGTGCAGGCGCGGATTGAGGCGATTCTCAGCCGGGTGGCCTGTCATGGGTCGGTCCGGTCGGGTCGCCGTATGCGGGCCGAAGAAATGAACGCCCTTCTACGGGAAATGGAGGCCACGCCCCATTCCGGTCAGTGCAACCACGGGCGGCCGACTTATGTGGAATTGAAGCTGAGCGATATCGAGCGATTGTTCGGCCGCAGTTGATCCATTGGCTTGGTTGGGCTATGGAGAATAAAACAAGAACACCCGAGGCGACATGATCGAGATTGCAGGAACCCAATATGCGTTGAACGACCCCGTGATCCTGACCGTGGGCGGGGTTGTTACGCTGATCCTGCTGTTGCTGTTTTTGTCGCTGCGCGCAGCCAACCGGTCGGCCCGGATGGCGGAACCTCTGTCCCGCCAGATGGCGCATCTTGGCCAGCATGTGCAGCAATTGGGGCAGGGGCAGGAACAATTGCGCGGCGGATTGCAGCATGTTTCGGACACGCAGGCCAATGCGCAGGTGCAGGTGATCCAAACGGTTGAAACCCGTCTGTCCTCGGTCCAGCAGCAGATGAATGACCGGCTGGCGGATAACGCGATGAAATCGGCGCGTGCTTTGGCCGAGATGCAGGAGCGGATGAAGGAATCCCTGCATGGATCATCCAAACAAACCGCGACATCGCTAACGCAGTTGCAGGAACGTTTGGCCGCCATCGACAAGGCGCAGGACAATATCACAAAACTGTCGGGCGACGTGCTGTCTTTGCAGGATATCCTGTCGAACAAGCAAACGCGTGGTGCTTTCGGAGAGATTCAGCTGAATGATATCGTCTCTAAGGCGCTGCCTTCGGATAGTTTCCAGCTGCAGGCAACCCTGTCGAATGGACGGCGCGCAGATTGCCTGATCAACCTCCCGAACCCTCCAGGACCGATTGTCATCGACAGCAAGTTCCCGTTGGAGGCCTATGAGGCGCTGATCGGTTCGACCAATGACATGGAGTTGAAGGCGGCGGTTCAGATGTTCCGCAGCACGGTGCGCAAGCACATTACAGATATTTCCGAGAAGTACATTCTGGACGGTGAAACGGCAGATGGAGCACTGATGTTCCTGCCGTCCGAGGCGGTCTATGCCGAACTTCATGCCAAATTTCCTGAACTGGTGCAGGAGAGTTTCACCAAACGCGTGTGGATCGTCTCACCCACCACCTGCATGGCGACACTAAACACGATGCGTGCGATCCTCAAAGACGCGCGGATGCGGGAACAAGCTGGGGCGATCCGCAAAGAACTGGGTTTGCTGCACAAGGATGTTGAGCGTTTGGGTGATCGGGTCGGCAATCTGGACCGCCATTTCGGGCAGGCGGCCAAGGATATCTCGGAAATCAAGATCAGCGCGGAAAAGGCTGGCCGCCGGGCTCAGCGGTTGGATAACTTCGATTTCGAGGAACTGGCGCCTGACGATCAGACCAACGTTGTGCCTCTGGGCCAGTCCGAAGGCTAGGCATTACTGGATTGACAGATCCAGATTGTAGCCGACCGTCTTGTCCGTATCGCGGTCATTGCCCATCAGGTAGACCCGGATCGTGTAGTCTCCATCCTCAGGCAATTCGATGCGCGCGGTATTCCCGTCGATCGAGCCGTTGTAGATCGCGAAACCATCACTGTCCGGCGGCAGGATGTTGAAGTAGATCACGCCATAGCCATTTGTGTCGCTTACCTTCAGGTCGGCGAACATCTCTTGCCCGGCCTTTGCACCCAACTTGTAGTCGAAGTACTCGTTTCCAGTGACGGTACCATTGACCATTGTCCCGAAATTTCCCGGTTCGAACTTCACGTCAGCGACCAACTGGGCAGAAGCGACAGATGAATAACCCATAAGGGCAAGAATAAAGAACATAGTCCGGATCATTTCAAATGCCTCCAACAATCAGCTTGCAGGGCAGGGTACCACATGAGCGCTGATTGCGTCAGATCTTCAGGAACGGTTGGAACAGACGCGGCATCAGCTTGTTGAATTTCAGCGGCGCGTCAGTGACCGCCAGGCAGATGCAATCCTCGGTGATGTCGGCTGTCGGCGTATGGTGCAGGTCTTCATCTGCAATTTCGACATCGCCACGGGCGAAATGGTCGACTTCATCCGAAAACGCGCCCTGCAGAACCATTGTCAGCTCTACACCATTATGGCTGTGATCCGGAACTGCGGTGCCCGCCGGAATGAACAGCAACCGAGCTGTTGCATCACCGGTCGTCGGCAGGATCGCCTGCTTGACCCCCATGCCGATTGGTCGCCAGCGGATGTCGTTCACATCGCCGCCAACGTAATCCTGCAACGGGCTTGGCAAAACCGAGCAGCCGGCTCGCCTAGGTTTGGCAATCGGCGCACCGTTTGCGATCAAAGCCATCGTTTCCGCAAGTGCCTTGTCGTTCATCGCAACGGTCTCGTCCTGTTCTTCCAGGACATATCCGCCAACGGCGTCAAAGCTTTCGGCCTGAGCACGACATTGATTGCACATGGAAAGATGTGTCGCGACCATCAGGTCGAAAGCCTCGGGCAGAGTGCCTGCGGCGTAAGCCATCAGCAGGTCGTCTGTCAGGTGATGTTTGATTTTATTGCTCATATCCGTCATCTCAATTCATCGCATGGCGCAAGCGGTCCAGCGCCAGCCGTATCCGTGATTTGATCGTTCCCAGTGGCAATCCAGTCTGAGAAGCGATTTCTCGATGGCTCAGATCGCCAAAATAGGCTTTCTCGATCAGTTGTCTTTGCGCCTCTGGCAGCGCGGTCATCGCGTTGCGCAGCTGCGCGGTTTCCTGTTGCAGCACGAGTATGTCGTCCTGCTCCGGTTCAGCCTCGGGTCCCCATCCCAGTTCTTCGGGCTCGGGGCGGCGTTGTTTGCGCAGGACGTCGATTCGCTTGTTCCGGGCGATCGTGAACACCCATGTGGCCACGGTTGCCCGCGTGGGGTCGAACAAATGTGACTTGTGCCACAGCGTGACCATGACCTCTTGAGCGCACTCTTCGGCCATGGCCGCATCTGAGCCCGACTTGATCAGGAACGCCTTGATCCGCGGCGCGAAGTGCTGAAACAACTCAGCAAACGCTGCCTGATCCTGTGCGTCCCTTATGCGTCTGACGTGGTCCACCCACTCAGCTCGTTTGTCACAACTGTCTTGCGCTCGGTTCACCGGTTTTCCCTTGATGCGTTTCTTTGCGCGCCACGGTTTCTGTGAAGGCCTGCTGGCCACCGGTTCATCCAAGGTCGCGGTATCGATCTCGGTAAACATAACAACATTACGCGGTAAGCCCCAAGCTGGATCACATTGTGATGCGATTTTAATCCGAACCGGACCAGGTTTCGTATGATAAGTATCTATATATCGAAGAAAACTGCGCGTTTGAACGGCTTGCAGGCGAATTGGAACACTGACGAGAATGAACAGGATCGACCATATTTCAGGCCATACTTACCACGGTCGAAAAGGCGGGATCGAGAATGCGTTTCGGTATTCCATCGATTACATCTTGATGGACCCCGAAGCCCGGCCTGACACACCGCTTTTGTTTTCGATGAACCGCGTAAACGCGATGTATTGGCGAGATCGTGACCATGGCGGTGAACCCGGCAATGGGAAGGGTGCGGCGTGGTTGCGAGCCAAATTCAACGAAATGGGTGTGACGCAACCTGCAAGACTTGAGTTGCTGACGCAGCCACGGGTGCTGGGGCATGTCTTCAATCCGGTCAGCTTCTGGTTCTGTTTCGATGCCGATGAACAACTATATGCGGTGGTAGCAGAGGTTACGAACACTTACGGCACGCGCCACAGCTATCTGTGCAACAATCCCGGGTTTGCCCCGATCCAGCCGACTGATCGCATCGTTGCGGACAAGCTGATGCATGTCTCACCGTTTCAAAAGATCGAAGGGACGTATGAGTTCCGGTTCGACCATCGCCCCGAGCGTATCGGCGTCTGGATTGACTATGGTCGAAAAGCGGGTGGATTGATTGCCACCCTGACCGGACCGCGTGCACCGCTGTCCAACCGGGCGATCGTGTGGTCGTTGCTGCGGCGCCCCTTCGGTGCGCGGCGTGCGTTTTTCCTGATTATCTGGCAGGCGATCAAACTTAAGATCAAAAAGGCCCGGTTTGTCCCGTTCCGAACCGCCCCTGTGCCCGATCGGCCGATATCTCGCAGTCGCAAGCCTTAGCGCTTAGGTCTTTGCTTAAGATCAAAGACTCAGCCCCCTCCTCATGGTTGTGGTATTATTGAAACCGCGAATACGAGGAGCTGGGTCATGATGGAAATTTCGCCAAGGAAAATCGCTCAGGTTGCGATGATGGGGCGCGAGTTGGGTCGCGCCGAGGGCGAATTGCGCGCCTTCATCGACCGGATGAGCGAGGACGAACAGGCCGAACTGGTGGCTGTCATGTGGGTCGGGCGCGAAAGCTTTTTCGCCGAAGATTTGCCTGAGGCCATTGCAACAGCCAAGTCCGAGGCTTCGACCCCTTGCGCGGACTACCTGATTGGTACGCCGCACTTGTCGGATCACCTTGAAAATGGCTTGGATGCACTGGGCATCTCGGCTGAGGACGTGGAAAACGACCTGATGTAAGTGCTCCGGCTATGTGCAACCGGTGCAGCCTGCAAATTGCAAACCATTCGCCGAATAGCCGGTTTTTGGATAACATGATCAGGAAACCCGAAAGCCCGCATTCAGGCTGGGGTGCTTTTAGACGGAGCGTGATCCATGTGGCGCGTCTTGCAAATGCTTGCGGTACTCGCGCTTTGCGTGGGCTTCGAGCCTCGCCCGGCTCAAGCCTGCGGCGTCTGCGTTGAGCTTCCGGAGTATTCTCTGGCGGACCGGATTCTTTCGGCGCGTGTGATCGTGCTGGCGGCACCATCGCCAGACAACCCTTTCAGGTTCACCCCCGTTTCGGTTTTGAAAGGCACGCCGGAACAGGTTGAGGCTTTGCCCGAAATACCTTTCCTGGTCGACAGTGTCATGCGATCCGCCTTTCGTGCGAATCCGGACAGAACGGTTTTGATGGTCTACGGGACGGGGTATCAGGACAAGGCCGGCCGCAGCCTGCCCAGCGGTTGGACCAAGGGGTTCTTGATGACACCGGATCGGGCCCATTTCCTTGAAACACTGCGTGCCGAAGGGCAGGGCTGGGCCAGTGGCGCGCCGGATCGCGCGGCGCAGGTTGCCTTTTTTAGTGCCTATCTCACACATGAAGATCGCCTGTTGCGCAACACGGCGCTGATCGAAATCCATCGCGCGCCCTTTTGGCTTTTGACCCACCTGACCGATGCCGTGCCAACCGCACAATTATTGCAGGATCTTCGCAATCCCAATCGTTTAGCCTACGCACCGGCACTTATCCGATTGTTGGGTCTTCAGTCGGATCCAAAGGCCAAAGAACGTGTAAGGCTTGGCTATCAAAGCGCGCTTCGCAGTGGGGGTCTCAACCTGTACGACTGGGGTTTGGCGGGTATCGCAGTGGATGGGGAACAGGCAATACTTGAAATCGAAAAGTCGCTGGAACGGTCTGGACGCACGGCTGACGAAAAGCGATTCCTGATCCGCAGTCTGGCCGATGGCGGAACGACCTATCCCAAGTTGCGACCCCGGATCTTGGATGTGTTTAGGCATCAGTTGGACAAAGACAGCACTGTTGCGATTTGGATTGCCCTGGCCGTACGACCTTGGGGCACCAACGCACTGAACCCCAACTTCGAAGCTATTATGGCTCAAAATAATCTGGACCCGGCGACACTGTTTCTCATGCGAGCGGCAATCGAAGCTGACGAACCGGGCTAACGTCGCGGTGACGCTCCTCATAGTTCCAAATCGCATTAGGGAACAGATGGGGCAGCGCTTTCGCCAAGCAAATGCATCCCAACAGCATCAGCGCAATCGATTTCAGAAAAATATCGCGCTCGATCAAAATCGTCTTGTATCTGGTCGACATGCAAGGATATACCCGCCAGCGGAGACGTGGCCGAGTGGTCGAAGGCGCTCCCCTGCTAAGGGAGTAGGCCCGGAAGGGTCTCGAGGGTTCGAATCCCTTCGTCTCCGCCATTACACTCTGAATCGGACGTAATCGCGAACTCATTTGTTACCGATATTGCGCGACGTTTTTGTCCGACTCGTGTGGTCCGGGTTAGACTTTCATCTCTAGTCGCGCATCTTGGAAACGGTTTAGAACGCTCGGTATATCTCCGTCAGACAGTGCGCACAGGGCTGTTGAAAGCCCATCGGCGAGCGCTGCGGAGTTTGCAGATACCGACAAAATCCGGCGCGCTGGTGTTTGACCGGCGGGGCTGAGGATGTGACCGTGAGCGTCAGTCAGCATCAGGTTACCGGCATCAGAGGTCGCAACAGCTCGGTCGCGCAGAGAGATACGCTTAGTGATCTGACCTTCGGCGCCTGCCAAACCGACTTGCCAATCGCGCCCATTGTGAGTTTGTCCCAGGGCCACGACTTCCCCCATATCGACCAAAACGTCTTGCAGCCCCTTTGACCTGAGCAGCGCAGCAATGCGATCTGTGATTGCCCCTTGCGCTACTCCATTCAGAGTCAGCGCCGACTGCCCTGGGTAGGGCAGGCGGATGACATCGTTATTAACCGTGACCTTGTCCCACCCGATGGATTTGCGGGCGGTTGTGGCGTCGTCACCGTTGATCAGAGCAGCCCAGAGAGGCTGGATTGTCGGGTCAAAAGCGCCCCCTGAATTCTGGTGCAAAACTGTGCACAGGCTGAACAGGCTCAAGAGCTCGGGCGCTGGTTGCATAAGAAACCCATCGCGGTTCAGGCGCGAAAGTTGGGATTTCGGGCGATACAGGCTGAAGATATCTTCCAGCCGTGTGACTTCGGCTTCGACGGCGGCAAAAACGGGGCGGGCTTGGGTATCTGTCAGCCCGACCAACTGCATGCTGGCGGGTGCGCCCAATGCGGAACCGCGCCACCGTGCTGCTGTAGCAGGGCTAGCGATTGCAGGGCAGGCCGCGCTTGCAGCCGAGATGGTCAGAAACCGGCGGCGGGACAGAAAGGTCATGCGGGTGTCTCCAGTAGTAAGCCCAGATCGACCGGGCCTAGCACCTCGGTATCAGGAATTTCGGACAAGGGCAGAGCGGCACCGCCATACTGGTCGATGAATGATGCGGCATCGGCTGGGTTGGAAAATGGCACCACCTCACGCGCACCCATGCCGCCTGCCACGTTGGAGCCGACAACAAATGTCGCGCCGTCGGCGTCGATCCAATTCGAGATGCCAGGCTGACGCCAGTTGAGTGCAACGCTCATATCGCTGACATAGACGGCGGTGATATCAGCGTCCCGTTCGGGGCTTTTGAGATAGGCTACCATGTCCCGCACCTGCGCAAAAAACAGCGGCGTGGGGTATCCTTCCAGGTGGATCTGCCCTTTGGGGCCACCATGCTCGGCGATATTCATTTGGCAGAAGAAGCTCAGGGCATCGGGAGTCAGATCAACCGGGTCGGGAGCAACGGCGACCTCCTCTTTGCAAGCCGCCAAGGCAATCAGCGCAATCAGCACAAGACGTTTCATGGCTCAACCCTCCGGAAGGCGGCGCGGGCGAGGGCAAAGCCCAGTATCGGCCAGATCAGCAGCGAGGCGGGCGCGGCCCAGACGGGCAGAGCTTGGGCCGCACCGGTCATGCCGGACGCCATTGCGACGCCTTCGGTCGCGGAAATGTTCCACAGCCGAAATGCGTCGGCCGGGTTGGCCACCATCACCCATGGAAAGACGGATTGGGTGAATGTGCCGCCCTCATCCATGACCACGGCTCCCAACAAGCCAAGATCATAGAGGACGACAAAGACCAGCCAGAGCCCGGCCGACAGACCTGCCGCCGCCGTAGCGCCCCTTGCCAGAGCAGACAGCAGGTATCCCAGCGCCAGAAAAACGGCGCCCAGCAAGATGGAGGTAAGGATTAGGCGCGCCAGAGCCATCAGGCTTTCGGGGCCCGCGCCACCGAACCACGCTGCCACTGCGCCTGCGGTGCCGAAACCGATGGTCATGGCAAAGGCCAATGCCGCTAGATGGGCGGTGAATTTGCCCAGCAGAATTTCTCCGCGTCCGGCGGGGTAGGATAGCAGCAACGACAGACTGCCCCGGTCCACGTCGCCTGCGATGGCGTCGAAAGCGATCATCAGCGCCAGCAGCGGCGCAAGATAGACCGAAAGCGTGGTCATCGAAGCGACCGAGACCGTCAGCATATCGACGCCCAGCGTGCCGGTCGGCGCGCTGCCTGCAAAGGTCAGGGCCAAGGCGAACAGCACCATGATCAGCGTGGCCATCAACAGCCAGCGGTTGCGGCGCAGGATCAACATCTCGGTGCGGGTGATGGCGAGGAAGCGGGTCATTGCATCTCCTCCTGTGCATAATGGCGGTAGAGGTCTTCAAGTTTGGGCGGGGTCATTTCCACATCCGCCACGGCGTCGCCCAGTCCGGCGATGCGGCGCAGGGCCTCCATCTTGTCATCCGGCGAGCAGAGCAGTTCCACAGATGCTCCGTTGATCCGGTTGCCGCCCAGTTCGGCGGCAAGTGCTTCGGGGTTCGCGCTGGCACGCACTTTGAGGCGGATCGGCAGGCCAGCCAGCGCCGACAGATTGTTGAGCGTGTCATCCGCAACCATTCGGCCCTCGCGCATGATGGCGATGCGGTCGGTGCGGGCTTCGACCTCGGTGAGAGCGTGGGAGGCAATCAGGACCGCTGTGCCTTGCCCGGCCAATTCATCGATGATGGCATATAGGTCTTGCCGCGAGATCGGGTCCAAACCACTTGTTGGCTCATCCAACAGCGCCACTTTTGGCCGGCCCAGCAGCACTTGCGCCAAACCCAGACGTTGGCGCATGCCTTTAGAGTAGGTTCCGACCCGGCGGTCCAGAGCGTTGCCAAGGCCCACGCGGTCCAGCAGGCTGGGGACATCGGCCCTGGACCCGGAAAGTTGCGCAAATAAGGTCAGCTGCTCGCGGCCCGTCAGCGCAGGATGAAACGACACTGCCTCAGGCAAATAGGCAGTATCCCGCCGCGCCTGCGCACTGCCGGGAGTGGCATCTCCGATCCGGATGGTTCCGACATGGATCGATGTCAGACCGAGGATAGATTTGATCAGGGTCGACTTGCCCGCGCCGTTATGGCCCAGCAGCGCCACGCGCTGACCAGGGGCAAGAGACAGGGTGATATCGTCAAGAACACGGGTTTTACCTCGGTCCTTGCTGACTTGGGTAATACTCAGGGCCTTATCCGTCATGAGGCACCTTTTTCATTGCTGGGGGTTCAGGGGCTTGCATCAGTGGGTTGCTGTCCATCACACCGCCCGGCAACAGCGCCGGGAAGGCCGATTGGGACCAGCGCACCAGTTGCACGGCGGGGGAGCCGAGCAAAAGTTTGGCCGCGGGTTGGGTCCACAGCACATGGTCCATACTGTCATTGGGGCGATAAGGGGCGTCGGCGATGCCGTCGCCGTCCACGTCATAGGCCGCAAAATCGGACCAGTAATTGCCGCGCCCGTCTTCGGACCACTCGACCCATTTGGTCGAAACGTATTTCACTTGGGTCCGGTTGCCGACAAAGGCGTTTCCGACGATCCGGTTGCGCTCGGACCCGGCAGTAAAGTGGATACCGATGCCGCATCCTTGGAACCAGTTGTCGGTGAATTCGTTCTTGTTGGAGTTATAGAGGAAGGTGCATTTTTCCTTGGCACCGATCACGACATTGCCGGTGATCTGACTCTTGTTGGCGTAGTTCAGCATCACGCCATGTTCACGGTCACCGATTGAGACGTTGTCGGCGACTTTCACATTGGTCGTGAACATCACCGCATAACCCAGATCGTTACCGATCGAGACATTGTCACTGACAACTGAGTCGTCCGCATACATGTAATGCACCGCAAAACGCAGGTCGCGGAACAGGTTGCCGGTGAAGGTGTTCTTTTTCGACGAGTTCACAAAGATCCCGTCGCGGCCATAGCGGATGTCATTGCTATCCACCACGGAACCGGGCGCGTTCCAGACATAGACTCCGTTTCCACGGTCGTTCATTCGCTGGTCTTGGCGACCTTCAATGCGATTACCACGAACGATGCTGTCCTTGGCACCATGAATGTCCACGCCATAAAGATTGCCCAGCAGCACGTTATCCTCGACCACCGGCGCCTTAGCCGTTTTGGTCAGCTGGATGCCACTGTCGATCCCGTCATGGCTTGAACCGGAACCAATCACTGTCAGACCGCGCACGGTTACACCGGGCCCGGTCACGGTGATGACGCTGCCCTCGCCTTGTCCGTCAATGGTGGCCTGTCCTTGCCCGTCAATGGTGACGGGCCGGTCCAGAACCAGGGTTTCGGTATAGATACCGGGGCTCAGGCGGAGGGTGTCCCCATCCGCCGCCTGCGCCAATATTTCATTGATGGCCCGCGCCCGGTTGGGCACATCCCAGTCCGCCGCCCAAAGGGGCGAGCCGAGCAGGAGCGGTATGAGCAGGGGCCAACGCATGGGTTACGCTCCCTGCGGCTCGACTAGCATCCGGCCGCGCATTTCCATGTGCAGTGCGTGGCAGAACCACTGGCAATAGAACCAGTGCACGCCCGGACGGTCCGCAGTGAAGGTGATCGACGCGGTTGCCATTGGCCCGATCTCGAAGGCGATGCCGTAGTTACCCAGGCAGAAGCCATGGGTTACGTCGTCCACGTCATCCAGATTGGTGACGTAGATTGTTACCTCGTCGCCCTGTTTGACGGTGAACTTCTCAAGGCTGAAGGTCGGCGCCTGCGATGTCATGTAGACCCGCACCTTGTTGCCATCGCGGATGGGTTCCTCGGCACCTTCTTCCAGATCGATGCCATCAGCCTCGGCCTGTTTGCGGGCATCTTCCCAGGTGACGTCGGCGCGATCCCAGACGTTGACCGGATTGACGATGTCGCTGCGGACGATGATCGAGTCATGCGGTTCCGCAAAGGTCGGGCCGTCGTGAACCACCTTCATCTCGTTGGTTGAGATGTCGATCAGCTGCTCGTTCTCGGGCTTCAGAGGGCCGACGTTCAGGAAGCGGTCCTTCGAGAACTTGTTCATCGAAATCAGCCACTTGCCGTCGGCGTCCTTCGTTTCACCCATCGATGTCGAGTTGTGACCCGGCTGATAATGCACGTCGACCTTCGAGATGATCGGGTCCACATCGGCACCGCCGTAAGCCTCGATTGCCTTGTCGATGTTCCACTTCACGATCTGGCTGTCCAGGAACAGCGTGGTGAACGCGTTGCCCTGACCGTCATAAGCGGTGTGAAGCGGGCCAAGACCCAGCTGCGGCTCACCCACGATGCAGGACCGTGGATCGGCATCGCTTTCGAACAGGGCGTCCAGCTTGGTAACGTCCATGATCGAAACGGTCGGCGACAGCTTGCCATTGATGCAGACGTGCTTGCCGTCAGGCGCGGTGTTGATGCCATGCGGCGAGTTCGGGATCGGAATGTAACGGGTGTATTTCTTGTTTTGACCCTTACGGCCGTCCAGAACCTTGACGCCTTTCAGTTCCTGATAGTCACCGGCCTCAATCCCTGCTTCGATTTCTGCGAGGTTGAAGACAACGACATGATCCAGCTCGTTCTCGGTCATCTCGGCCAGGTTCATACCCATTTCCGAGTTGTACGAGGTCGAATAGGCGTATTTGCCCTGATAGTCGCAGTCCGTGTTATCGAGGTTCCCCGACACGATCACCTGCCACGCGACCTCCATGGTGTCGCCGTCCAGCGCGGTGAAGATGTTCACGTATTGCGACGGATCGTCCAGCACTGTGCCATCGTTGACCAGCGGGGTTTCATCCTCACCATTGGCAAAGACATAACCGGTACGTGGGAACTTCTGCGGACGCAGACCGTGGATCGCCTTGGCGTTCGGAATCTCGGTGATCTTGTCGCATTTCATCACATCGCAGCGCACGCGGGCGACGCGGGTGTTGGCCTTGTCGTTCATGAACAGATAGCGGCCATCATAGGTACCATCGGTGAACGACATATGCGGGTGGTGAAGGTCGCCGTTGTCATAGGTTTTCAGGCCGCGCTTGGCGAGAAATTCCTTGGTTTCCGGCAGCAGACCATCGGTCATGATCTTCAGCGACTCGTTGGTCTGGCCCCAACCGGTGGCCGAGCAGCGGTTGAAGACCGGCACCCGCATCAGCTCGCGCATGGAAGGGAAGCCAAGGATACGCAGTTCACCGGTCTGACCCGAGGACCAGAAGCCGTAATATTCGTCCAGTTCGCCGGGCTGCAGGTTGGCATTGACGGCGGCGCTGGCCTGTTTTGCGGTCATCAGGGTCGAACCCAGACCGGTCCCGGCCAGCACGGCGCCGGTTGCGGTTGCGCCCAGCATCCCGCGACGTGTGATGTTCAGTTTGTTGTCATGTTCGGACATGATCGTTCCTCCTTTAGGAAACGGTTTTCGGTTTGGCGTTCGGATGGTTCGCCGGTGGTTGTCCGAGTGGGGTCTTGAGATCGACCGACCCTGTCTTGGCCCGCCGCTTGAGCTGGCGGATAACGACGGGACATTTGTCCTCGGACTGGTAGAGCACCTGACAATGCAGGCAGGTGACGCACTCGTTCGGATTGATCTCACCGGTGGGGTGGATGGCCTGAACGGGGCATTCGTTGGCGCAGGTTTGACAGGGAGTGCCGCAATCCTTGTAGCGGCGCAGCCAGTCGAACATGCGAATTCGGGCAGGGATCGCCAGCGCTCCGCCCAGCGGGCAGAGGTAGCGGCAGTAGAACCGTTCGATGAACAGCCCGATCCCCAGCAAGGTCAGCGCAAAGACCACGAATGGCCAGTCGCGCATGAATTTCAGAATGATCGCGGTTTTGAACGGCTCTACCTCGGCATATTTCTCGGCCAGCGGGATCGAGACGAAGCTGAGGCCGAACAATCCGAGGAAGATCATGTATTTTGCGGGCCAGAGGCGTTCGTTCAGGCCCCAAGGCAGCGTCCATTGCGGGACGCGTAAGGCCCGCGCGATCTTGTTGGTCAGCTCCTGCAGTGCGCCGAATGGACACAGCCAGCCGCAGTAGGCACCACGGCCCCAGAATAGCAACGCGGCGGCGACGGCAAACCATTGGATGAAGACCAGTGGATCCAGCAGGAACGCATCCCATGAGAAGCCGGTCCGCAGACTGCCTGCCAATGCCATCAGGTTCACCACGCTCAGCTGCGCATTGGCGTACCAGCCGATAAAGAACAGGGTCATGGTCAGATACCCGATGCGAAACCAGTAGAAGACCCGTGCATTCATCGTCGCGTGAAACTGGAAGAAGAAGGTTGCGGTCAGCACCAGCAGCATGACGCCAAGCACGGCGATCTCGACCGTGCGGTCCTTCCAGATGCGCTTCCAAAGTGCGGCTTTGGCCGCGGCTTCGCCCGTGGCATCGTCAACAACCGCCGGGGCGGTGACGGGCAGCAGGTATTGCTCGGGCAGCTTGTAGCCCAGATCGAAGGTCAGGAACGTCTTCTCAACCGCGCCCACGGCCCGTTGCACCAGCAATTGCAGGCGGAACGGCTCGGCGGGGTCAAACTCGGCCTCGGCAGGGATCTTGAAGATATCCAGTTCGGTGAAGCTGGGCGCATCCGGGGCCGCAACCTTGCCCAGACGCTCTTGCTGCTTGTCAAAGAACCGCACCGAATTGTCGCCCTGAATAAGCTGAATCCGGTCGAAAATTCCGCCGCGCACATAGCCTGAACCCTTGAAGCTGTAAGCCCCACGCCCCAGCACCAGAATGGCCTGTTCACCTTCGTCCAGCCACTCGGTCAGATTCTGATATTCGGCCTCGCCCAACAGGGACTTGCCGACCGATGGGACCGAGACCAGCGCCACATGCATGTCGATGAACGTGTCATTCGGCTCGCCCGGTTCCGGGCGTTTGATGGCGCGCTGATCGCCTGTGGCTGCAAAGGCGGCATTGACCTGACCGACATCCAAAGTCAGGCGCCGGACCGAGCCATCGCCGGACAGAGTGGTCCAGTCATAGACTGAGTTCTTAGCCATATCGATTTCGCGCTTGGGACCATCGGCCTGTAGCGGCGACAGACCACCCAGACCCAGCGCACGGGCTACCTTGATGCCGCCACGAACCAGGCTGTCATCAATCACCATGATCGTCACAGTCGCGCCCGAAATGATATCGAGGTCATGCCCCTCACCACCGGTCTCAGCTTCGACTTTTAGGTCCAGCCCGGCATAACCTTCGGTCAACTCGACCATGCGCGAATTGGGGATGCCGATCAGAACAATGGGTTCCGAGTGTTTGACTAGTTTCACTCCGGCCAGAACTGCGTCGTCGTCGATGGCGGCGACCACGTGGATGGGCTTGCCGGAATAGCCGGTGGTGCCGACGAAATCCGAGGTCAGAAAAGCCCATGCGATGGTCTCGCCGCCCTTTAGAACCGGAGCAACGGGCACGTCATCGCGCACGGGACCAAAGGCATCGGCTTCGGGGACCAACTCAGAAGGGGTGATGTCAGGCAGGAAGCTGGCGAGGCTGTCAGCATGGGCACTGATCGCCATCAGGCAGGACAGGGTAAGGGCCAGCAGGAATTGGATTGCGCGACTTACGGCCACAGCGCACCTCCGGATACTTGGATTGACGCTATGGACGCGCGCTGGGCGCGTTCGAGGTATTTCTTATGCGCAGCCGGGGGGCCACGGGTTTCAGGCCACAATCGTTTCAAGCTGCAGACCTGAACCAGATCGCGGGGCGAAGAGTGTTCGGTGTGAATAGCGTTGTCCCGTGCCAGGAAAGGCCAGTTCGGCATCGGGGCAGCCGAGGTGACAGCACACAGGGCGCAATCGGCGCATTTGGGGCAGGGCGCGGTTGGGTCCAGGTCTTCCTCCTCAAGGTCTATCTGGACCCAGACCGCCCCTGCCTCCGAGCAGATTTCCACCCACATGCTTTGGCCGGGACTCGCCAGCGCCGGACCGATCGTTTGCAACAACAGCATAAGGATACCCGCCAAAGCACACGTCGCACGTAACGCGCGAACAGGGAGGCTGTGCAGAGGGCTAAGGGCGGGCATGGAGAATCCAACTCGGAAATCGTTCCTAAGTCGTAGGGGATTCTCGCTTGGTGATACTTGACTTCGGTTAGGCTGCAGGAAATTTCGCGTTATTCGTCCGCTTCATCCATCAGCCCGCGCAACCAACGCCCTGCCAACCACGCGGCGGGTACGCCCAGAGGAATTGACCACAGGATCGCGGCTACAGGCGTAATCACGCCAAACCCGGCGCTGTTGGCGATCAGCCCCGCTAGAAACAGGTTGATGGCCACGGTCAAAGCCGTGGCCGGATACAAAAGGATGGCCAGTTTCCAGACCGGCCAATTGCCCTCAGTGGCTGGTGCCTTCCGAGAAGGTGATTTTGTTCCAGACATTGTATTTCCCTGAAGGTTTGCGCATCGGTAGGCGGCGGACCTCTTCCAATGTTTGCGCGTCATAGACAATAACCGCGCCATCATCTTCCCAGATGGACACGAGTGCGTGGCTGCCATCTTTGGTGAATTCCACATGAGCCACGGTTTGACCGGGGGCCGGGCGCAGAGTCTTAACGATTTCAAGACTCTGCTTGTCGATCACATGCATAGCGTCCTTGTTGGGTCCAAAGAACACATCGGCCCAGACGTAAGGAGAATTCTCATGGCTGCGCATGAAAAACCCCGGCCCTTCGGTTTTGATCTGCTTAACAGTTTTCCAGGTCTCCATATCGATCACGGAAACGGTGCCATCGGTCAGGTGCGGCGTTGCCATCACGGTCGTATCGCCATACCTCCACGTGATCCCCGAGCCCAGGTGCGGCATCCCCGGCAGATCCAGATCGGCGACCTTCTGACCGATGACCAGATCAATCACCTGACCGCCCTCGCCGCCGCGGGATGCGCCCATGACGTATTCATAGCTCTGGTCGAAAAAGAAATCATCCAGATAGTCCGGCGTGGTGATCTTGCGCACCGGGAAAGGGTCAGGGTTTTTGAATTGTCCTTCGATGCGGAAATCATGACCGATACCAAATTGAGGAGGATTGGCCCCGTAGAAGACCTCCCAGATCTCGGGCACATCCTTGAGGGCCAGAACAAAGCTCTCGCGTGGGGGGGCCTGATAGACCGCCGAAACGCGGCTGGGCTTGCCCTTCTTGCTTTTGATGTCGATGACCTTGACCACGGACAGGTCTTCGGTCGACAGCAAGGTCAGGCTGTTGGGCAGGTAGTTTGCCACTGCCACCCATTTGCCATCGCCCGACATGGCGATGTTGCGACTGTTCAGGCCAGCGCGCACGCGGCCAACCTGTTCCAAGGCCCAGATGTCATACTTCTGGACCCAGCCATCACGTGACATGATGAACACATATCGCCCGTCTGGGCTGAATTTTGGACCGCCATGAACGGCAAAGGGTGTCTCGAACCGGTCCAAAACCTCGAAAGTGTCACCGTCCAGCACGCTGACATGATGGTCCCCTGTCTCAACAGCCAGAGTAATGTTCATCGGGTCGCTGTCCCAGATGGGTGCTTCAACTGCGACGTAATTCTCGTCCAGAATTCGGCTGGCCATTATGTCGGCCTCACCCCACTCGGGATCGCTTTCCAGCGGTGATTTCAACCAACCCGCCAGTTCTTCAATCTGCAAAGCGTCGAGCTCGTGCGAGAAGGCAGGCATTTGGGTCGCGGTCCGCCCTTCGGCGATAACCGCGGCAACGCGGGGGCCGCGCATCCGCTTCAGCGTTTCAGGGATAAGCGCCGGACCCACGCCGCCTAAGCGGTTTTCGCCGTGGCAGGACGCACAAAATTCAGCGTAATCCGAAGGAGCGTCAGCCCACGCGGTTCCGATCAACAACAGCGAGCAGAGAGTGCCGAGTTTGAGTGTCTTAGAAGAACTGATGCGCCGGATCATGGCGTTTCCCCCGGAACGGCGTGACCTGCAGGCGATCGCCCGCCTCATCCACGCCGATTTCTTGGTTTGACAGATAGCATGCTGGATCTTCCGCCCACGGGTCGCCGGTCACCTGCAAAGCCCGGATACGGGTGTTGCCGCCACAGACATCCTTGAGCTGACAGGCGCCGCAGCGCCCTTTCAAGGGGCGGGGACGTGTGCGCAGCATGGCCAACATTTGGTCATCGCCGGTCCAAAGTTCTGAGAACGACCGGGTCTTCACATTGCCGACAGTGTAGTCCGACCAGTAAGTGTCGGGGTGTACGCGGCCCAGATTGTCGATATTGGCCACGCCTAGGCCGCTGGAGTTGCCACCCCATGCCGCCAGATGCTCGCGTACATGAGCTGTTTTTCCAGCATCGAAACGCGCGCGGACCCAGTTCAGGAAATACCCCGCGTCAGCGTCATTATTACCGGTCACGATATCCAGAGGACGACCACCCGAGGCAGCCTCCCATGCGCGCTCCAACAGCAGGTCCAGCCCGCTCCGTGTGCGCAGATGTTCAGCATCTTCGCCTCGGTTCTTGTCTCCACGACCTGCATAGACCAGATGGGACAAGTAGAACTTGTCGACACCCTCGTCATCGCACAGCTGCAGCAGATCGGGCAGATGGTGTTGAGTACCTTCAGTCAGGCAAAACCGAAGTCCCACCTTGATGCCGCGTTTCTTACACTCACGCACGCCGCGCAGGGCGTCGGCAAAGGCGCCTTCGACCCCTCGGAACCAGTCATTTGTGGCCCCGATACCGTCCAGCGAGATACCCACATAGTTGAACCCCACATCGGCAATCATATCGGCGGTTTCGTCATAGATCCGCGTGCCGTTGGTCGACAATGCCAGCATCGGCACCAGATCGCGGGCCCGTTTGGCGATGTCAAAGAAATCGAACCGGTCCAGTGGTTCTCCACCCGAGAGGATCAGGGCCGGGACGCGAAATTGGCCCAGATCCTCAAGGGTTACCATGGCTTGCTCATGGCTGAGCTCACCCGGGAAGGCCACATCCGCCGAAACAGTATAGCAATGGCGGCATTTCAAATTGCAGCGCCGCGTCAGGTTCCAGATCACCACCGGCTTCACCGGGCCGGGCCGGCGTTTACGCACTGGTGTCGGTTTGACGAGTTGGTGCATGTATTCGGTCAGGCGGAACATGTCTCAGCCTTTCGTTTTCAGGCGCAACCCGGTTTTCTTCAGGATGCGCGTGGAATAGAGGATGTCCTTGGCCCGGCAGGCATCGCCTAGAATGTCAGCAATTTCGGCGCGCTTTGCTTCGACCTCGTCACGATCAGCGCCGTGTACCATGGCGAACAGATTGTATGGCCAATCGGGCAGGGCGCGGGGGCGTTCATAGCAATGGGTGACAAAGGGCAACGCGCCGATCCGGGCACCTAATTCGGTGATCCGGTCGTCATCCACATCCCAGACGGTCATCCCGTTCGATGTCATGCCCAATTTGTAGTGGTTCGGCGCGGCAGCGATGCGACGGATCACACCGCGCGACTTCAACTCGGCCAAGCGGTACAAAAGGGCATCTTCATCCATGCCAAGTATCTCGGCCACCTGCGCATAAGGCGCGGGCACAAGGGGCAGCCCGCCTTGCAGCGCCTCGATAATCTCTCGATCTGTTGCGTCGATCATGCCGCCACCCGAAAGCCGATGAAAAATTCCTGTAGTTTGGGGAATTGAAGAACGCAGATCCCCGTTTCCCGTTCGATTGCATCAGCAGTGCCCACGATCCCCTCGGGAGTTTCAGTGGCCAGCACGAACCACATGTTCAGCCGGTGCGTACGTTCATAATTGTGGGCAACCTCTGCATGCGCATTGACTTTGGTCAGGACGGTTTCGAATTCTTCAGTTGGCACCGCCATTGCACACAGGCAAAAAGCGCCCCCCATGGCGGCGGCGTCGAAGAACGGACCAAAGCGCGTGATCACTCGGCTGTCTTTCATACGGGTCAGGCGGTTAAGCACTTCACTTTCAGGAATGCCCAACTCCTCTGCCACGGCTGCATAAGGGTGCGATACCAAGGGTAGATCGTCCTGCATCCGGTTCAGGATCGCGCGATCGGTTCCATCCAGTTTCATGCGGCGGCCTCTTTCGGTTGGATCAGCGCGCCGGTCTGTTTGAAACAGCGCGTCGAGAACAAAACCTTGTGCTGCGCGCCAAACAGGTCCGGCAGCGCGCGCGCACTGGCCAGAACCTCCAGCGCTTCGCTGCGGGTGCGGGCGTGGATCATTGAGTAAAGGCGATAAGGCCAGACCCCTTCGGCCGGACACCGTTCATAGCACAAGGTCACTCCGGGGTGGGCTGCAAGGGCAGGACCGGCGGCGTCGATCTGTTCGGATGGCAAGTCCCAGACAACCATTGCATTGGCTGACCATCCGAGCGCACGGTGGCGCACGATCACGCCCAGGCGCGAGATGATACCGGCTCTGTGCAGTACCTCGATCCGATCCATCACACCCGCAGCGTCGCGACCTATTGACTGGGCCATTACGGCATAGGGTTCAGCGACCAGCGGCAAACCCGAACTGAGGGCTTGAAGCAACGCGCGATCGCCGTTCTGCAAGACCGACCGATCTATCTTGCGCGGGCTTGGAACGTTTCGGGTCTTGCCGGACATGCGAAACCCCAGATCCACGTTGAACGGACGAACCAACCGAAGGTCGAGAACCTGCAGCCCTGTGCGCTGGACGATCCGAGCCAGCGTGTCATTTACATGCGCCCGGTCTGGACCGGTTGCCACGAACCAGAGGTTCCATTTGTCCTCGCGCTGGTAGTTATGGTTCACACCCGGTTCGGCGTCGATTATAGCGGCCACTTCTTCCAGGCGTTCACCCGGTGCAGCGACGGTGGCCAGAGTGCTGGCAGAAACCGCGCCAGGGGCAATGGTCGCGCCGACTCTCGTAATCCGGCCGGTCGCCCGCATTCGGGCTAGGCGATCCAACACTTCAATCTCGTCCAGCCCCAACGTAAAAGCCAAAACCTGGAAAGGGCGGTCCGTTACCGGAAAATTGCGTTGAAATTCATCCAGCAGGCGGCGATCGATCGGGTCGGTGATATGTTCCATCGCCTACAGCCCCGTTTTGTGCGCGCGGGCGGTGAAGAAGATGCCAGATGGGCTGTCCGCTTCTATCTCACGCAGCTTTTCGAAGTTGTGCGTGTCGTAAACCATGACCTTGTTGGCATCGCGCACGCTGATCCAGACCTCATGCCCACGCGGGGTGAACTCCATATGCAGCACGGCAGGCCCCGGTTTGAACTCGTGGATGATCTCTTTGCTGACACTGTCGATCACCTGGATCGTGTCGTTCAGCGGGTGGGCAAAGTTCACCCAGACCTCTCGCCCGTCCGGTCGCGACATGGCAAAGACAGGCTGGCCATGGGTTTGGGTGCGCCCGGTTTCCGTCAGGGTATCGGCGTCGATCCAGAGCACCTCGTGATGGCCGACGGCGGGCAGCACAAACTCGCGCCCGGTTAGTGCCCAGCCTTCCAGATGGGGCATCTTGTAGACGGGCATCTCTTCCTGACCACGACCATAGTCGGGTAACACGCGGATCGGTTCGGGGTTGTCGGCCCAGAGGTCCAGCGCTGTCAGCCCGTCTTCGCCGAATAGCCCGGTGATGTAGGTCCGACCATTGGCTGTGATAAGCGCGTCATAGGGGTTCTTGCCCATGTCGAAGATCTTGGTGATTTCTGGCTTGCCCGCCGAGAAATCGGTAATCCAGGTCTCGCCCGTGTCCCACATGGTGAACACGAACCGGCGGCCTGGTGCGTCGACCAGACCGATGGTTTTGCTATCGGTGGGGATGTCGGCAACCATTTCAAGCGTGTCGGCATCAAAGACCCGCACACCGCCGGGTTCATAATTTGATACGGCTACCAATTGGCCGTCATCCGAAATCGCGCCGCCAATAGCATTGCCGGCCTGCACGACTCTGTTCACGATCTGGCGTGTGACGATATCGACCTTGGTCAGGCCCCCATCACGGCCAAAAACATAGGCAAAGCGTTCATCAGGCGAGTATACTAGCGAGGCATGGGACAGGTCGCCAAGCCCTTCGATCCGCGCCAGCGCGACACGGTCTGATTGATCAATCAGCAAGACCGAGCCCTTGGCCCGTTCGATCACCAGGCCTAAGTCGCCAGTGGCGGTGGGTTCGGCTTGCGCCGTTGTCATCATCAGGATGGCCGCGAGGCCAAGGAAAAAGTGTTTCATTGTTCCTCCTGTTCCAGCAGGTAATGGGCGATCCATTCGGCCTCTTCTTCGCTGATCAGGGGCCGCCACGGGGGCATTGCAGTGCCGGGGATACCGTCAAGGATGACGTCGGTCAGAACACTTGCATCGTAATGCTCCAACGATTCGGGCCGCAGATCCGGCCCAAGACCGCCTTTCAGAGACAACCCGTGGCAAGAGCCGCAATCCTGATGCACAAGCCGTTTCAGCGCGTTGCCATCAAGCACATCGGCGGCAAGGGCCGACGTTGCGATGAGGACGACCGTTGTGAGTAAAGCGCGTGAGGCCCATGCCGGAAGCCCGCCATTCGATTGGACAACACTAGCCATGGGCCTGCTCCAGCAGGTTCGTCACGGTTTGATCCGCATAAAGGGTAACCACTTGCCCGACGATAAACAGCGTCGGGGCCTTCAGATCCGCCTCGCGCACATCCGCCGCCAATTTGTCCAGTCTTGAAACAAGTCGACGCTCGTCTGGCGTTGTCGCTTTGCCTACGGCCAAAACAGGCGTCGAGCCCGGCAGGTTTTCTGTCATCAAGCCCATGGCGATCTGACCGATATTTGCGACACCCATGTAGATGACTAGCGTCGCGTCAGGATCGGCCAGCCGTTTCCAATCCAGGTCCAGCACCTTATCAGCCTGCCTGTGACCGGTGACATATTGAACCGATGTTGCCAGACCGCGATGGGTCAGCGGCACGCCAGTGGCACTGGATGCCCCCTGTGCCGCTGTGATGCCTGGCGCGTATTCAATGGCGATACCGTGCGCAATCAAATACGCGGCCTCTTCAGAGCCGCGGCCAAAGATCATCGGGTCGCCACCCTTCAAACGCGCTACGGTATGACCAGCGCGGGCCTCTTTTACCAGAATGTCATTGATGCGATCCTGCGGCACCGTATGGCACTTGGGCGCTTTGCCGACCGGGATCAGCCGCGCGCCGGGGGCATGCAGGTCCAGAATGTCGGCCGAGACCAGCCGGTCATACACAACCACATCGGCCTCTTGCAGCATGCGCAGTGCGCGCAGGGTCATGAGTTCGGGGTCGCCGGGGCCGGCACCAATCAGAAAAACCTTACCGCTCATGTGCAAACTCGCTTGGTCTGAATGTCTTCGAAACCCGGGTCCATTCGGCGAATTGAGGACGTCGCTGGGCCAACCGGGCGTGTCATGCTGGTAGGTTTGCGCATTAACTGCGCTGTTTCCTTGACTAAAGTTAAGGAGCGCGGGATTTGCGCCCGCGCTCCTTTCTTTCTGCCTGTATTTTTGCCTCGGCTCAGGGTTCGACTGTGATCATTCCGATCATGTTCTGTGTCTCCCAATGCGGGCCACACAGGTATTCCTGCGGGCCCGGGGTAAGGAAGGTAATCTCGACCGTTTCTTCAGGGAACAACCGGTCGCTTTCCGGCTTACCGCCATCCTTCAGCAAGACCGAGTGGCTGGTCCGCTTGTCGACATTGACCCAACGGACTGTGGTGCCGGCCTTCACGGTCAGTTCGGATGGGCAGAAGTTGTACTTGTACATCAGCACCACCTCGGCATCCTCGACCGCCGAGGTTGGCTGGCCAAAAAGCGTGAGATAACGGTCTTCGGCTTCGGCGCACAGCTCGGCAGTGTCCTCAGCCCATACTGGCGCGGACAGAAAAAGCAGGGCAGGAAGAAGGTGTTGGGGTTTCATCGTCCAAGTCTCCTTTCCAAAATGGGGTGGGGCCGGAGTGCCCGGCCCCGATCTGTTATTGTTTGACCACGTTGATGAAGGCGGCGTCGTCGTCCAATGCCAGGCTGGTGTCCAGCGTGACATGGTGGAACCGGGCGGCGGCGAAATCGTCGTGGATCGCAAAACCAACCGTATAGGTCTGGCCGGGCTCGAGCGGGACGTCACCCGGCGCGCCCGAGTTCAGCGGCCGGGTAAAGACCACGGTCCACATGCCACCGGACAGGTTCGCCGAGGCGGCGATTTCACCGTCATTGACCACGCGCTGTTCCAGCAGATAGCCGTTTGTCGCGCTGCCATCGGCGTAGACGCGCATCAGGTCTAGATAGGTGCCGTCTGCCAGGTACTGCTCGATCTGTGCTTCGGCCTCCAGCTTGTCCCAACCGCCTAGTGCTTTGCCACGGCGGCCTTTGATTTCGACATCCGTGCGGCTTTCGCTGATGTATTTGGTCACGGTGTCCTGCGCGGACATGCGACCTGCGACGTCGCCATTGGCGGCAATCGCATCCGCGCCGGGGTCAAAGGGCATATAGCTGTTGTCGGCGTGGCACGAAGCCCAGCAGCCTACCTGATCACCCAACTCGATTCCGGTGCCGGTGATCATCATGGCGACCTTTATCTGGTTGTCGGGATCCATTTTGCCGCCATCCACGAAGGGTGCAGGGTTGTGGCCTGCATCCGGCCATTGCAGGCGGACATACAGGTTTTCGTCATCATGTGCTGCCTGAACGGTTGCGTCGATTACGCCGCGTTTGCCGGGGATCGGTGTCGGTTCCAATTCGCCGCCTGCAACAATCTTGTTGCCGATCGTGTCCAGCTCTTTGGCGTGGCAGGTCGTACACTGGTCTCCACCTTTGGTCAGAGGACGCGCGCCGCCGTGGAATTTACCGTTCTGGACCCATTCAAACGAAGCCTGACCGGGGTAGAACAGTTTCAAATCGGCGCTGGCAACCGCGTTCCAGTCGATATCCGCGCCGACATCATCACCACCCCCGCTTGCGGGCGCTGCTGCTTCCTCACCGTTGGATTTGGCGCGTTCTTCGGCCACGGCCGCATCCACCGCCGCAGCGATTTGAGCCTGCACGGCTTCATGCTGCGCTTGTTTGGCGGCTTTCTCGGTCTCGGCTTCCGCGGCTTCCTTGGCTTCGATCCGTTCAAGGCTCGCCATATATTCCGGCGGGATCTGACGGATAAAGTCGGGGTTCGGCGCTTCAAGCTCTTCCAGATACTCTTCGTCGGCCCGGTCGCGGGCGTCCGAGTGCGCAATCCCCTTGTGACAGTCGATACAGGTCTGGCCCACAGTCATCGCGTTCAGGTGCTGTTGACGCGCGCGGGGTTTCTGGAATTCAGGCATCATCGATTCAAAGTCGTGACAGTTGCGGCATTCACGTGAGTCGGTGGCCTTCATCCGTTCCCACTCATTCATCGCCAGATGCACGCGTTTGGCTTCGAACTTCTCACGCGTGTTGATGGTGCCAACCACCTTGCCGTACAGCTCTTTGGACGCCTTGATCTTGCGGATCATCTTGTGGGTCCAGTCCTTGGGCACGTGACAGTCGGAACAGACCGCACCGACACCGGACCGGTTCACGTCATGGATCGTGCCGGTGTATTCTTCGTAGACAAAATCGCGCATCTCGTGACAAGAGATACAGAAATCTTTGGTGTTGGTGGCTTCCATGGCGGTGTTGAAACCACCCCAGAAGATGATGCCGCCGACAAAGGCTGCGGCAATACCAGCCACAGGCATTCCCCACAGGAAATACCGGCGCCAGATCGGTTTTTTCTTATCCGGTTCGGAAGTCATGTCCGGGCTCCGTTTTGGCTGTCTTGTCTGGCCTTGGATGGCAGGCCGGTGAGTTTGGCTAAGTGAACAAACGAGGAAAGGGCGGGCGAGGGGCCCGCCCTTTCCGAAGTTGGTAGAGAATCCGTCAGGTTACGTGGTTCGACCGGTTGTAGACGTTGAATTTGCCGGTCGGTGCAAACAGCCCCTTCACGCGGCCAATCTCTTCCAGCGTCTTGGCGTCGTAGATCACGATCTCACCGTTCGCTTCCTTCGAGGTCGAGCGGTTCCACTTGGAAACCCAAACCTCGGAACCGTCCTGGTTGAACTCGAAGTGGACTGCGACGTTGCCTTCCTCTTCTGTGATCTGGATCGTTTTCACGATCTCACCGGTTGCCTTGTCAATGACCTGCACCGATTGCTGAACCTCAGGCTCAGGGTGCTTGGTCTGGTCGGCCCAGATATAGTCCGATTCCGGGTGTGTCCGAATGAACAGACCGGGTCCGTCGGTTTCCACCTCGTAGCAGACTTTCCAGGCGTCATCCGGACGACCTTCGGGGTCGTTGCCCCACACGGTGACAGTGCCTTCGCCCAAGTGGGTCGTACCGGCAACCGGGCCACAATTCGGGTCTTCCCAGTTGGCGCCCGGGCCGGGGTGCGGCAGCGGCGCCGTGTCGATCATGGCTTCCAACTTGTGGGTTTCGGTATCGACCACAACCATCTTGTTCGACGCGTTCGCGGCGATCTGGAAGTAACGGCCGGTTGGATCAAAGAACCCGTCATGCAGGAACTTGGCGCTGTCGATCTTGTCGATCCGCAGGTTATCCAGATCGGAATAATCGACCTGCCACAGCTGGCCAAGTTCTTTCACAGCTACGATCCAGGTTGGCTCGTTCGGAGTGGTGTAGATCGCGGCAACACGCGCCTCTTCCACATAGTCCCCGTCCACGTTGTAGCCTCGGGTCGAGACAACCTTCTTCGGTTCCATTGTTTCGGCATCGACGATCGCGAAATGCGGCGGCCAATAAGCCCCACCGATCACGTATTTACCATCACCAGAAACGGCCACGTCGCGGGCGTCATAGCCAATGGTGACCTCGGCCACGAGCATATTCTCAGGGTTCTGCCACAGGTCGATCTTGGTCATCTTGCCGTCGCGGCCCATGGTGTACCAGAAGCGGCCAGGGTTTTCCGGCTCTTCCAGTTTATGGTGCTCGGACGCTTTCAGAACGTGCACGGCATAGCCTGTCGGAATATGCGCCAGCACTTCTTTGGTGTCGCCGTCGATCACAGCCACCTTGCCCACGTCACGTTCGATAACCACAAAGAAGTTTTCCCAATTGCGGCCATGCAGCGGCTCGCTTGGGTAATCTTCGGGTTCGACATAGACCTTACGGGTCGCCATCATTTGCTCAAGCGACATTTCCGGCGGCTTGGGTGGCTCCATCTGGATGTAGGTCGCCATATTGCTGATCTCGTCCTCGGACATCACGTCCGAGAAGTTGTTCATCCCGCCTTCGGTGCCCCAGGCGATAATTTTTTCGAGCCGTTCCTGTCCTAGTTTGAGGGTGCCGGATTCGGTCACGGTGCCGTCGGCGTTTTTCGTTTCCACCAATGGTTCAAGGCTTTTGCCCGTCGCACCTTTGCGCAACACGCCGTGACAGCCAGCGCAGCGTTCAAAGTACAATTGTTTTGACGATTCAAAGGCGTCCTTATCAAGGGTTGGCTCTTCGGCGAGTGTCGGAGCAGCGACGCTGCCCAGCAGCATCGCCAAACCGACCCCAAAGGCACGGCCAGTTTTTTTGTAGCTGATTCCAAGTGACATGATCACTCTCCATTTGCTGGTGAGGCAGCGCTAAGGTTGGCGCATCGCAGCCTTCGGCTCCTTGACGAAAGTCAACGGATGGGGCGTAAACCGGGGTAGAGATGCAAAAATTCACCCAAAAAAACCTCAGAAAATCTGTGTTTTAGAGACATGTTTTCCGCCGTTTTGATTTTGGTTAAGTGCCGCGATTAAGCAGGCTGCTAGGGCTTGGAAAAACGACCTAGGAGAGCAGCCATGCCCGCAGTCATCACCCGTATTTTTGGTGAGGGGTTCCGCGTATTCTTTCTGTCCGCCGGGCTGTATGGCCTGTTTGTCGGACTAGTCTGGGGATTGTGGCTGACGGTGCCTTACATGGCGCCGGATTACGGCATGACGCCGCCTATGTGGCATGCGCATGAGATGATCTTTGGCTATGCCACTGCGGCGCTGGGCGGGTTCTTCTTGACGGCGGTGCCAAACTGGACCGGTGCACCTGACGCGCGCGCACGGTTCATCGCCCTTGCGGCAGGGGTATGGCTGGCAGGCCGGATGGCAATGTGGTTTTCGGGTATGCTACCGCCGGTTATGGTTGCCGTGATCGACCTTGCGTTTGTTCCGATCCTTGCAGCCAAGATAGCGACGCTGTTGATCCGCCGGCCGAAACCGCAGAACATGATTTTCCTACTGTTACTCAGCCTGATCTGGATCGCGGACTTGCTGACTCATTTTGAGTGGATCGGGCTGACGGATGACACGTTACAATCCGGGTTGCGGATGGGTTTGCTGACGCTCTGCGCGATGATAGCCATTCTGGGCGGGCGGATCACGCCGGCCTTTACCCGCAACGCCATGAAACGCGCCGGGGCGTCTGAGGCTGACTGGCCCGTTTCCGTCGGTGCGCTGAACAAGGCCGGTATGGGATTGTCGCTTATCTTGCCGCTAAGCGTTCTGGCATCAGGCGATTGGGAAATTGCCGGGGCTGTTGCCCTAACGTTGGGCGTTGTGCAAATCCTGCGCATGGCTCGGTGGCGGACAATTTGGGCTGCGCGTGAACCGATCCTGCTGGCGCTGCATCTGGGGTTGGGCATGCTGGCACTGGGTCTGATCCTGTGGGGCTTGGCGGTGCTGGGTCTTGGCAATGAGGTTGCCGCCCTGCATGTCCTGGGTATCGGTTGCGTAGGTGGCATGACACTGGCGGTCATGAGCCGCGCCGCGCTCGGACATAGTGGTCGCGCGCTGGTCGCACCCGGACCAATGGTTGTGGCCTATGGATTAATGGCGGCGGCGGCGCTGTCGCGTTGGATCGGGGCCGAGCTGGATTCAGGCTATCTGGTTGCGATGCTGTTGTCGGACGGTCTGTGGGTCACTGCTTTTGCGCTGTATCTGGTTGCGATGTGGCCCGCATTGACAGGACCGCGCGCTAAGCAAGACTAGGTACCTTATCGTTTCAAACGATCGAAATCATTCGATCAATGAACGGCTGTTTTTGATGTGGCGTTGCACCATGTGTCGGACCTGTTTGCCTTTGCTCGGGATCGGACGCGCGGATGGCGGCACAAAATCCTCGGTGGTCAGGGCAGGAAACAGCTCCAGCATTTCTGCCCGGGCTGCAAGTGGCACGGTTCTGAGCGCTTCGGCTCCGGCGAACAGGCTTTCTGATGGGGCGCCTTCGGCAAAGACGATCTCATGCTGTTCGAACAGCATGTGAAAATACTCGACCGACTCTGCGTTTTCCTCGACCGTTATGCCGGGAACGCCAACCAGCGCACGAGCAGCCACCAGAATTTCGCTGGTGTTGAACATTCGGATCGCGATGGCCGAGCGCACCAGCATCCGATGCTGTGGCGATACCAATAAGTCGCGCTGCGGCAGTCCGCTGCCCAATGTTCCAGCCGCGATGCGGATCGGGCGAAGTTTGGGCTTTTCTGACAGCTCCTGGCCGGTCAATGCGCGTGCGCCGATCCAGCGAATACGCTGCGGACCCCTGTCCATCGTCACCACCTCATCCCCGACCGCGAGCGCCTCGATAGGGCGCATGCCATCTGGCGTCTCGATCAGCGTACCCTTTGTGAAACACGGCACAACCGTATCAACCGGAATGTCCGGGCCATTGTCGGTCAATTCGATAATAGTGAGCGTCGTGTTCAGAGGAGGGACGCTGCCGCCAATAAAGCCAAGGAAGTAACCCTGCTCAGCGGAGTTGGTATTCATAGACCCGTTGTTGTTGATGTCCCAATCCATGACGCCGATTTCATAAGTATTGCCATCTTCATCACGGACCCGGATGGTGTAATCCCAATCAAACGCGCGCCCAAGATATGTCTGGGTTGGGTCATTGGGAGTTTCATTGGATACGTTATCCCCATCGATGATCGTAGGATCGGCACCGTCGGAAATCGTAATCTGGCTGTATTGAGATATCTGGAATGTAGTATTGACTTGGTAAAGCTGCGCCTGACTGGTCGACATCGTCGAGTCAGAACGGAATGCACCGTAAATATCAATTGCCATCGTTACCCTGACCTTGGTGTGCTTTGCTTCTGCGAGGCCGCGCAAAAGCGTCGCTACTGAGTGCTCACGAAAAAATGTTGCTAAGTCTGGCGACGTTTTTCAAGGCGTTAAAACGGCATTTTTGGGGTATTTAGACCAATTGTAGGTGCAATAGTCTCCCGCAGGCCACACTCGGGTTGGCCTTTTTGTTGCGGGCTCTGAGTGCTTCATCAGCGATGTTTGCCAGTCTTGACTTTCGTTAAGGCGCTGCACGGTCCCCAACTGCATGCTGATCTTCACAAGCTAATCTGCGCAAAGGAGAGCGCGATGCGAGAAGTCATGACCAAGAGCATGGCCCGCAATATTTTCTATGGCGGGTCACTGTTCTTTATTCTTATCTTTCTGGCTTTGTCGGCCCATTCCCACTGGTACATCGTGAATTCCGAGAATGCCGCGAATCTTGATGACAGCGTGGTGCGGGGCAAACACGTCTGGGAAAAACACGCCTGTATCAATTGTCACACGATTCTGGGTGAAGGGGCTTACTTTGCCCCAGAGGTCGGCAACGTGATGACCCGGTGGGATGTTCTGGATGATCCGGAATCGGCCTTTGATGCCCTCAAGGGATGGATGGAAGCACAACCCACAGGCATTCCTGGTCGTCGGCAGATGCCCAATTTCAACCTCAGCGACGAAGAAATCCGTGATCTGACCAACTTTTTGATCTGGACGGACAATATCGACGCTCAGGACTGGCCGCCCAACGAGGCCGGCTGAGGAAGGGAACAGAGTAATGAAATACGAATCCCAAAAAATTGCTTATGCCTACTTTGCCGTAGCGATGGGCTTGTTCGCGATCCAGGTGATCGGCGGTCTGATCGCCGGCTGGATCTATGTATCGCCCAATTTCCTGAGCGAGCTTTTGCCGTTCAACATTGTGCGGATGCTGCACACAAATGCGCTGATCGTCTGGTTGATCCTGGGCTTCTTCGGCGCGGCCTATTTTCTGATCCCGGAAGAGGCCGAGCGTGAGATTCATTCGCCCATGCTGGCATATCTGCAGCTGATCATTCTGGTGGTTGGTACACTGGGCGTGGTTTTGACCTATACGTTCAACCTGTTCGAAGGAAACTGGCTGCTGGGCAAAGAGGGGCGCGAGTTCCTTGAGCAACCCAAATGGGTCAAGGCCGGCATCGTCGTGGCCGCACTGATCTTCCTTTACAACGTGTCGATGACGGTTCTGAAGGGCAAGAAGACCGCGATCACCAACATCTTGCTGCTGGGTCTTTGGGGGCTGGCGCTGCTGTTCCTGTTTGCCTTCTACAACCCTGGCAACCTGTCCTTGGACAAGCAGTACTGGTGGTATGTTGTCCACCTGTGGGTCGAAGGTGTGTGGGAACTGATCATGGCCTCGATCCTTGCCTACCTGATGCTGAAGCTTACCGGTGTTGACCGTGAGGTGGTCGAGAAATGGCTTTATGTCATCGTCGCGGCCGCGTTGTTCTCGGGCATCCTTGGAACTGGGCACCACTACTATTGGATCGGGACACCCGCGTACTGGCAGTGGATCGGTTCGATCTTCTCGAGCCTCGAAGTGATCCCGTTCTTCGCGATGATGGCCTTTGCTTTCGTCATGGTCTGGAAGGGCCGTCGGGACCATCCCAACAAGGCCGCGCTTTTGTGGTCGCTTGGCTGTGCCACGCTGGCCTTCTTTGGCGCCGGGGTATGGGGCTTCCTGCACACGCTGCACGGGGTGAACTACTATACCCACGGTACGCAGATCACCGCAGCCCACGGTCACCTGGCCTTTTACGGTGCCTATGTCTGCCTAAACCTGGCGATCTTCAGCTATGCCATGCCGATCCTCAAAAACCGCGATCCGTACAATCAGGTGATGAACATGGGGTCGTTCTGGCTGATGACCAGCGGCATGGTCTTCATGACCTTCGTGCTGACTTTCGGCGGAACCGTGCAGACGCACATGCAGCGCGTGGTCGGAGACTACTTCATGGACGTGCAAGACCAGATCGCGATCTTCTACTGGATGCGCTTTGGCTCTGGCGTCGTGGTGGTCCTTGGTGCGCTGTTGTTCATCTACTCGGTCTGGGTGCCTCGCAAAGAGATCATCGAGCCGGGCGCAGCTGAAACCCCAGCGGAGTGATGCAAATGGATGGCTCCATTCAAATGGGAACGGGGGCGGCTGACGCCCCCTTCTACCTGCCCCAAAGCGATGAATGCGATGTGTTCACCGCCGCCTATGCCAACAACTTGCCGGTCCTGCTGAAAGGTCCGACAGGCTGCGGAAAAACCCGCTTTGTGGCTCATATGGCCGCGCGCCTTGGCCGTCCGCTTTACACAGTGGCTTGCCACGACGATCTGGCCGCGGCCGACCTGATCGGGCGATACCTACTGAAAGGTGGCGAAACCGTCTGGGTCGATGGCCCGCTAACCCGCGCGGTGCGCGAAGGCGCAATCTGTTACCTCGATGAAGTCGTCGAGGCCCGCAAGGACGTGACTGTCGTGCTGCACCCGTTGACCGACGACCGGCGCATCCTGCCGATCGACCGCACAGGTGAAGAGCTTGAGGCTGCGCCTGGTTTCATGCTGGTGGCGTCTTACAACCCCGGTTATCAGAATATCCTGAAAACCCTGAAACCTTCGACCCGGCAGCGGTTTATCTCGCTGGAGTTCAACTTCCCGTCGCCCCAGATGGAGGCGGAAGTTGTCGCCCAGGAAAGCGGTCTTCCGCTGGAGCGCTGCAAACCACTGGTGCGCCTTGCAGGCAAGCTGCGGGGCCTCAAGGGTCAGGATCTGGAGGAAGGCGTTTCCACCCGTCTGGTCGTCTATGCCGCGACGCTGATCGCACAAGGCATGTCCACCGACCGCGCCATCCTTGCCGCAATGATCGAACCTCTGACGGATGACGAGGATATCAAACGCGGGCTCCTCGATCTTGTCACGGCTGTCTTTGGGTGAGGCCGGCCGATGGTCAAGATCGACTTTGAGCCATGGGAACCCGAAGAAACGATCGGGAAACTGTGGCACACCCTCGCCAGCCGCCTTGATGCACCTGAGGTGCACGTAGGAGCCGCGGTCGACCTCTCTGAGGTCGCGGGGCGGCTGGCAGTCCTTTTCCGAGGGCTGGGAGGTAGTCCGGGCGTTGAATTGCGTCCGGTCTCACCCGAGGTGTCCCGTCATCGTTTGAGCTGGCGTCGCCGGCTTGCTACCGAGACTGAATTGATGCCGCGCGCCTCATTTGATGGCGAGGTTCTGCGCCTGCCAGATCGTCTGGCGGTGTTTCCCGTGCGCGCGGCCAACGGCGCACTGTACGTCTGGCTGGCGGCTGCGGCCGCCCATGCCGGAACCCGAATTGATGACTATGATCCGTTACGCGCCGACTTGACTGCGCTGATCGCCGCTCGACACATGGTCGAGGCGACACTGGAGGACGCCCCCGGCTTGCGCCCACTTTACGCCGAGCTTTGCAGAGGGGTGCTGCATCAACGCGACATTCCCAGCCTTCCACCCGCCGAGGCGGCTGTCGAAGAGCTGATCCGATATAACCTGGGCGAACTTCATCCGTTGTCGGAAAAAGCCGAACAGTTTCTGAAGCTGGACGATGACGTGGTCGCCCCACGCGGCTATCAGCCGATGCGCCCGATACCCTTGTGGCCCGAACTGCGCGCCGTCGGCTTTTCCGAACACAACGAGGTCGAAAATCCAGACACTGAAGGCCCGCCCGAAGAATCTGGCGAGAAAACCCATCGCGCCCGCCGCCGCAAATCGGATCAGGCATCCCGCAGTGACAGTTTCATACTGCACAAGTTCGAAGCCATCCTCAGCTGGGCTGAGTTTCTTAACATCAATCGCCGTATCGATGACGATGATCCCGACAACGCCAAAAAGGCTGCCGACGACCAAGAAGAGATTGGCCTTGGACAAATCTCAAAAGCCCCGCCCACCAAGCTGAAACTGCATCTGGACCTCGCCCCTGAGGATGTGAACCGAGAGCGTTTGTCGGGCCGTATCCTCTATCCCGAATGGGATGTGCGTTCGGGTCGGTATCTGCCCGATCATGTCAATGTTCTGCTCTCGGATGCAGATATCCGCGAAGACGCGGCGGAGTTTGGCAAGGACCCAGCCACCGCCCGCCGTATCCGCGCGGTCAAGCGCCAGTTCGAGGCGTTGCGCCCCGGTCGTATCATGACGCGCGGCCATCTGGATGGCGACCAACTGGATATCGAGGCCGCCGTACGGGCACAGGTTGATCGCTGCGCAAATGGTGAAGGAACCGAGCGTATCTGGATGCAATCCCGTCCCGAAGCGCGCGACCTTGCCGTCTCGATCCTGCTGGATGTCAGCCGCTCCACTGAAAGCGCCGTCACAGGACGGGCCGTGATCGACATCGCGCGCGAGGCACTGGCCGCGCTGGCCTGGGGCCTGAACGCCTGTGGTGACGATTTCGCCATCCACGCCTTCAGTTCGCTAAAACGCCAACGCGTCTACGTCCAGCGCTGCAAGCGCTTTGATGAGCCGATGGGTACGACTGTCGAACAGCGCATCGCGTCGCTGCGGCCGGGCCATTACACGCGGCTTGGGGCCGCGATCCGCCATTGCTCGGCCGATCTAGCAGGTCAAAGCCGAAAGCGGCGGTTGCTGTTGGTCATCACCGATGGCAAGCCTAACGATCTGGACCATTACGAGGGGCGCCATGGTATCGAAGATACCTGCATGGCCGTCCGCGAGGCGCGCCGCGCCGGGCATTCGGTGTTCGGTGTGACCATCGACAAAACCGGCAAAAGCTGGTTCCCGCGAATGTTCGGACAAGGTGGGTTTGCGGTCATCCCCGACCCGCACCGCCTGACCATGGCGCTGCCGCAGATCTACCGCCAATTGGTCGGCGCATGAGCGATACCTCCCTGATCGACGAGCTTCCAGGTGAGTTGTTGATGTGGGTGCTCATCATCTCGGAGCTGTTGGTATTCGGGGCAGGCTTGATCGCCTTCATGGCCGTTCGCCTGACCGACCCTGCGGGCTTTGCCGAGGCGCAGTCGCATCTTTATCGCACGGGTGCGGCCTTCAATACAGCAGTGCTGGTCACGTCAGGTTACCTCGCCGCGCAGGCGCTGAACTGGCGCAAGGCGGCACGCCGTGGTGCCGCGCGTCTTGCCTTGATCGGTGCTGCCCTGCTGGGAGTAGTGTTCCTGATCATCAAAGGTGTTGAGTACACGGGAAAAGCGGCGCAGGGGATTACGTTTGAGACCCACCCGTTTTTCATGTTCTACTACCTGCTGACCGGGTTTCACGCAGCACATGTGTTGGCAGGGGTGGGTATCCTGGTGCTCGTTGCCTGGCGCGACGATGCACGCAATATCGAGGCTGGCGCTCAGTTCTGGCACATGGTCGACCTGGTATGGATCATGCTGTTTCCCGTGATTTACCTTCTGGGATAGGCACCGTGTCACAGGCTTCATCTTTTTTCAAATGCGCCCGCCAGAGGCTCACGAACTCACTCCCGCGCGCCTGGCTTACATTGCTTGTGCTAAGCGTTGTTTCCGCATTGTTGACCATGTTGCCTGTGCCGCCGGAACTTCTGAGTGTCGGTATCCTGATCCTCGCGCTGATCAAAGCCCGCGTTATCCTTGCATTGTATCTGGACCTCGCAAAAAGTCAGGTCTGGCTGCGCGGGTTCACAGCGGTGCTGACCGGCTTTGTGCTCGTCATCTTTTCCCTCTACCTCATGTGACCAAAGAAAAAGCCGCCTTCAAGAGCGGCAAGTTCTCAGGTGCGATTGGGCACCATGGCTATTGAGCTGCCATCGGCATCCGCGCGATCTGGCAGCGGTGCCACAAGGCCGACAGGGCGCCGACCAGATGGTCAATATCCTCGTCCGTATGCACAGGCGAAGGGGTGATCCGCAAACGCTCGGCCCCTTTGGGCACGGTTGGGTAGTTGATCGGCTGGATATAGATACCGAACTCTTCCAACAGCGTATCCGAGATGAATTTGCATTTCACCGGATCGCCTACCATCACGGGGATGATATGGCTGGGGTTAGGAAGGTGAGGAATCCCTTCGGCATCCAGTCGGGCACGTACCTGCCCCACGCGTGCTTTTTGAAGATCACGTTCGGCATTCGACTGTTTCAAATGCCGGATCGAGGCCGCAGCACCAGCTGCAATCGCGGGGGGCAAGGCGGTCGTAAAGATGAACCCGCTGGCAAAACTGCGCACGAAATCGCACAGCGCAGCCGAAGCGGCGATGTAACCGCCAACCACGCCGAATGCTTTGCCCAGCGTGCCTTCGATCACGGTCAGCCGGTCCATCAGCCCCTCACGCTCGGCAATGCCACCGCCACGGGGGCCGTAAAGACCAACGGCGTGAACTTCATCCAGATAGGTCATCGCGCCGTATTTGTCGGCCAGATCACAGATTTCTTTGATCGGAGCGATGTCGCCATCCATCGAATAGACAGATTCAAACGCGATCATCTTGGGCGCGTTGGGGGCGGTCGCGGCCAGTTTCGCCTCGAGGTCTTCAAGGTCGTTGTGCTTCCAGATGACCTTTTGCGCGCGCGAATGGCGGATGCCTTCGATCATCGACGCGTGATTCAACGCATCAGAGAAAACGATCAGGCCGGGGATTTTGGCCGCCAGAGTTCCCAGCGCGGCCCAGTTCGAGACGTAGCCCGAAGTGAACAGCAACGCGGCCTCTTTCCCGTGCAGATCGGCCAGTTCATTTTCCAGCAGCACGTGGTCATGTGTTGTGCCCGAGATGTTGCGCGTGCCACCCGCACCTGCACCGCAGCGATCCAGTGCGTCATGCATCGCACCAATCACCTCCGAATGCTGCCCCATGCCCAAATAGTCGTTGGAACACCAGATCCGCACATCTCGCTGCACCGCTCCATCAGTCTGGCGCGCGTTCGGGAAGGCCCCGCAGTTCCGTTGCAGATCTATGAAAACGCGATAGTTTCCTTCATCCCGCAAATCATCAAGGCTCTGGGTGAAAAATCGCTGGTAGTCCATCTCACACACTCCCGGGAATACTGGCTTTGACCTGAGGTTAGGCATGGTGGCGGTGCGATGACATGACAATTGTCAAGTTGTGGCGCAGGAAAAAGCTGGTGCAGAGGATTCAGGTTTGGCATAGCCATAAGGCAACGAATGTACCGGCTGAGAGATTGGCCAGGGAAAAAGGGGGCACTTCTTGGCCCATGAAACACAAAAGGCAATCGCCAGACAGTCGTTACTGCTGAAAAGCCTGCCAGAGCACCATATCGACAAACTGCTCAGCCATGCGATCTGGCGGCGCTACGACCGGGGTGAGACGATCTTTCTGCAGGAGGAAGAAGCCAAGGCCGTACACGTTGTTCTGGCGGGTTGGGTCAAGCTGTTTCGCATGGCGCCGACTGGGGCCGAGGCCGTCGTCAGCGTCTTTACCCGTGGCGAAAGCTTTGGTGAGGCGGTCGCGCTGCGCAATGTGCCTTACCCAGTCTCTGCCGAGGCAGTTTCGGCCTGCGAAATCATGCATATTCCCAGCCCACTTCTTTTGTCCCTGATGCGCGAAGACCCTGAGATTGGCGTGTCGATCCTGGCTTCGACCTTTACCCATTTGCATTCACTGGTCGCGCAGCTGGAGCAACTCAAGGCCCAAACCGGCGCGCAAAGAGTGGCCGAGTTTTTGCTGAACCTGTCCGACAAGGTGTCCGGCGGCTGCGAGGTTGAGCTGCCTTATGATAAAATGCTGATTGCCGGGCGCTTGGGCATGAAACCCGAAAGTCTGAGCCGGGCGTTTTCGCGACTCAAGCCGGTGGGTGTGAAGATCAATCGCAATCACGCCGAAATCGCGGATATCCAAAGCCTGCGTGACTATGCCGAACGCGACTCGTCCGAGAAGTAGCGCACATTCCGCTTCGATAGGGTTATTAGCGCAGACATTTTGGCATATTTGCTAGCGTTTTTTCGCATGTTTGTGTACAATGATGCCAGTTCTGCCGCGTATTTCGGCGGGGGGTGCAGCATGACACACGACCGCAACGGTGGCCCTGACAGGCCGCCCTTGGTTGCGCTCAGCGTCGCCAAGGTCGCTCTTTCGGTTCGGGCCAAGCTGCTGGTGGCTTTTCTAGGAATAACCGGTCTGCTGGTCTGTTTGGTGTTGTTTGGTCTATATGCTTTGCATCAGGCCAATCTGCGGTCCGAGACGATGATGCGCGATCAGGAGCGTATTGCGTTTTTTAATGACACCCACACGACGATCTCGAACCTGAACACACATCTACTGTCCTTGTTCGTTCCGCAAAACCTGAAAGACTTTCCTCGTCAGAACGGATTTCTGGGAGCTTCTACGCGTTCGATACTTCACGTTTCGGCAGCACTAGAGCGTAACCTTGCCCTTGGTTTTCGCAGTTTCGGGCAGCCCGGAATGCCGGATGCGCAGGCGATTGCGAACCTTCGATCTGACCTTCAGGACATTTTACCGGCAATCACTGAACTGCGCCGTCTAAACCGCGAAGGCAATCTGTTAGCCGCAGCGCAACACGGTATCGACCACATGTTCGAGCCGCTCCAAGCCATGCAGCGCGAGGCGTATACCGTGGCGCAGAATGTCGAACAGGAAGTGCGCGAACTGGCGCGGACTACAGAACAAGCATATTTGACTTCACGCCTAAGCATCACGGCTGCGGCGATCGCGGCGATTGGGATTGCCCTTTTGTTGGGATATTCGATTTCGTCGTCCCTGTTGTGGCCGATCGAACGTATCCATGCGGTGCTCAGCAAGCTGTCCCGGGGTGGGTTCGACAACCGGATTACGGTTCCCAATCGGGACGAACTGGGCGAGCTGGCAAACCACGTGAACCAGACCAGCGAAAAACTGGGTGCGCTTTACGGGCAAGTCGAAGTGCAAAAAGCCCAACTAGCTGATTTGAATGCAGCGCTGGAAACTCGGGTCGCCAACCAGATAGAAGAGATCGAGCGCACCAATCGTCTGAAACGTTTCTTGCCGGCGCAGGTGGCAGCGATGATTGTCGGCGCGACGGATGAGGCGGATGTCTTGAGAACCCGTAAGGCCGAGATCACGGTTCTTTTTGCTGATCTGCGCGGGTTCACGGCCTTCGCCACCGTTGCCAATGCGGATCAGGTTGTCGCGGCGCTCAACTCATTTCACGGCACTTGCGGGCCGCTTGTTGAGGCCTGCGGGGGAACATTGGAACGGTTTCTTGGCGACGGTTTGATGGTTTTGTTCGGCGCGCCGGTGCCGCTGGATGATGCAGCGCAGAGAGCCGTTGATCTGGCCCAGAAAATGCAAGTGGATGTTCGAAAGGCGATGGTCCCATACAGGGCGGGTATAGCGCAGCATGGTCTTGGCCTCGGCATTGGGATCGCAACGGGCGCAGCGACCTTGGGTCGGATCGGTTTTGAGGGTCGTCTGGATTACTCGGCCATCGGGCCTGCGCCCAATCTGGCGGCACGCCTGTGTGAAATCGCCAAGGACGGTCAGGTGCTTGTCTCAAATGCAACTGCGCGTCAGGTCCGGATAGATATGACCCCGGCGGGACCGTTCGATCTTAAAGGCATTGGAACCCGCGTTTCGGCCTTTGAATTGGCGCGTCTGGTCGAAAGCCGGGCGGCGCCTCACGTTTGTGCCCCCTATCCCTGACAAATGCAGGGAGTTGAGCCCGTCGTAACTTCAAAAGGCGGGGTCCGGCGGTCATGTGCCAGCGATGAGCGCGCCTACAACCTACAAGACTGAGCCAACCAAAACGGCTTCAGTGCGCACTCTGAAGACGGCCCAATGGGAACGGCAACTCACCCGACGCGTGGGTCAGCGAGTGTGTTTGACTTAAGGTGAGAGTGACGAACCGACTGTTTGCCGGGGCGCGGTCCTTTTCGTCCTACCTGGCGGATAACTGTCCCGCAAAGCGTTGATTTCGGATGTCGTCCGGGGATGTCTTGTAATGGGCGCGAAAGGCGCGCCCCAAAGCGACGGCAGAAGAGAACCCGGTGGCCGCCGAAATCTCTCGCTGCGACAGATCCGTTGTCCGAAGTAACGTGTCAGCCCGTTCCAGACGCAACTCTCTGTACGTTGTCAAAAGCTTTGTGCCGGTTCTGTTCAGGAACCGACGCTGCAACTGTCGGGTAGACGTACCCAGCATTTGCGCCAGATCCGAGATCCGCAACGGCTCCTCAAGATTATCACTCATCGTTTCGATGGCTCGTCGCACTTGTGGATCGGCCTCGGACCTTTGGAAAAGCCGGATTGCAAGATGGCTTTTGGCGGTCCTTTTAGGCTCGGACAGTCCGATGTATCCGCGCAGAGTGTCTGCGAGGTGCTCTCCGTGATCGATCGAAACGAAATTGGACAACAGCCGTAATGCGCTTAACCGGGTCGATGCGCTGTGCAAACGGTTATCATTGGCCATGTGGATACCCGATCCATCTTCGATCAGTCCGATTTCCTGCGCTGCGGCCGTGAAGTTGGGGTGCACCGCGGCGACTGTTTTTTCTGCCCGCCCGATCTGAGCAAGCAGCAAAACGGCGCTGCCGACAAATATTGTGCGCGACGACAGGTTCACAACCTGTGAGGTCCAGGATTTCTCAGAGTCATTCAACCGCCAGTTTTCGTGGATATCCCCCCAAAACAGTGCCGTTCGCCCAGACCAGTACAGCGGCCCTTCGACCGGATCTTTAGCCAACCTGCGAATGTTGATGATGTAAGAATGATGTTCGACCAGCCTGTTCAAGGCATCAAAGAAATCCAGGACGATCTGTGCAGATGCTTCGGTGTCCTCGCCAGAGAGGACAACATCGACGTGATGATTTCTGTTGGGTGTTTGCCTGGCAACGCAGGCTTGCCGTGAACGGGCATTTTTGAGGACATAGTGTTTCATTGTTCCTCCACCTGATGGTCTTTGGCTTTGCCCTTCGGGGCACCGCCCATTTCTTATGGCCGACCCCCATAATTTCGGGGGTCGGTCGTGAGTTTCAGCCCGCTTACTCAGCGGCTTCTTCGTATGCGTCCATTGGGGGGCATGTGCAGATTAGGTTTCTGTCGCCATATGCGTTGTCGACGCGGTTTACGGGGGACCAGTATTTGTCGACGCCCATGGAGCCTGGGGGGAAGCAGGCCTGTTCGCGGCTATAGGGCCGGTCCCAGTCGCCGACCAGATCGCGCACCGTGTGGGGGGCGTTTTTCAGCGGGTTGTTCTCCGCGTCGATCTTGCCGTCGATGATGTCCTGCGCCTCGGCCCGGATGGACAGCATGGCGTCGCAGAAGCGGTCCAGTTCGTCCTTTGGTTCAGATTCCGTGGGTTCCACCATCAGGGTGCCAGCGACCGGCCAGGACATGGTCGGCGCGTGGAAGCCGCTATCGACCAGACGCTTGGCGATGTCGTCGACGCTGACTTGGGCCGCCTCGTCCAGCGGGCGGGTATCCAGGATGCATTCATGCGCCACACGGCCCGTGTCCGAGGTGTAGAGGATCGGATAGGCATC